>JBOGDL010000276.1:0-2521 GCA_050701815.1 Micromonosporaceae bacterium | reverse complement strand
ACCCGGTCCAGACGGTCGATGTCGGCAGTGCCGCCGAGCGGATCAGCATCCACCAACGCCACCAGGTACGGCGGCGCGTCCATGGCGCCATGACGCACCGGCACCACCCACGGCGCCCGCACCTCGTTGTGGGCGTCCTTGCTGACCACAAGCACCCGGTAGCGTCGGCCGTCCACCTTCTGGTCGTAGATCTCGCCCTGCCTCACCACTCCGCACCGGCCAGTCGACCGAGCTGGTCAGACGCGCCAGCCTCGTCCCACGCCGCCATCGCCTCAGCGTCATCGGCCTCGTTCTCGAACTGCTCGTAGCGGCGGGCGGCCTCAGCGATGGTCGCGGATCGGATCGTGCGCGCGACCCAGGCCGACATGCTGATGCCGGCCGCTCGCGCCTGATCCTTTGCCATGGCGATGACCTGAGGATCGAGCGACACGGTGACGTTCGCTGTAGCCATTCGGTGAAACTACTCCCCGCCACGGTTCGACGTCTTGAGCCAACAGCGCCACGGAGTGTCGACTGAGTCGACTTCCCCGGGCCTCGTAGGGCGCCGGCGTCACGTCCACCTGGCGAGCGCGGTGGTGTAAACGAACTCGGTGCGGTCCCCTGGCGCCACCACCTCTGACACCTCGACCACCCGTCCGCTGGTTGCGATGGAGACCGCGTGCAACGTGAGCACGGCGTTGCCCGCCGGCACGCACAGCGCGGCGGACTCGTACCGGGTGGGCGGACGCGCTCTGAGGTGATCGACGATCCGGTCGAGCTCGATCCCGAGGGTGAAGAGCTGGTGTTGGGTGCCTCCTGGCCAAGGCTCGTTACGGGAATCCAGCAGCGCCGGGTTCTGGGCAGCCAAGTCGTGGCAGAGGTACGAGTAGACCAGCCCGAGCGGCGCGTCTTCCTCACGGCAGAAGGTCCGGTAGATCCGCTGCAGCAGCATCTCGCCCGTCACCACACCGAACTGCTTCGCCAGCTCGGGTGTCGCGGGAATGGTCCGGTACTCCGCCGCGAAGCGCAGCTCGGAACGGGAGAGACCGGTGTCGCGTTCGGCGGCCCCGGTGCTTCGGCGGGCCGCTGCGGACAGGCGTACCCGGTCCTTCTCCCACTGGTAGCGCTCGGGGTTGCGCAGCACCTGTTGGCGCTGACTGGCCATGTCCCATCGTCGCAGACAAGCCCCCCGGCGTTGAGGACTTCCGGGTCGCCGGCCGGCCACGTGGGCGGTGACCTAGCCACTCGTGCGCAGGGCAGTTGTGCCGGGCGCAGATCTGCCGTTACGTGTGCGGACCTGTCATTGCGGGCGACAACCGGGCAGCAGTTCCACCCGGGGGCCCCGCGGCGCCGCCCCGCAAGGCCGGGCCGGGCGGGTGGCCCGCCATACCTCAGCGGGTGGCCGAATATTCCGCTTTCTCCTGGGTATTGACCACCTCCGTCGGAGGTTCGTACCAGGCTGGAGAATGTGATTCCGGGGGATGTCCGGCTGCAACGACCCTATTCCGCCGCAGCGGGCGGCGCCCGGCGATCATTCACACGACGTGGGCACGGCGACACAGTCAAGGAGGCTGTCGGTGAAGACATTGGTGACCGGTGGGGCCGGGTTCATCGGAAGCACGGTGGCGTCAGCCTGCCTGGACGCTGGCGTGACCCCGGTGATCCTGGACGACTTGAGCACCGGCCGGGCCGAGTTCACGGTCGACCGCCACTTCTACCGCGGCGACATCGCCGATGGCGCCCTGCTCGACCAGATCTTCGCCGACCACCCCGACATCTCCAGCGTGGTGCACTGCGCGGCTCGTATCGTGGTGCCGGAGTCGGTGGCGCAGCCGCTGGCGTACTACCGCAACAACGTGTCGAAGACCGTCGACATGGTGGAGCACCTGCTGCGGCTCGGGTGTGGGCGGCTGGTGTTCAGCTCCTCAGCCGCGGTCTACCAGCCGGGCCAGGATCTGTCGGTGGACGAGTCCTCCGAGGTGAATCCACAGAGCCCGTACTCGGCTTCAAAGATGATGGTGGAGCGGATCCTGGCTGACACCACCGTCGCGGAGCCGCTGCGGGTGCTGTCGCTGCGTTACTTCAACCCGGTCGGCGCCGACCCGAAGCTGCGCACCGGTTTGCAGGTTCCCGCCCCCACCCACGCGTTGGGCAAGCTAATCGAGGCGCACCGCACCGGCAACCCGTTCGTCATCACCGGGACCGACTGGCCCACCCGCGATGGATCCGGAATTCGGGACTACATCCACGTCTGGGACCTGGCGCGGGCGCATGTGCTCGCGCTGCGGCGATTCGACCAGGTGCTGCCCGGACGGCAAGGGCACGAGGTGCTGAACCTCGGCACCGGGCGTGGCGTCACCGTACGAGAGCTGGTTGACGCATTTCAGTCGGTGCTGGCGGGCGAGGCCAAGATTGAGGAAGCCGGCCCCCGCCCCGGCGACGTCATCGGGTGCTACACCCGAAGCGACAAGGCCAAGCGGCTGCTCGGGTGGGAGGCGGAGAAAACCATCGAAGACGGGGTACGTGACTCCCTGGCCTGGTC
>JBOGDL010000275.1:0-3087 GCA_050701815.1 Micromonosporaceae bacterium | reverse complement strand
GAGCACGGCGCTGAGGTGCCCGCGGAGCCGTTGCTGTTCCTGAAGCCGTCCACGTCGGTGATCGGCCCCGAGGACGCGATCAAGCTCCCGGTGCAGTCCAAGCGGGTGGAGCACGAGGCAGAGCTGGCAGTGGTGATCGGGGCGCTCGGCGCCCGGCGGGTCGACAAGAAGGACGCCATGGCCAGCGTGCTCGGCTACACCTGCGCCAACGACGTCACCGCTCGCGATCTGCAACGCGCTGACTCGCAGTGGACCCGGGCCAAGGGGTTCGACTCGTTCTGCCCGCTCGGTCCCTGGATCGTCACCGGGATGGACGCCTCCGACCTTGAGGTTCGCTGCGAGGTCAACGATGAGGTGCGCCAGCTCGGGCGTACCAAAGACATGGTTTTTGACGTGGCGACCCTGGTGTCCTACGTCTCGCACGTGATGACGCTGCTGCCTGGCGACGTGATCCTCACCGGCACCCCCGCCGGCGTGGAGCCGATCGTCGCCGGTGACAGAGTCGAAGTGCGGGTCGATGGCATCGGCTCCCTGATCAACCCGGTGGTGAACCTTGAGTGAGGTCCGTGTCCGTTTCTGCCCGTCCCCGACCGGGGTGCCGCACGTCGGGCTGGCCCGCACCGCGCTGTTCAACTGGGTGTACGCCCGGCATCACGGCGGCAAGATGGTGTTCCGGATCGAGGACACCGACGCCGCCCGTGACACCCAAGAGTCGTACGACCTGCTGCTGGAAGCGCTGCGCTGGCTGGGCATGGACTGGGACGAAGGCCCCGAGACCGGCGGCCCGCACGGCCCGTACCGACAGAGCGAGCGGCGCCACATCTACACCGAGGTGATCGACAAGCTGGTGCAGGGCGGCCACGCGTACGAGTCCTTCTCCACCGGCGAGGAGATCGAGGCCCGGCACCACGCCGCCGGCCGGGATCCGAAGCTCGGCTACGACAACTACGACCGCACCCTCACCGACGAGCAGAAGCAGCGGTTCCGGGACGAGGGCCGCACCCCCGTGCTGCGGCTGCGGATGCCCGACGAGGACATCACCTGGCAGGACCTGGTGCGCGGCGAGGTGACCTACAAGGCCGGCAGCACGCCCGACTTCGTGATCGTGCGCGCCAGCGGCGACCCGCTCTACCCACTCACCAACCCGGTGGACGACGCGATGATGGGGATCACTCACGTGCTGCGCGGCGAGGATCTGCTGCCGTCGACGCCGCGCCAGATCGCGCTGCACCGGGCGTTGGCCTCGGTGGGTGTGGGCTCGGGGCCGCCGGAGTTCGGCCACCTGCCGCTGGTGGTGGGCGAAGGCAACAAGAAGCTGTCCAAGCGGGACCCGCGGATGGATCTGCTGGGATACCGGACTCGCGGGTACCTGCCGGCTGGGCTGCTGAATTACGTGGCGCTGTTGGGGTGGGCGATCGGCCCGGACCGGGACATCTTCACGTTGGACGAGATGGTCGAGGCGTTCGACATCGCGCGGGTGAGCCCGAACGCGGCCCGGTTCGACGAGAGGAAGTGCGAGGCGATCAACGCCGCGCACGTGCGGCTGCTGGCGCCCGCCGATTTCGCTGCCGCCATCGTGCCGCACCTGGCCGCTGCCGGCTTGATCGCGGACCCGCCGACCAGCTCGGAGCAGGCGCTGCTGGAGGCGGCCGCGCCGCTGGTCCAGGAGCGGGTGACGGTGCTCTCCCAGGCCGCCACGATGTTGGCGTTTCTGCTGGTGGACGAGGAGAAATTCGAGCCTGACCCCGATCACGCCGCGAAGGCGCTCGGGCCGGACGCGGCGCCCGTGCTGGAGGCCGCCCTCACCGCTCTTGACGCCCTGGCCGACTGGGATGCGGCCGCTGTCGAGACGGAGTTGAAGGCGACTCTGGTGGACGGCCTGGGCCTGAAACCGCGTAAGGCGTTCGGGCCGCTTCGGGTGGCGTTGACCGGGCGTACGGTCTCGCCTCCGCTGTACGAGTCGATCGAGCTGCTGGGTCGGGAGCGTACGTTGCAGCGGCTGCGCGCCGCGCTCGGCTAGTTGACGCGGCCATGCCGATTCTCGCCGTGCTCTTCGATGTCGACGAGACGCTGATCAACTACTCCGGAGCGGAACGGGCGGGGATCGCGCACTACCTGCGTGACCTGGGTGCGCCGGCGGACCTGCTCGAGGAGGGGGCCCAACACTGGCACGCCCTGATGGAACGGCACTTCGATCGCTACCTGGCGGGCGAGCTGGACTACCAGTCGCAGCGCCGGGCACGGGCGTACGACATGCTGCGCTGGCTGGAACCCGTGACCGGGCAACCGCCGGTGTCGTCGCAGGCCGAGCTCGACGAGTGGTTCGCCGGTTACCGGCAGCGGCACGAACGGCGACTGGTGCCCTTCGACGATGTGGCAGAGTGCCTGGACCGCCTCGCCGCTGCGGGGTCGCACGGGGCTGCGGGGTCGCACGGGGCTTTCTCGCGATCTCGCGGGGCTGCCTCGCAGGTCCCTGGGGCCGTTTCGCGGCCCGGCGATGCCAGCCCAGCGTTGGCGACCGGCGCCCCTCCTGGTGTGAAGCTGGGTGTGGTGACCAACAACGACACGGCGTACCAGCGAAAGAAGTTGGCTCGGGCCGGGTTGTTGGATCGCTTCGCGTGTGTGATCGGTGTGGACACAGTCGAATGCCGTAAGCCGGAACCCGGCATCTTCCTCGCTGGCTGCCGCGCACTCGGAGTGGGGCCCCACGAGGCGGCGTACGTGGGCGACAAGTGGGACGTGGACGCGCTCGGCGCTGTGCAGGCTGGCCTGATGGGCGTGTGGCTGGATCGTGCCGGACTGGCCTCGGCCGATTCCGATGCTCAGCCAGAGTCCAACCAGGGCGGGATCACGCCGGCAGCGGCGGATCGTGTGCTTCGAGCCACGAGCCTCCATCAGGTGCCGGAGCTGCTGATGGGAATGGCCGAGTGATGCGGGTATCCCGATTGGGATCTACAGGCGGCGTCGGGTACAGTCATGTCCCGGTGCGAGAGCGCCGATGGGGTATGGGGTAATTGGCAGCCCGACTGGTTCTGGCCCAGTTAGTCTAGGTTCGAGTCCTGGTACCCCAGCCATCAGTGCCCAGCA
>JBOGDL010000274.1:0-4914 GCA_050701815.1 Micromonosporaceae bacterium | reverse complement strand
AGAGTGTCCGGCTGCTGGTCCGGCTGCTCGACCACCCGTCCGCTCCACAGCACGTTGTCCACCAGGATCACCCCACCCGGTCGGGTGCGAGGCACGATCTCATCCCAGTAACTGACGTAGCCCGGCTTGTCGGCGTCAATGAACGTAAGATCCAGGTACGGCTCAGCCGGCAGCGCACGCAGAGTCTCCAGCGCCGGCGCGATCCGCAACGTGATCCGGTCCGCAACCCCGGCTCGCTTCCAGTGCGGACGCCCGATCGACGTCCATTCCTCGCTCACGTCGCAGCAGAGCAGATGGCCGTCCTCGGCGAGCCCACGCGCGATCGCGAGGGACGAGTAGCCCGTGAACGTGCCCACCTCGACCGCGTGCCGGGCGCCAATGATCTTTGTGATGAGGGTGAGGAACCCGGCCTGCTCCGGGGCGACCTGCATGCCGGCCTGGTCGGGAATTTTCTGGTACGTCTCCTCGATCAGGTCGCGGGCGATCTGATCGGCAGGAGTGCTGTGGTCAACCAGGTAGCGGTGTAGCTCGGGTGTGATGGTGAGTGACCTGAGAGTCATGGTTTGAACTTACCGCCGCCACAACTCGGTGATCGAGTGTCCGAGATCGCCGAGCAAGCGGCGCAACAGCGGCAGCGAGAGGCCGATCACCGTGCCGGGGTCGCCGTCGACGCCGTCCACGAACACGCCCCCCAGTCCGTCGATCGCGAATCCGCCGGCCACTCGTAGCGGCTCGCCCGTGGCCACGTACGCGGTGATCTCGTGATCTGACACGTCCGCGAACCGCACCAGCGTGGCGGCGACCGCGGCCGAGGCCTGGAATCCGGAGCCGGAGCCGGAGCCGGGAGCCGCTGTGTCGATGACGCAGTGCCCGGTGTGCAGCGTGCCGACCTGGCCCCGCATCCGCTTCCAGAGCGCCACCGCGTCTTCGGGGCTGGCTGGCTTGCCGTAGACCTCGCCGTCGAACTCCAGCACCGAGTCGCACCCCAGCACCAGCGCGTCAGCGGCTTGCGGCAGCGCTGCCACCGACTCCGCTTTCAGCTGCGCGAGTCTGAGGCTGAGCTGCCCTGGATCCCGCTCGGTGACGACGGACTCGTCCACTCCGCTGACGATCACCTCGGGGTCGATTCCGGCGACGCGCAGCGTGCGCAGCCGGGCCGGGCTCGCGGAAGCGAGGATGAGCCGCTGGTGAGCCGAAGCGTGTGACGCAGGGTTCATGCACGCCTTCCTATCGCAACAGCGGGAGGCGGCCGAAAGCAGGTGATCGGACGGATGATCAACGCTTAATGAATCGCTGATATCGCGTACGAATTCGCAATGATCTGCTCATCAGAAGCAATGAGAAGCAATGGTCAGCCTGTCAGCGGCGACTTAGCCTTCTGAGCATCCACCTATCCGCGCGCCGGTGTGTCGCGCTGATCCGAGCCTGGAGGAGCACCAGATGCAGTCAACGCGTTCGGCGGCGCAGCAGCGGCGCTACCTGATGTGTCGGCCCACCCACTTCACCGTTGAGTACGCCATCAACGCATGGATGGACCCGACCGTTCCCGTGGACGTGGATCTGGCGATCGCGCAGTGGTCGCAGCTGCGCGAGGCGTACGTGGGTCTCGGCCACGCCGTGGACCTGATCGACCCCATCCCCGGGCTGCCGGACATGGTGTTCGCCGCCAACGGCGCCTTTGTGATCGACGGCAAGGTGTACGGCGCCCAGTTCGCCAACCCGCAGCGGGCAGCCGAAGGCCCGGCGTACCTGTCCTGGTTTGAGTCGTCCGGCTTTGCGGTGCAGGCGCCGAAATACACCAACGAAGGCGAAGGCGACTACCTCATCGTCGACACGGCGGTGGGACGGGTGATCTTGGCCGGCACCGGTTTCCGGACCGAGGTGGCCGCGCACTCCGAGGCGCAAGAGTTCTTCGGGCTGCCCGTGGTGACGATGCGCCTGGTCGACCCGCGCTTCTACCACCTGGACACGGCGCTGTTCCCGTTCGGTGGCGGCAGCACCAGCGTGGCGTACTACCCGGGCGCGTTCTCCGAGGGCAGCCAGCGAGTGCTGAAGCAGCTGTTCCCGGACGCGTTGATCGCTCACGAGGCAGACGCCGCGGTGCTCGGCCTGAACGCCGTCGCCGACGGCCAGAACGTGGTGCTGTGCGCCGAAGCCACCGGGCTCGCCGAGCAGGTGAAAGCGCTCGGGTACACGCCGGTCACGGTCGATCTGTCAGAGCTGCGCAAAGCTGGAGGTGGACCGAAGTGCTGCACGCTGGAGATTCGATGAACCTCACGACGCCGGCGGGCGAGTCCGCCGGGACGCCCGCCTCGGCGGACAACGGCGTCGTCACCAAGGAGGCGGTGGCGCTCGAGGAGCGCGTCACTGCCCACAACTACCACCCGCTGCCTGTGGTGGTGGCCGAAGCTGACGGCGCCTGGGTCACCGACATCGAAGGGCGTCGCTACCTGGACTGCCTGGCGGGGTACTCGGCGCTCAACTTCGGGCACCGCCACCCCGCCCTGCTGAGCGCGGCGCGTGACCAGCTGGACCGGCTCACGCTGACCAGCCGCGCGTTCCACAACGATCAGCTCGGTCCGTTCTGCGCGGAGCTGTCGGCTCTCGCCGCCACCGCCGGGATGCCCGCCGACTCCATGGTGTTGCCGATGAACACCGGGGCGGAGGCGATCGAGACCGCGATCAAGGTCGCCCGCAAATGGGGCTATCAGGTCAAGGGCGTGCCGGCCGGTGAGGCCACGATCGTGGTCGCGGAGAACAACTTCCATGGGCGTACCACCACGATCGTGAGTTTCTCCACCGACCCGGACGCGCGGGATGATTACGGCCCGTACACCCCCGGGTTCCGGGTGGTCCCCTACGGCGACCTGGACGCGCTGACCGCGGCGATCGACGACACCACGGCAGCCGTGCTGCTGGAGCCGATCCAGGGTGAGGCCGGGGTGCTGACACCGCCCCCGGACTACCTCGCCGGCGTACGCCGGGCCTGCGACGAGCGGCGGGTGCTGTTCATCGCCGACGAGATCCAGTCCGGGCTGGGTCGCACCGGGGCCACCTTCGCCTGCCAGCAGGACGGCGTTGTCCCCGACATGTTCGTGCTCGGCAAGGCGCTCGGCGGCGGGGTGCTGCCGGTGTCCGCCGTGGTCGCCGGCGCCGACGTGCTCGGGGTGCTCCGTCCCGGTCAGCACGGCTCCACGTTCGGGGGCAACCCGTTGGCTTGCGCGGTTGGCCGGGCGGTGATCCGGCTGCTGTCGACCGGCGAGTACCAGGCCCGCGCCGAGCGTCTCGGCAACCAGCTGCACACCCGGCTGGCGTCGCTCGTGGGCAAGGGCGTGGTCGAGGTGCGTGGCCGTGGCCTGTGGGCTGGGATCGACATCGACCCGGCCTTGATGAGCGGGCGTCAGGCATGTGAGCGGCTCGCTGAGCGCGGCGTGCTGGTGAAGGACACCCACGGCTCCACGATCCGGATCGCGCCGCCGCTGGTGGTCACCGGCGAGGAGCTGGAGTGGGCGGTGGATCAGCTGGTCTCGGTGCTCGACGAGGCTCGCGGGTAGCGGTTCGGGATGTGCCTCAGGGCTGTGCCGGCAGCTGCCGGCACAGCCCTGGTTGTGTCGAGTGGGCCTAGAGCGGGTTCTGGTGATGTCGAGCGGGCTCGCTGTGTCGAGCGGCCGTTGTGCTTTAGCGGGGGCGGGCGGACGTGCGCCATGCGTCGCGGCCAGGATGCAATGGCGCCCGCATCATGGGGGCCTTGTCGCGCCAGGGCTGTCGAGTTTCAGGCGCCGCGCTGCTCGCGGCGGCGGCGGATGCTGCCTGGGCGGTGAGCACCACGGTCAGCGCGGCCAGCTCCTCGTCGGTGGGGGCGCCGCGCACCACCCGCAACAGCGGCTGTTGATCGCTCATCGCGCGCCCTTCCGGCTCTGGGGCAGCAGGTCGCCCGGGTTGAGTGTCACCGAGATCGGCTCGGCGATCCGCAACGGCTCGCCGCCCTTGGCGACGCTGTGCTCGACATACTGCCCGTCTTCGAGCCGGAAGAGGGTGAGCGCCAGCGTCTCGCTGTCTGGCTCGACCAGCAGGTACCAGGGAATGCCGGCTTCGGCGTACAGGTGGTACTTCAAGAGCCGGTCGTGCCCCGCGTTGCTGGGTGAGACGATTTCGCACACCAGGGCCACCTCGGCGGCGTCGAATGTTGGCTGATCAACGTCGGGGACGATCACCAGATCGGGGATGACCACCCGACCGGTCCCAAGGCGGACATTCACCGCCTCGACAACCTCTAGCCCTTGCTCCGCTGCGGGCGTTTCCACGGCGTTGGCAAGCTTGCGCGAGGCATGCTGGCGTCGGCCGCTGGGAGCAGGTGTCACGATCAGGCTCCCGTCGAACAGCTCGATCCGGTCCCGGGTCTCGCCGAGTGCGAAGTAGGCCTCTTCGGTCCACGGCTGGCCGTGAGCCTGAATCGCGGCAGTTGTCATGTCGTCCACCTCCGGCGTGGGGTCGGGCTCATCGTGGCGCATGCCGGTGACCTTTCCTTGCCCTCCGTGCCTGCCGCCGGTGTCAGTGGCTCCAGCGTGACACCTACTCAGAGCGTCCGCTGTACGGCGGCGCGAAAAACACCAGCAGCGTCAGGTCCTCGGTGACGTCCACGAAGCGATGGGACTCGCCCGCCGGGACGAAGATCAAGTCGCCCTGGCTGACCAACCCGCCGCCAGAATCCGTGACGACGCGTGCCTTTCCTGCGGTCACCAGGTAGATCTCGTCCTCGCGGTGCGGGGTCTGATCGTCGACGCCGCCAACCGGCACCGTGTACGTCCCCGCCGAGAGGCTGTCGCTGCGTACGTGTTCGACAAAGTGGTTCGGCGCATCGGTCGGAACGGCTGACTTCCCGGCATCCTTGATGATCTGCATCGGGTCAGCCTA
>JBOGDL010000273.1:0-42799 GCA_050701815.1 Micromonosporaceae bacterium | reverse complement strand
GGCAGCTGCTGGGGCCTGACGCGCACCCGCTGGCCTTTGTGGTGCAGCGTCCCTGGGTACGGGGCGCGGTGAAGGTGGTCCTGCGCGATCCGAATGATCCGACCCCGTACTGGGTGATCAGCTCCCGTGCCCCCGATCACCTGGTCACGGCGCTTCAGGCAGCCCAAGAGGCGACCGCAGAAACATGGGGGCAGGACAAGCCCTAGCAGCCCGGACGCCGCGGTCCCCCGCCTTCGCGCCAGTCAGCGTCAAGAACGCTGTGCCTGAATCTTCAGGAGGGCCTTGGAGCGCAGGTCATCACGCACCGCGTTTCCCATCGACCGGGTGGCGCGCCGGTTCAATTCGGCGCCGACCGCCGCGCCCACGAGCAACGGCGCCAAGGTCGTCAGATTGCGACCGAATCGGCGCAGCAGTCGGTCCTGCAGCTCCCTACGGGCGGCGGTGGAGAGCACCGAGCCCATGCCACGTGCGCCCGACAACGGATTCACGCCACGCCGCTGCGCCCATGCGGTCAGCAACGCCGTAGCGCGCTGCACCGCCGGGCCACGCACCGGCGTGCCGTACACCTCGTGCAACTCGCCGATCAGCTTCAGCTCCACGGCCGCCACCGCGATGGTCTCGGCGGTCAGCAACACCGGAGCGGTGAGCAGTGTGGGCGGCGCTGCCCACTCCACCGCCGCGATCCCGCCACCAGCCCCGCCGATCGCGGCTGTGGCACGCGCTGCGGTACGGATCAACCGGCTCGCCAGCTCGTCGTCGGAGACCCCGGGGTGGTGCGCCCGAAGCGTGTTGACATCCCTTAGCCGGAGCCGCCCGGCGACCTCGGCCAGCACCTCGGTCACCGCACCCATGATCACGCGCGGGCGCTGCTGCCAGCCTGCCCTGCGCGCGTGCTCAGCAGTCTGCGACACCAGTCGACCCATCAGTCGACGAAGCTCAGCCCGCGGCAGAGTCTCGTCCGCCAACTGTGCGGCAGTCTGCGGCATCGACCCGCTGCCTGGAGCGGACTCCTGGGGCTGCGGGGCGGCAGAGCCATCTGGCGCGGGCGGTTGCGGGATCGGCTCGTGAGGTGAAGGACGATCTGGCATCGACATATGCGCACTCCCGGTGCGGTCGGTCAGGTCACGCAGCGCACTCCCGACATATTGGCTCGCCCTTGCGCTCGACGGCCAGCTGGCTGCGGTGGTGCACGAGGAAGCAGCGAGAACAACGGAACTCATCTGATTGCATCGGCAGCACCTTGACCGTGAGCTCTTCGTCGGTCAAGTCAGCACCGGGCAGCTCGAAGTTCTCCCCCAACTCGGCGTCGTCAACGTCGACGGCGGCCGATTGCGCGTCTCCGCGCCGGGCCTTCAGCTCCTCGAGGCTGTCCTCCCCCATCTCGACCTCGTCGCGACGCGGCGCGTCGTAGTCCGTGGCCATCCGTGTCACACTCCCGTATTGATGTCTCGCCCGGTGTAACGCCAGACGACAACTCCCTGCATATCGCTGTCATACCCGCGATCGGCAAGTGTGCCACCACTGACCGCGGAAACGCCCCATGACGAGCCGGGTACCTTACCTCTCCTCTCGAAGGAAGTACGTTTCGCACCCGTAGCTTGTTCCCGTTGTGACTGAGGCGACACACAAGATAGGCGACTAAATCCCCGCGCACCCGCCGCCGCGCCGTCGATTTCGCCGCGGGGTGACACCGGACTCGGGAGACTATGTAGCACGCTAATCTGATCCACCATGACAAACCGGGGGCGTCGCTGATGACACTGTCACGAGTGCGGGCATTGCTGGTCATGGGCACGCTGGTCGCGGTGGCGGCCGGCTTCGTGATCTGGGCGATAGTGCGGGACAGCCAATCTGTGGCTGAGCGCCCTGAGCACACCTGCCCGGAAGGGGCTGTGCCCGCCGCGACCGCGATCCCGGCGTCCAAGAAGGTGAAGATCAACGTCTACAACGACACCGACAAGGACGGGCTGGCCAGCTCAGTCGCCGAACAGCTCAAAACACGGGGCTTCCAAGTCGGAAAGGTCCGCAATGATCCGGATCCGGCGCCGGTGAAGGGCTCCGCGGAGCTGCGCTACGGCCCAGCGGGACTCGGCAGCGCTCATCTGCTGCGGGCGTATTTCACCGACGCGCAGCCCGAGCCTGACGTGGAACGCACCGGCTCGACGGTGGACGTGGTGCTGGGAATGGAATTCCGGCAGCTGGCCACGCCGGCGGAGGTCAACGACGCGCTGCGCTTGATCGGTGACCCTTCACCCCCGCCCGGAATGTGCTGAGCCCCGCAGGCGCCGAGCCCCGTCATGTGCTGAGTCCGGAATGTGCTGATTGCCACAAACAGCGAGAGGCGACTCACGGCCCAGCGTCAGCATCCAAGGCGACCAGCCGGTCGTGCAGCTTCTGGTGCACTGACGGAGGCGCCGCCAAGGTCATCAACGCTCCGGGCCGCTCGCCTCGCAGCCCTGTGACCAGCACGCCAGCCTCCGCCGCGATCAAGCCTCCGGCTGCCAGATCCCAGGGTGCCAGCCCCTTCTCGTAGAAGGCGTCAACCCTGCCCTCGGCGACATGGCAGAGATCGAGCGCGGCGGCGCCGAGCCTGCGGATATCGCGCACCTCTTCCAGCAGCGAGGCGACCACCTGCGCCTGGTGCGCGCGCCTGGCGGGCTGGTACCCGAAGCCGGTCGCGACCAGCGTTTGAGAGAGATCTGTCACCTGGGAGGCGACCAGCCGCCGACCTTGCCGGTACGCGCCTTCACCGCGCACCGCGGTCCACTCCTCGCCGCTGACGGGGTTGCGAACCACCCCCGCCACCACTTCGCCTTCGACCTCCACAGCCAGCGACACACCGTAATAGGGGATGCCGTACAGGTAGTTCACGGTTCCGTCGATCGGGTCCAACACCCATCGCACCCTGCCCGCTTCCTGGGCAGCCCGCTGGTGGGAACCGGTTTCCTCCCCCAGCACGTCGTCATGCGGACGCCGCTGCCGCAACGAGTCCAGGATCAGCGCTTCGACCGCGCGGTCGGCTGCGGTGACCACATCAGTGGGCGTGCTCTTGGTGGACACCTGCGAAATCGCGGTGTCCCGCATCTCGACAGCCCGCTGGCCGGCCGTGCGCGCGAGCTCCACCGCAAGGCCCAGTAACTCCCGCCTGATCGCCACCCGGTCATCCTTTCAGGCCCAGGTTGGCAACCACGCCGACCGGGAAGCAGATGATCCCGGCAAGCCGGCGCTACAATTCACGCCTGCCCCATGTGACGTATTGCCACGCGGGGGCTTCCCAGACAAAGTCAGACCGGGTCGGTGACTGGGCTTACCAGCCTCACGTATGGCTCGGTTTGTCTAGGCTGGGTGGTCTGAAAAGGGTCCGTACGGACCGGTTGTGCACGCTCACCTCGGAAAGGTCGTTCGTGACTGAACCACGCCGCACCACCGGCACCGACGTTCGCGCACTCACCGAGACCCTCGTGGCACGCGCTGCCGCTGGAGGGGGCCACATCTCCTCGGCAGAAGTCGCTGACGTGATGGCCGGCGCGGAAATGACGCCAGCCCAAGGCAAACGAATTCTCAAAGCGCTCTCCGAAGCCGGCGTCACAGTCGTCGTCGATGGCTCGGCGACCAGTTCTCGGCGTCGCGTGGTGGCGGCTCGTTCGGCCACGCCGGCCTCGAAGGCCACCACCGCGAAGGCCACCAAGGTCAGCCAGGCCCGACCGTCGGCCGCGGAGCCGCCTGACACCGACTCGGATGCCCTCGACGGCGACGCCGCCAAGCCCGCCAAGAAGGCTCCGGCCAAGCGCGGTCGCAAGGTGGCGGTCTCGAAGAACGGGGCCGGTTCCAAGGCCGACAAGTCAGGCAAGGGCGGGGCGAGCGGCGAATCCCCCGACGGAGGCATGGCGGTCGACGAGCCGATCGAGCTCTCGGACAAAAGCGACGATTTCGACTGGGACGACGAGGACTCTGAGGCGCTGCGCCAGGCGCGCAAAGACGCTGAGCTCACTGCGTCCGCTGACTCGGTGCGGGCGTACCTGAAGCAGATCGGAAAGGTGCCCCTGCTCAACGCCGAGCAGGAAGTGGAGCTCGCCAAGCGGATCGAGGCCGGGCTTTACGCCACCGAGCGGCTGCGGATCGCTGAGGAGAACGAGGAGAAGCTCCCCACCCAAGGCCGCCGCGACCTGCTCTGGGTCACCCGCGATGGCGAGCGCGCCAAGAACCACTTGCTGGAAGCCAACCTGCGTTTGGTGGTCTCGCTCGCGAAGCGGTACACCGGTCGCGGGATGGCGTTCCTGGACCTGATCCAGGAGGGCAACCTGGGCTTGATCCGCGCGGTGGAGAAATTCGACTACACCAAGGGATTCAAGTTCTCCACGTACGCGACGTGGTGGATCCGGCAGGCGATCACGCGCGCCATGGCCGACCAGGCGCGCACCATCCGGATCCCGGTGCACATGGTCGAGCAGGTGAACCGGATCGTCCGCACCCGCCGGGAGCTGGCGATGCAGCTCGGTCATGAGCCACGCCACGATGAGATCGCGGAAACTCTCGGCATTCCCACATTCCAGGTGATCGAGCTGCTGTCGTACGACCGCGAGCCGGTGAGCCTGGACCAAGCTGTCGGCGAGGATGGCGACAGCGCATTGTCCGACTTCGTTTGCGGCGCGGACCCCAAGTCCGACCCGCAGGACAACGTCTCGTACGGTCTGCTCCGCCACGAGATGGAAGGCGTGCTCTCCACTCTCAACCCGCGGGAGCAGGAAGTGATCCGGCTCCGGTTCGGGCTGGACGACGGACGGCAACGCACCCTGGACGAGGTGGGTCGCGAGTTCGGTCTCTCCCGGGAGCGGATCCGCCAGATCGAGAAGAGCACGCTGCTCAAGCTGCGCCACCCGTCTCGGGCCAAGCGCCTCGAGTCGTACGTGTCCTAGCCGCGGCAGGGGCCGGCGTCCTCGGTGGACGCCGGCCCTCACCGCGTGGGGGGACTCAGTTCAGTGTTCCTTCCCGATGACCGATTCACCCTGGCGCCGGATCGGTTCACCGGCCCCGTCAGGCGCCAGATCCCGGCCCCGGGTTTCCGGCAGCACCCACACCGCGACCAGGCAGGCGATGCTGATCAGCACCATGATCCCGGCGGTGAGCCACGGATCCCCTCCGCTGATCGCAGCCAGCGAGATGGCTATCACCGGCGCCGGTGCGGACAGCGCCGCGGTGCTGATCTCCCGGGAGAGCGCCACACCCGAGTACCGGTAGCGGGCGTCGAACAACTCCGCCAGGTACGCGGCCTGGGCCCCCGTCAGCGCGAACACCACGGCGCCCATGAGCAGCGACTGGGCCAGCCAGGTGGGCCCGGGCTGCCCGGTGTCAAGCAGCATGAAGTACGGAAACGAGATCACCGCCGACAGTGCGGCCAACGTCAGGTAGACCGGGCGCCGACCGAAGCGGTCCGACAGCCACCCCGCGACCGGGACGCTCAGCAAGGCGACCGCCGAGCCCAGCGTGATCCCGATCAGCCCGTACGTCTCGCTGAGCCCTCGGGTGGCGCTGAACTTGACGCTGTACGTCAGCGCCACGTACACGTTGAAGGCGATCGGCGTGGTCAGCACGACGGCCAGGAACAGCCGCAGCGGCGCGTTCTTGAGCACGGTGAGCACTGGCAGCTTGCGCACCTCGCGCTGCTGCTCCAGTTGCTTGAACGCCGGGGTCTCGGCCACCCGCAGCCGCAGGTACAGCGCCACCCCGATCAGCAGGAAACTGAGCAGGAACGGGACCCGCCAGCCCCAGCTGAACAGCGCGGCCTCCGGCAGCGTGAACACCACAGCCGCCACACCCGCGGACAGCATCACGCCGCCGTAGATTCCCGCCCCCGGCAGGGACGTCCAGAACCCGCGGTGCTGGCGCGGCGCCATCTCCGAAACCATCACGAAGGCCCCCGCGTACTCGGCGCCGGCGCCCAGCCCCTGCGCCAGGCGCAGCACGGTCAGCAGCACCGGCGCGGCCAACCCGGCGCTCTCGTACGTGGGCAGCAGCCCGATCGCCGAGGTCGCCACTCCCATCAACAACAGGGTCGCCAGCAACGCGGTCCGGCGTCCGTGGCGGTCGCCAATGTGCCCGAACACCACCGCGCCGAGAGGCCGGGCGAGATAGCCGACGCCGAATGTGGCGAACGCCGCCAACGACCCGGCCGTCGCGCTGACCTGCGGAAAGAACAACGGACCGAACACGAGCGCGGCTGCCTGCGCGTAGATGAAGAGGTCGTACCACTCCAGCACAGTGCCGACGACCATCCCCGGTAACAGGCGTTTGCGGGAATCGCGCCATTGGGGCGCTGCCGCTGCCGATAGTTGCTGCATGGCTGCTCCTTGGCAGGGGTGAGGCTTCAGGCGGTACGCCTGATCTGGTTGACAAGGGCGCCGATGCCCTCGATCTCGATGGTTCGGACGGCGTCGAGCCGCTCCTGGTAGTCGATGTCCCGAAGCCGGTACTTGCCGCGGGCGGCGCTGCCGACGTGGATGATGTCGCCTGGTTCGAGGGTGAAGTACGAGCTGGCGTGCGCGATCACCTCCGGCACCGAGAACATCAGGTGGCCGGTGTTGTCCTCGGTGCACAGCTCATCGCCGATGCTCAGGCTGACAGCGAGGCTGTTCGGGGCCGGGATCTCGTCCGCGGTGACGATCCACGGCCCGCAGGGCGCGAAGGTGTCAGACCCTTTGGACCGCGCGTGGTACGTGAGCTGCAGGTCACCGTGCTCGAACCCAGGTGGCGGCGAGCCGTCCTCAGGCTGTGCCGCGCCGATGCCCTCAGCCCGGGAGCGGGGTATCACCATCGTGTCACCCGACTTCAGCGTCGGGGAGGTGATGTCGTCCACGATGGTGTAGCCGAACACCACGTCCAGCGCATTTTCCACGCTGACGTGCTTGCAACGCTTGCCGATCACCACTCCGAGTTCCGGCTCGGGGTGGGTCAACCCGTAGTCGGCGCGCAGCTCGATCGGCTGGTGGTGGCCGGTGAGCGCCGACGGCGGGTAGCTGAACAGGGCCGGATGCGGCGACGCCTCGAGGGTGAGCGCGGCGAGCGCCTTGTTGTTGAGCGCGACCCCGAGCATTTTCGACGGCCGGGGCACCGGCGGCAGCCAACGGTTCTCGGCGTCCAGTGCCGCGACATGATCTACGGCAGCTGATCCGGCAGGGGCGGCTGATCCGGCGCCGGCCAACGCCGGGCGCAGCTCGTCCCAGCTCTCGATGACGTCGATCATTCCGGCGGGGGCGCCGTTCAGGTCGCCGACTGCCGAGATGCTGCCGTCGGCGTGGACCACACCGACCCGGGCACGGCCCTCGGAGCGGTAGCTGGCAAGTCTCATTGATGATCCGATCTGATAGCTGACTGGATGTGGTGGAACCCGGACGCCGCGGCTGGCCCGCACTGGCTTTGCCCGGGTCGCTCGGCTGGCATTCGCTCGGCTGGGCTGGCCCGCGCTCGTACGGCTAGGGGTCCAGGCCCAGCAGGCGGCCAGGGGTGTCGACTGTCATCTGACGCAGGCTCTTGGGATCCAGGCCGAGGTCAAGCAGATGCTCGGCGACGCCGAGAAAGCCGTCGACCGGTTTCGGCATGGTCGCCTGACCCAGGTCGGAGGAGAGCACCACGTTCTCCGGACCAAGTTGCTCGATCCAGGTGAACAGCTGCCGCACGTCCCAACCCAGGCCGTCCGGGTGGTACATGATCATTTCGTGTTCGATCACCGCGCCCAGGGAGATCAGCTCCCGGCACAGCCCCACATCGGCGCCGATGACGAAGTCGGGATGGCTGACGACCATCTTGTCGACACCCGCGTCACGGGCGGCGGTGAACAGCTGCGTGATGTGCTCGGGGTGCGAGTGCCCGGCGTTGAGGACAGCGCCCGAGGCCGCGATGTGGTCCAGCACCTGCCGCACCGCCGGGATCAGGTCGCCCCGCTCGTCGGTCATCGGGACCACGGTGGTGTTCAGCTCCACGGTGGGAGTCGGGAAGCCGGCCAACTCGGGGTGGCAGTCGATATGGCGACCCGAGCAGTTGGTGGGAAACCAGACCACTTTGCCACCGAGGTTGAGGCACAGCTGGACGGCGTCGGGGTTGATCCCACCCACCCAGGTGTTGAGCGCGATGCCGCCGTACACCTGGGCTGAGACTGACTCCAGCCTGGGTTTCATGGCGAGCACGTCCATCACGGTGCTGTGGTGGTGCGATTTCGCCACCATCGCCCGCATTCCCACGCGGGCCCCGTCGCGAGCGGCGTCGACGTGGTCGAAGCGACGCGGGAACGGGCTCGGCCCTGAGTGACAGTGCATGTCGACCAGGCCGTCAAGGATGTTGGCGAGGGCAGACGCGGCAGTCATCTCTCCTCCTCAGGTTCACATCCCACATTTCATGTTCACGATGCGACTTGTCAAGGAGGCCGCGGCACGGTTATGTGTTAATACGCTGGGTAGGGTGACGGCCGGGAAGTGAGCGGGAGGTTCGGATAGTGAAAAAAGACGAGCTCGCCAGCGGCGCGGAGCCGGCGCCGAATGGGGCGCAGGGAGACATCCAAGCCGTCACCCGCGCCGCTCAAGTGCTGCGACTGTTCGGCCCCGACGCCCCCGAGCTGACCGCTGGTGAGGCAGCCGCGAAGCTGCGACTCAACCGCACCACGGCGTACCGATACTGCACCTCACTTGCCGCGGCCGGCCTGCTGGAACGCGGCCACCGGCCCGGCTCGTTCATACCGGGGCCGTTGCTGTTGCAGCTTGGGGTGTTCGCGTTGGGCCGGCGCCGGGTGATGGACCTGGCGCCGCCGCACCTGCACCGGCTCCGGATGACCGCTGAGCACACCGCGGTGCTGAGCCTGTGGGGCGGCGCCGGCGCGGTGGTGGCACGCGTGGAGGAAGATCCCGGCACGGTCGTCATCACGGTACGTGTCGGCACCCAGTTGCCCCTGGACGCCGCGCAGAGCCAGCTCTTCCTGGCCTGGCATCCCGATCAACCAACCATCTCGCGCATCCTCGCCGCCCAGCCCGCCGACTCGCGACACGCCCTCGAAGCCAGGCTCGCCCAGGTTCGAGCGATCGGGTACGCGTACAACACGGCCGTCTCGCCGGGGGTGCTCGCCATCGCGGCGCCGGTGTTCGACGAGTACGGGATCTGCGCCACCCTCGCGCTGGTGGGCACCGACAAGGGGATGGCGGCTGACGATTCCTCGACTCAGGTGCTCCTGCTCAAGCAGGCCGCGCATGAGCTGTCCAAAGAACTGGGCTGGGCCCACAGCTAGCGGCGCCACCACGCCGGCCGTGCGCTGCCGCTACGGGCGCAGGCCGTGCGCTGGAAAGACCGCGCGCCGGGTGGCGAGGATGGCCCGAGCCACGGGATCGGACTCGGCTTCGGAGGGCTGCCACGGCTGGTGCTCGACCGAGGCCTCATCGGTCAGCCGGTGCGGCGGCGCCTGACCGAACCGCTCCCGTACCAGTTGCTGCCACTCCACCGGAGTCGCGAGGCTGGGCTCCAGCGCCTGGCCGGTCGCGACCGCGAGCAGGTGCGTCCAGGCTCGGGGCACCACGTCGATCAGGGCGTACCCGCCTCCCCCGGTGGCCACCCACCTGCCTCCGCACAGCTCATCGGCGAGCGCCCGCGCCGCGAGGTAGCTGGCTCGCTGACCGTCCACGGACAACCACAACTCCGCCAACGGGTCCAGCCGGTGGGCGTCAGCGCCGCACTGGGTGAAGAGCAATTCTGGACGGTACGCCCGGAGCAGCTCCGGAACCACAGCGTGGAACGCGGTCAGCCACTGGCCATCGGTTGTGCCCGGCGGCAGTGCCAGGTTCACCGCCGTGCCCTCGGCATCCGGCCCACCGGTCTCGTCCGGGAACCCGGTGCCGGGGAACAGCGACAGCGGGTTCTGATGCAGGCTGATCGTCAGCACCCGAGGGTCGTTGTAGAACATGTGCTGCACCCCGTCGCCGTGGTGCACATCCAGGTCCAGGTACGCGATCCGCTCCGCCCCCAGCTCGAGCAGGCGCGCGATCGCCACCGCCGGGTCGTTGTACACGCAGAAACCGGCCGCGCGGTCGGGCATCGCATGATGCAGCCCACCCGCGATGTTGACGGCGCGGCGCGCCCGACCAGACCAGACCAGCTCCGCGGCCTGCAGGGTGGCGCCCGCCACCAGCGCACTCGCCTCGTGCATGTCGTCGAACACCGGATTGTCGGGTGTTCCGAGCCCGGCCCCCACATAGAACGGATCGCCGGACGCGGCTTTGACAGCGGAGATGTAGTCAGGTTGGTGCACCCGCAGCAACGCCTCGTCGTCCGCGAGCCGGGGTGGGCAGACGGTGACGTTCGGGCGATCCAGCACTCCGAGAGAACGGGCCAGCTCGACGGTCAGCTCCAACCGGACCGGATCAAGCGGGTGGTCGCCCAGGTCGTACGAGAGCAAGGCCTCGTCCCAGAACACCGCGACTGCATCGGAATCGGCGGTTGCCATGTTCGCCATCCTCGCATCTGTCACACCCGACGTCAGCGATAGCCAGGGCCCGCCCACCCCCCGGCTTGGCCGCCGGCGCCCACCGGCGTCCGCCCCGGTCACGGGTTCGGGCCGGTCACGGGTTCGGGCCGGTGCTGACGGGCCGGTCAGGGTCGGTGATCCAGTCGCTCCAGGACCCCACGTACAGGGCCGGAGACTGTCCAGCCGCGGTCATCGCGAGCACCGTGCGAGCTGCCGTGATCCCGGAACCGCAACTCACCCCGACCAGCTCCTCCGGGGCGGCGCCGAGGGCGTGGTCGCGCCGCAACTGCGCTCGCGGCAGCATCTGGCCGTCCGCTCCGGCCTCTTGCGCTGGCCGGTTCACCGCGCCCGGAATGTGTCCCGCCACGGTGTCAATCGGCTCCTGCTCGCCCCGGTAACGCTCTGCCGCTCGCACGTCGATCAGACGCCCGGCACGCGCCAGCTCAGCGGCCCCGGAAGCGTCAACGGCCGGCATCTGGCCCGGCCGCACCACCAGGTCGGACGGGGTGGGGACGGCGATGTCTCTGCTGACTTCGAACCCGTTCTCCACCCAGGCCGGGAAGCCGCCTTCGAGCACCCGCACGTCCGGCAACCCCGCCCAGCGCAGGGTCCACCAGGTACGGGCCGCACCCAGCCCATCGCCGCCGTCGTACACCACAACCAAACCCGGCGCGACCACCCCCAAGCGACGCAACACCGCCTGCAGGTGCGCGGGGTCTGGCAGCGGGTGCCGGCCGCGGGCGCCCGGCGGCCCGCAGATGTCGGTGTCGACATCGACGAACATCGCGCCGGGAATGTGCCCGGCCGCGTGCTCTGTACGACACGAGGGCCCTCCCAGCCGCCAACGCGCGTCCAGCACAGTCGGGCGGGCAGGGCTGCGAAGCAGCGAATCCAACGCGGGCGCGTCAAGGAACGGATCTGAGCTCACAACTCGCCAGTCTCCCGCCGTCGCCCGGCGGTCCGCAACGAGAAGGCGCAACAGCGCAGACGGGCCGCCGCGATCCCGTCGCCCTGCCACCGGTCACCCTGAGTTGACGCGGCCCCGGGCCACCGTCGCGGCCTGCCGCAACGCACCGCTGACTCGACCCGGGACGCAGACGTGATTTCCGGTGACAAATTGGGTGAAGCCACGGTGGCCGCGCGGCTGCCTTGCGGTTGCCGGCGCAGCCGCGTCGCGTGCCACACCGGCAGGTAGCATCGTGGGTCTGGGAGGAAACGTGAACGACCTGGTTGACACCACCGAGATGTACCTTCGCACCGTCCTCGAGCTGGAAGAGGAGGGTGTGGTGCCGTTGCGTGCCCGCATCGCTGAGAGGCTCCGCCAGAGCGGACCCACCGTGAGCCAGACCGTGGCGCGGATGGAGCGCGACGGCCTACTCACAGTGGAAGGCGATCGGCACCTCCAGCTGACGCCGGAAGGTCGCCGACTCGCGGTGTCCGTGATGCGCAAGCACAGGTTGGCGGAGCTGCTCCTGGTCGACGTGATCGGCCTGCCGTACGAGGAGGCTCACGCCGAAGCGTGCCGGTGGGAGCACGTGATGAGCGACGCGGTGGAGGCCAAGGTCTACCAGTTGCTGGGCCGACCCAGCCGCTCCCCGTACGGCAACCTGATCCCTGGGCTCGCGGAGCTGGACGCGCAAGCGGACGCATCCCCGTCGGAGGTGACGGAGCGGCATCTCGCGTCGCCTGAGGTGACCGGCGAGGTGGTGGTGAGCCGGCTCTGCGAGAGCATCCAGATCGACACACCGTTGCTGCACCGGCTGCACGAGGCGGGCATCGACCCAGGCGCCCGGGTCACCGTGGAGCAAGGCGCGGACGTGGTGAAGGTGCTCAGCCACGGCGCCACGTTGAAGCTTCCGCGCGACACCGCCAGCCGAGTGTTCATCGCGAGCTAGGTGTGCTGTCGCGGGCAGCGCTGATCGTGGCAGCCACTCGCTGAGCGACACCACCGATCGTCACATCTGCTTCTGAATCTGTCGGGCCAGCTTCACCAGGCGAGGGGTCTTCTGCCTGGCTTGGGCCTTGGAAACCTCAGGTTCGTACGTGTGGCGGAGCATCACGATCCAGTCGCCCGTCAGCCAACCCACCTGCGCGGTGGGACCGGCGCCGGCCTTGCCGCCACGTACCACCCGATACGCCGCCTCGCCCAGCCCGGACACCTCTTTGCCGCCGCTGGGCGCCACGGTGTCGCGGAACACCTTCGGTCCCGCTTTGGTCGGGCTGGTCGTCAACGTCAGGTCAGGGAACTCGTGGCCAGTCACCTGCAGCACGCAGCTTCTGGTCTTGCCCTCTTTGCCAGCAACCGCGACGTCGAACGACACCCCGATAGTCGACTCCACCTTGTCGTAATCAAGACGCTTACAGGCGCCGCCCTCGGAGGCTGCCGGGCTCCGCGAATCCTCCGGACTCGGCGAGGGCGAGGCGGGCGATGCGGTCGGTGAGGCCGGCGCGCTCGACTGGGCGCCGCCCGAAGGCGCCGGCTGGGTGCACCCCGTCATTCCCAGCGACAAAACCAGGGACGCCGCTACGACTCCCCCGCGCACGGCGCTTGGCGCACGATCGGCTGGCGTCTTCCGCATCGGCTCTCCCTCCGGCACATGGCCGGTCTCCGTCAACTGAACCCCCCGCCCGGACCACACCGTAGGGCGTTGCAAGCACTGAGGCGAGTCGCCCAGTCACCGCAGGTGAGGCAGCTCACGGCCGCCCGATCAGCTCCCGAGGACCCCACGCAGCCTCGCGGCGATCTGCTTGGCGATCTCCAAGGCACTGGTGGCCGCCGGCGACGGGGCGTTCAGCACGTGCACTTGGCGGGGCGCGGTCATGATTTCGAAGTCGTCGAGCAGGGCGCCGTCGGGACCGACCGCCTGCGCCCGTACCCCTGCAGGGGCGGGTTCGATGTCCGCGGCGGTGAGCTCCGGCACCAACCTGGCGAGGCTACGGGCGAAGGCGCGCCGGGACAGCGAACGGCGCAGCTCATCCACGCCCACCCGGGCGTGCCGCCGGGCCAACCTCCAGAAACCCCGGTACCGGAGCAGCTCCCCCAGGTCAGCCAGGTTCGCGCGAGTCCACCGGTAACCTTCCCGGGACAACGCCAGCACCGCACTCGGGCCCGCATGCACCGTGCCGTCGATGCCTCGTGTCAGGTGCACCCCTAGGAACGGCATGCTCGGATCCGGGGTGGGATAGATCAAGCCGCGGACCAGGTGCTCGCTTCCGGGCCGCAACTGGAAGTACTCACCCCGGAACGGGATGATCCGCAACGCCGGATCCAGACCGGCCAGCCGTGCGATCCGGTCGCTGTGCAGGCCAGCGCAGTTGACCAGCACGTCGCCCCTCACGTCGCCGCTGGTGGTGTGGGCCACCACCTCGGTCGAAGTCGCTGTGATCCCCTGTGCCGACACACCCTGCGCCAAGGTGGCGCCGCGCTGGCGAAGCTGCTCGGCCAGCGCGGCGCACACCGCGCCGAAGTCGACAATCCCGGTTTCCGGCACCCACAGCGCGGCGGCGCAACGCACATGCGGCTCGTGCTCCGCCGCCTCGGCCGGAGTCAGCCAACGCGCTGCCAGCCCGTTCTCAGCGGCGCGTCTGCGCAGCTCCCGCAGCCGATCCAGCTCGTCCGGCCCGACCGCCGCGATCAACTTGCCGGGCCGCTGGAGCGAAATCCCATGCTCGTCGCAGAACCGCGCCATGGACGCGTTTCCGGCCCGACACAGCCGAGCCTTCAAACTCCCCGGGCGGTAGTAGACACCCGCGTGCAACACGCCCGAGTTGTGGCCGGTTTGGTGCGCGCCCCAGCGCGTCTCCTTTTCCAGCACCGTGACCGTCGCGTCAGGGGTGTCCAGCAGGATCTGCCGCGCCACCGCGAGGCCGATGATCCCGCCGCCTATCACCACGTGCCTGGCCATCGCCTCGACTATGTCACCGGGGCCCCGGCGCCGGCCGGTCAGGCTGTGGAAATCCCAGCGGTCGGTCAGGTCACCGGAATCCCCCGCACTGGCCGGGACCCTCAGGCTGGCCGGTCAGGTGACCGGAATCCCGGGGATCTTGCCGGACCGGAACGCGTCCACGAAGAGTCGGTGGTCGTCGCGCACCACCGCCGCGTACTGGTGTGCGAACGTCACCAGATCATCGACGAACTCCTCGGTGCGCGAACCCACCACCTCGCTGATGGCCTGCTCGGTCTGGAACGTGACCAGCGACTGGGCGGAGTCGGCGTCAGACACGCAGTGCATCTTCGCGGTGGCGCGCCCCAGGTCGCGCACCACCTGCCTGATGTCGTCGAACTCGACCAGGTCAGACCAGTCCAGATCCACCTCGTACGGGGAGAGCTCGTGGGCCAGGAAGCCCACCCCGTACACCTCCGTGTAGCCGAGCAACGGGTCCGCGTGCGCCTGCAACGCGCGCTGCGACACGGCGGTGCGGTGCCCCTCGTGAATGAAGTAGTCGCGGATCTTGGGCTCGTGCACCACCCGGCTGACCGCGGGCACGTTGGCCTGCTTCATGGACAGCACCACGTCGTTCTCCAGCGCCTGCGAATACCCCTCCAACAGCACGTTGTACGCCGGCAACCCGGCCGAGCCGATGCCGAAGCCGGTGCGCCGCACCAGGTCCTTGACCCGGTAGAAGAGGTCCGTGGTCTGACGCTTGCCCTTCGGGATGGTCTCCACGTAGCGGTCCAGCGCCGCCATCACCTCGGCCCGCTCTTTCTCATCCAACTCGTACGTGCCGGCGCCGCCGCGCTTGAACCTGCGCTCGACTCCGTCCACCGTGCACAACCTGCCGAGCAGCGCCAATCGGCTGCGGCTCCGGGCGTCCAGCAGCACCTGGTGAATCGGCCCCTGCGCGGTGTCCAGACGCAACGCGAACTCGTAATCGTTCACGGCGTCCACGTAATGCCGCACCTGAGCGATGTACGCCTCGGCGTACCCCCGAATCAGGCGAGTGATCGCCTCATCAGAGAGCGCCTTCTGCCACCCCAGCAACGCCAGACTCGCGCAAAACCGCTTCACGTCCCAGGTGTAGTGGCCGAGGTACGCCTCGTCGAAGTCGTTCACATCAAAGACCAGCATCCCCTGGTCATTCATGTAAACGCCGAAGTTCTCGGCGTGCAGGTCCCCATGAATCCACACCCGACTGGTGCGTTCATCCACCCACGGATCCGGCTGCTGCGCCACGTCCGCGTAAAAGACACACGCGCTGCCGCGGTAGAACGCGAACGGGTCAGCCGCCATCTTCCGGAACTTGGTCTGGAAAGCGCCGGGGTCGGCGGCCATCAGCTCGCTGAACGCCTCCACCAAGACAGCGACCAACCGGTCGGTGCGGGTGGATTGGTCGAGAGAATTCGAAGAAAGATCAACCACGTGGCCGACTTTAGCTGGCCGCTTCAACGGCCTCCGGCTCGATCTGCTCCTCGTCAAGCACTTCGACCAGCACGGCGCGCTCGTTGAACCCGCCCCGCTCGTCCTCCTTGCGCTTGCGAAGCTTTTCCAGCTGGGTGGCGTTCACGCCCTTCTCCTTGGCGATCGCGCGCACCACCTCCACCACGTCGACCAATTCCGTGGGGTCGTCTGAGTCGAGGAACTCCTGAACCTCCTCAAGGAGCTTCAGCCGCAACAACGCTGGGTATTCCTCGTCGGACGCGATCCGCATCTTCGGCTCTTCGCCGTCAGCTTTGATCAGCTCCGGAATCCGATCGCGAACCAGCTTGGTCGTGCCCTCCAAGGCTCCTCCTTCATAAGGACTTCGTGCGCCTGCGCCCTCAGCCGTCGAACAGCGCAACTGCTGTCAGCTGAGTCATTCCTGCGGTCTGCACTTATCAGGCCGTAGCGGCGCTGCCGGCATCAGCCATGCCTCTGTCTGCGCACTACATCACGGCGTACTTCGATGATCGTGGAGCAACTGCCCTCATCGACCATTCCCAAAGCGGAGCATACGTACTCAACGCCACGAGTCGAAACCCGGCGGACCAGGGTCGGTGACCCGGGCGCCCTGGGCGGGCGGCGGTCGCTGCGCAGCCATGTCCGCGCACGCGAAGGGAGCCGGGTGAGACTCCCGGCTCCCTTCGGCGCGTTCTCCTCCGCTATCTCAACGCGTCACACCGCTTGGGTCTGACCGTGTCGGGTCGGCTCCGCAGCCGCTCAACTGCAACCTGACGTGGAGCCGCAGCCCTCGCACACGTAGCAGCTGCCAGCGGGACGCATCCTGGTGCCGCAGGTGAAGCACAACGGCGCGTCCGCGAGCGTGCGAGGCGACGCCATCGCACGCGGCGCCGGGCTCGGGTCCGGTGCCACAGGCGCACCCGGCGCGGGAGCGGACTGCGGCGAGTTCGAGTCCGAGCTGTCAGAGTCGGCCGGGGAATCCATCTCCACCGGCGCCGAGGCCGCGAGCGCGGCCAGGTCCAGCGAGTCGCTTCCCACCGGGGCGGGATCTTCGCCCCGAGCCTGCGCCGTGCGCTCCGCCGCGCTGAACACGCCCAACTCGGCGCGCTGCTCGTACGGCAGGTAGTCCAACGCCAGCCGGCGGAAGATGTAGTCCATCACCGAGGTCGACAGCCTGATGTCAGGGTCGTCGGTCATCCCCGCCGGCTCGAACCGCATGTTGACGAACTTCGACACGTACGTCTCCAGCGGCACCCCGTACTGCAGCGCGATCGAGATCGCCACCGAGAACGCGTCCATCACCCCGGCGAGAGTCGAGCCCTGCTTGGACATCTTCATGAAGACCTCGCCCAGCCCGTTGTCCGGGTACCGGGACGCGGTCAGATACCCCTCCGCGCCCGCCACCGAGAAGGACGTGGTGGTGCTGGGCCGCGCCTTCGGCAGCCGCTTGCGGATGGAGCGGTACTCGACCTCCTTGACCACCTCGGGCTCAGCCTGCTTCTTGACAGCGGACAGCGGCTGACCGACCTTGCAGTTGTCCCGGTAGATGGCCAGCGCCTTGAGCCCGAGCTTCCAGCCCTCGAAGTAGATCCCCTCGATGTCTTGGGCGGTCGCGGACTCCGGCATGTTCACGGTCTTGGAAATCGCGCCGGAGATGAACGGCTGAGCGGCGGCCATCATCCGGACGTGCCCCATCGGCTTGATGGAACGCTCCCCCATCGCGCAGTCGAACACCGGGTAGTGCTCTTCCCGCAGGCCCGGCGCGCCGATCACGTGACCGTGCTCGGCGATGTACTCCACCACCGCCTCGATCTGCTCAGTCGGGTAGCACAGCGACCGCAGCGACCGCGGCACGGTCTGGTTGACGATCTGCATCGAGCCGCCGCCGACCAGCTTCTTGAACTTCACCAGCGCCAGGTCCGGCTCGATCCCGGTGGTGTCGCAGTCCATCATGAGGCCGATGGTCCCCGTGGGCGCCAGCACGCTGGCCTGCGAGTTGCGCCAGCCCTGCTTCTCGCCCAGCTTGATGCCGGCCTGCCACTGCTTGGACGCCTCCCGCAACAGCGCGGCATCGTTCACCCCGTACGGGCGGACCGCGTCGCTGGCGGCGGCGTGCTTGCGCATCACCCGCTGGTGCGGCTCGGCGTTGCGGGCGTACCCCTGGTACGGGCCGACCACCCCGGCCAACTCCGCGGACCGCCGGTACGACACGCCGGTCATCAGGCTGGTGATCGAGGCCGCGAGCGAGCGGCCGGTGTCCGAGTCGTACGGGTGGCCGCACGCCATCAGCAGGGCGCCGAGGTTGGCGTACCCGATTCCGAGCTGCCGGTACGCGCGCGTGGTCTCGGCGATCTTCTCGGTCGGGAAGTCGGCGAAACAGATCGAGATGTCCATCGCCGTGATCACCAGTTCGACCGACTTGACGAACTTCTCCACGTCGAACACCGAGTCCGCGCGGAGGAACTTCATCAGGTTCAGCGATGCCAGGTTGCACGAGGAGTTGTCCAGGTGCATGTACTCGGAGCAGGGGTTGCTGGCGGTGATCCGGCCGGTCTCCGGGCAGGTGTGCCAGTCGTTGATGGTGTCGTCGTACTGCAGGCCCGGGTCGGCGCACTCCCACGCCGCCTGCGAGATCTTGCCGAACAGCTGCCGCGCGTCAACCGTCGCCACGGTGCTGCCGTCCAGCCGGCCCCGCAGCGGGAACTGCTCGCGCTCGTCCACCGCCTTCATGAACTCATCGGTGACCCGTACCGAGTTGTTGGCGTTCTGGTACTGCACGGACACGATGTCCTTGCCGCCCAGGTCCATGTCGAAGCCGGCGTCCCGCAGCGCCCGGATCTTGTCCTCCTCCCGGGCCTTGGTCTCGATGAACTCCTCGACGTCCGGGTGGTCGACGTCCAGGATCACCATCTTCGCCGCGCGGCGGGTGGCGCCACCGGACTTGATGGTGCCTGCGGAGGCGTCCGCGCCGCGCATGAAGCTGACCGGACCGGAGGCGGCGCCGCCGGAGGAGAGCAGCTCTTTGCTGGAGCGGATCCGGGACAGGTTCACCCCGGAGCCAGACCCGCCCTTGAAGATCAGGCCCTCCTCCTTGTACCACTCCAGGATCGAGTCCATGGAGTCGTCCACCGCGAGGATGAAACAGGCGCTGACCTGTTGTTTCGAGGTGGTGCCGACGTTGAACCAGACCGGTGAGTTGAAGCTGAACACCTGGTGCAGCAGCATCCACGCGAGCTCGTGCTCAAAGATCTCGGCGTCCTGCGGGGACGCGAAGTAACCGTGCTCCTCACCGGCGGCCCGGTAGGTCTTGACCACCCGGTCGATCAGTTGCTTGAGGCTGAACTCCCGCTCCGGGGAGCCGGGGGCGCCGCGGAAGTACTTCGATGTGACGATGTTGGTGGCGTTGACGCTCCAGAAGTCCGGGAACTCCACACCGCGTTGCTCGAAGTTCACCGACCCGTCGCGCCAGTTGGTCATCACCACGTCACGGCGCTCCCAGGTGACCTCGTCGTACGGGTGGACGCCTTCGGTGGTCCACACCCGTCCGATCCGCAGCCCTTCGCGCTTGCCGCCCGAGGCGCGGCCGGATCGGGTGGCGCCGGCTCGACTCGGGCTCGGGGTGCGACCGCCGTTCTGGCCCCGCTCCGAGTCCACCTCTGTCGTGCTTGGCGTTCCGCTTGTCGACTCAGTCATCTGCGTCCCCCTCTGTGCTCGTCCCATTCCTGGCGCCACCGGCAGGCGGCGATGCTGTTTGTCGTCTCTCATCACTGCAAACCACTTCACTACTTGACTGCTCTCCCACGCTTCACCCGAAGCAACGACGTCCAGGGCCGCGGGGGTGTCTGCTGATCGCGTGACGCGCCATGCCGCTAGCGAACGCTGCGCCACGACCTGCGGTGTCCCCTGGGTGGCCCACCCGGTCCGTCAATGCGCTTGCGCCTCCTGACCCTCACGAAGGGTCACGATCTCTCGCTCGAAGTCCTCCAGCGACTCAAACGAGCGGTAAACGCTCGCGAATCGCAGGTACGCCACTTCATCCAGCTCCCGCAATGGCCCCAAGATCGCAAGGCCGACGTCATGGCTGGGCACTTCCGCCACCCCGGTGCCGCGGATCGTCTCTTCCACCCGTTGCGCCAGCAACGCCACCGCGTCGTCATGCACCGGCCGGCCCTGACAGGCCCTGCGCACCCCGGACATGATCTTGGTACGACTGAACGGCTCGGTCACGCCGCTGCGCTTGACCACCGCCAACACAGCCTCTTCCACCGTGGTGAACCGCTTGCTGCACTCTTGGCACGCCCGGCGCCGCCGAATCAGCTGGCCGTCTTCGGCCTCTCGCGAGTCGACCACCCGCGAATCGGCGTTCCGGCAGTACGGACACCGCATCTGGCGCACCTTCTCTCTTTCCACCACGTCACACACTGCCGGCGACCAGCCTTGGGCGCGGACACACTGCCGCCACCGGCAAGCTCGCACCCCGGCCCGCAACACCCGCGCCAGCACACTCACAGCCACACGCCAGAGCTGGGTTGAACCCAGGCGGATCAGCTCGCGCCTGATCCACCGTCGCGGAGAACCACGACACCGAACCCGGCGATAAACCCCTTGGCGGGCTCTCCTCACACCCCGTGACAAGGCATCGGAGAACCAGCAGACCCACTGCCAGACTATCGCGCGAACCGTGCTACCGGCCCAACTTATAGGCAAGTTACACGGCTAGAACTACTACATGTAGGGTTTGAAGGTATTCGGCACAACGACTTCTGGCAAGTTCGACGCGGGTTGTGCGGCGTGTTGTCAGCAACATTGACAAGCAACGCCCACACCCCCGCCGGCGTGCCCGCGAATCCCTCGGCGGTCGAGCTGCCGATCCTCGCCCACGGCGCCGCCAGCCCGCAGCCGACTGCCGAGCCCTAGGGCAACAGCAGGGTTTGGCCGGGATGCACCGTGTAGTCAGGGAGGTCATTAAGCTCGCGGATCTCCTCGATGGTCGCCAGCGGGTCCTCTGATGGCTCATGCTGCCGCGCCACCGACCACAAGGTGTCCCCCGGTCGCACCACGACCTGACTCCGGTCCTGGCCGGCGAACGGAGCGGCCACCACCGCCGGATCAGCGCCCAGGCCGACCATGACACCAACCCCGAGCAGGATGATCACGAGCGCTTTCGCCAACCGCCTACCTCGTCGGGTGAGTCGGATCCCGGGTCGAGCACCGGCGCCAGCTCCGCCCCCACGCGCCGCCTGCGCCGACCATGAACGACTCGAATTCCCCCTAGACGCCCGCATCGTGACACCCCCATTGAGCCACATCCGCATCGTCGGCAGTCACCTCGGGACCGGCCGGCCCGACTAGGCCACCCCCGCCGCCCCACACGAGGTGATCGAACTGTTGTTCGATCGAACGTGTGTACGATAACCAGCCGCCCTGACCTGGCACAACCACCTGAATGCCCGTGTCGCACGACTCGCCGGGTTCGAACAGGTGTTTGATACTCAGGTGATCTCCAGCTAAGGTTCGTTGAACACGGGCAGTGAGCGTCCAGACGTGCACGCCGCACCGTTTCGGAGCGAACACCGCAACACCGTTCGCCGAGAAGCAACCGGCTGCGCGTCGTGATGACCAGCGCTGCCGGCGAGAGTCGCGGTCGGAAATCTCACGCGAGATCGACCCGCGACATCGACCCGAGGAGGGCGGACGTGAGCACTGACCGACCCGGCGATGGCCCGCATCCGCGCGATTCACGCCGTTCCAGCGGCGCCGGACGCACGGGTCGGCCGAGTCGCTCGGAGGAGCCGACCCGGCGACGGTCAGCTGGCGGGTCCGTGTCTGCCGCGCCGGATAACGGGGCCATGTCAGTGGTCGAGTTCCCCGACCTCTCCCAGGACGACCTCACCCACAGGCAACGGCGGATCCTGGACGTGATCCGCGACTCGGTGGCGCACCGGGGATACCCGCCCAGCGTGCGGGAGATCGGCGAAGCGGTCGGGTTGGCGTCCGCCTCCAGCGTGGCGTACCAACTTGGCGTGCTGCAGCGCAAGGGCTACCTGCGCAAGGACAAGAACCGTTCCCGCGCCGTCAACGTGCGCGCCGCGGAGGCCGTCAAGGCATCCCCCGCGGACGAGACCGCGTCTGAGTCCCGGCCCGCAGCCGCGTACGTGCCGGTGGTGGGGCGGATCGCCGCCGGTGGCCCGATCCTCGCTGAGGAAGCGATCGAGGATGTCTTCCCGCTGCCCCGAGAGCTGGTGGGCGAGGGCACCAACTTCCTGCTTCGCGTCAAGGGCGATTCGATGGTCGGCGCCGCGATCTGCGACGGCGACTGGGTCGTGGTCCGGCAGCAGCCCGTGGCGACCAGCGGCGATGTCGTGGCGGCCATGATCGACGGTGAAGCCACCGTCAAGACGTACCGGAGCCGCGACAATCACGTGTGGCTGGTGCCGCACAACCCTGCGTACGAGCCAATCCCCGGCGACGAGGCCACCATCTTGGGCCGCGTGGTCGCCGTGCTGCGGCGCATGTAGGCGTGTTTGACCAGTTCCGGTTGCCGCGAGCAAGCGCGCGCCGACATCACTGGCGCGGGCATCATCGATGCGAGATCCGGGCGGCCGTCTTCCTAGCCGCCGCCGTCCGCAACGCCGCAGGCGCCATCACCAGCGCCTAGCGCGAGGTAGTCGTCAACGCTCCCTCCACGCCCGAGCCGCCGTCACCAGGCTGGTGGCGGCCGACGCCCGTAACGGGGCTCGTCGCCCGGGTCGCGAGGATGTCGAGGTCGCGAGCTGGTCCCGCCGCGACGCGGCGCCGAGCCGTACTCATCGCCCCGCCAGGGCTGGGCACGACCTGAAGCGCGCCCACGGCTGGGGGGTGGTTGGCGACGTCGCGGCTCCCCTGGGCCGGGATCGTGGTGGCCCGCGGCGCCCCAGGTCTCCCCGCGCGACGATCGTCGACGCGGCGGCGCGGCAACCTGAGCGCGCCCGGAACGCACCGCTGCTGAGCCTCGTGCCGGCCGCTCGCCGTAGTCACGCTCGTCGGGGCCCCCTCGGCCACCCCGTCGGGGAGGCCCGCCATCGCGCCGGTTCTTTCTCGCCTCGCGGACGCCGTACACCCCGGCGCCGAGCAACACCAGCCCGATCACCCCAATGGCACCGATGATCATCTGGAAGTCCTGCAGATCGAGCTGGTCGAACCACCCCAGAGCGTCATCGGCCGACGACTTCAGAGGCTTCGGTGGCTTCACAGTCGGGGTGTAGCTGTAGAGCCTGGCTTCCTCGCCTCCCACGGCCTCGGTGGCGGTGATGAACTTGCCGCCGCTGAACGTGATCGACTCACCCTGCGGCTCACCCGGCAACGGTGTCCGGAGCGGCTTGGTCTTGGTCAGCGCCTTCGCCACATCGCCGCCGCTGACCTTCCACTCGTACGCGTCCGCGTACGTGCGCACCACCGCTCGCTTGCCGTCGGGCGACATCGCGGCGCCGGTGACCAGCTTCTGGCCTACAGGTCCGTACTGGTAGCCACCGGTGCCGGTGGCCTTCAGCTTCACCTCGCCCAGCTTCTTCATCGGGGAGGGTTCCTCGCCCCGCAAGGGCTGATCTGCCCGATAGATGCCTGAGATGCCGGTGCCTTTGAGGTCCTTGGTGACGATCACCGGCTTGCCGTCGGGCTGCATCAGCAGCGCCTCAGCGTCGTGCTTGCCGTCCGGGTAGGTCAGCCGATTCAGCTCGGCGCTGGACTTGTCGGGCGCGATTTTCCACAACGCCACCGTGTCGCGCTCAAGCTCGTTATCTCCCACGTCGGCGACCCACAGCGTGCCGTCCTGCGTGATCGCCAGGTCCTCAGGATCAAACGGATCCTCCTGGAAACTGTGACGTTGCGTCACCTGGCACTTCTTGTTCAGCTCGAAGAGCTCAAGGGTGTCACCGCCGTCGGGTAACGCGATGTAGCCATCCTTGGTGGCGACCAGGCCACTGACCTCCGCCAGTCGGGGCTCCGAGATCTTGCACAGCTTCTCTCCCGGCTCCGCTGCGCCAGGCTCGGCATGGGCCACGGCCCCAGGCAGCGATATCACCAACGCGCAGACGAACGCCGGAAGCAATAGGACGGGTGGACGCACGGCGTAAGTGTGACAGAGATCGACGGGTGCAGACCTGTCGAGTGGGCGCCGTTCGCCGGATTGTGGAAAATCTACAAGATAAACAGCGGAAAATCGCCCACACAGTGGGATGAACCACCAATGGGCTCCACCGTGATCTACCCGCACAATCTGACCATGGGCCGGTTCCGCCTCGCCGGCGTCGCGCGCCGCCTGGAGCCGCTGCGGCGTTACTCCTTGCTGGTCGCCCCGGCGCCTGAAACCACGGACACGAGATAGGGCGCCAGGTCGGCCGCGAGCGCCTCGTCGACCCGGGCATGCAGCTGCGCCCCGGCGCCAGTGTGCTCGACCGAGTAGACCTCGCCACGTTGATGCGCGCGCGCCAGCAGGTCACCTCGGGTGTGCGGCACCTGGGCCCGCACCTCCACCGCCGGGCGCGGCAAGCGGGATTGGATCGCGGCACGTAGCGCGTCGACACCGTCGCCGGTGCGAGCCGACACGAACACCGCGTCCGGCCACAGTCTGCGCAGTGTCAGCAGCTGCTCGCTGGAGGCGGCGTCGGTCTTGTTCACCACCAGCAACTCCGGCAGCCCTTCCGCGCCGATCTCGGACAACACCTCGCGCACCGCGTTCACCTGCGCCGGCGGATCCGGATGCAGGCCATCCACCACGTGCACCACAAGGTCGGCCAGCGCCACCTCTTCCAGGGTGGAACGGAAGGCCTCGACCAGCTGATGCGGGAGATGCCGTACGAAACCGACCGTGTCCGACAAGGTGTACGCCCGGCCGTCCGGGGTCTCCGCGCGCCGGGTGACCGGATCCAGGGTCGCGAACAGGGCGTCTTCCACCAACACCCCCGCGCTGGTGATCCGGTTCAACAGGCTGGACTTGCCGGCGTTGGTGTAGCCGGCGATGACCGCGCTCGGCACCGCGTTGCGGCGGCGCACCGCGCGCTTGGTCTCACGGGCGGTGCGCATCCCGGAGATCTCCCGCTTCAGCCGCGAGATCCGGGTGCGGATCCGGCGCCGGTCGGTCTCCAGCTTGGTCTCACCAGGTCCACGTAGGCCAACCCCGCCGCCGGCCCCTCCGGCCCGGCCGCCAGCCTGCCGGGACAGGGTCTGGCCCCAACCGCGCAGCCGAGGCAGCAGGTACTGCAACTGCGCCAGCTCGACCTGAGCCTTGCCTTCCCTGCTCTTGGCGTGCTGCGCGAAGATATCCAAGATCAACGCGGTCCGGTCGACCACCTTGACGGAGGTGCGCTCCTCCAGATTCCGCAACTGGCTCGGGGACAGCTCACCATCGCAGATCACGGTGTCCGCGCCGGTGTCGACCACCACGTCGCGCAACGCGTCCACCTTGCCCCGGCCCACGTACGTCGCCGGGTCTGGCCGGTCGCGCCGCTGCACCAGGCCGTCCAACACCATCGAGCCGGCCGTCTCCGCCAAAGCCGCGAGCTCAGCAAGGGAATGTTTGGCGTCCCGCCACGACCCCTCGGTCCAGACCCCGACCAGCACCACACGCTCCAGGCGCAGCTGCCGGTACTCGACCTCCGTGACTTCGGCGAGCTCCGTGGAGAGCCCCGGCACCCGGCGCAGCGCCTGGCGCTCCTCAAGGTCGAGCTCGCCACGAAGTGGATCGGCGCCCTCCTCAGCGGGGGCGGCAGAGGCGAGTCGCAGCCGGCGCTCACGGTCAACGTCGGACTCGACATCTACGACGGAATCCACGTCGATGTCGGCATCGCTCATCGCGTCGGCGTCAGCCGACACGTCAGCCGACACGTCAGCGCTGTCGCTGTCGGCGTCAAGGTGGGCGCGTCGGGCGCGCATCGGCTCAATCATCACGTTCGATCCTGGCACGGTCAGACCCGTCGCCGCATCCAGATTTGCCCTCGCCGCTGCGACGGGCAAGCACTGTCACGGCACAATACGTGGCGACTGCCCTGAGCCCGGCGGCGCCCAGCCGTACCGCACCAGTTGAACCGCACCGAGTCAAACCGCGAGGAGCGACGTGACCACCCGACTTCCCAGCGCTGGTTTCTCCATCACCGTACGAGTCGCCGTGCCGGCGGACGCTTCATCGATCGGCCGGCTCACCACCGCCGTCGGCGCCAGCGGCGCCATCGTCACGGCGTTGGACGTGGTCGACTCCGACCACGTCCGGGTGCTGGTCGACATCACCTGCGACGCGTCAGACAGCAGCCACGCCGAGCAGGTGGTGGAAGCCCTGGACGCGGTTGACGACGTCGAGGTGCGCAAGGTGTCCGACCGCACCTTCCTGCTGCACCTTGGCGGCAAGATCGAGGTGTCCTCGAAGGTGGGGCTGCGGACTCGCGATGAGCTGTCGCGGGCGTACACCCCAGGGGTCGCCCGGGTGTGCCTGGCGATCGCGGACAACCCGGATGACGCGCGTCGTCTGACCATCAAACGGAACACCGTCGCGGTGGTCACCGACGGCTCCGCGGTGCTCGGGTTGGGCAACTTGGGCCCCGCTGCGGCGTTGCCGGTGATGGAGGGCAAGGCGGCGCTGTTCAAGCGCTTCGGCGCGGTCGACGCGTGGCCGGTGGTGCTCGACACCCAGGACGCCGACAAGATCGTGGAGACGGTGAAGTGCATCGCCCCGGCGTACGGGGGGATCAACCTGGAGGACATCGCAGCCCCGCGCTGCTTCGAAATCGAAGCGCGGCTACGGGCCGAGCTGGACATTCCGGTGTTCCACGACGATCAGCACGGCACCGCGATCGTGGTGTTGGCGGCGTTGACCAACGCGCTGCGGGTGGTGGGCAAGCCGATCAACCAGGTGCGGGCGGCAGTCTCCGGCGCCGGGGCGGCCGGCACCGCCATCATGAAACTGCTGCTGAAGCAGGGAATCGGCGACATCATCGCCTGCGACCGGGACGGCGCCCTGCACCAGGGCGGCGACTACACCTCCGACACCTGGCGGTGGCTGGCCGCGCACACCAACTCCGAGGGCTACACCGGCGACCTCAAAGGCGCGCTGCGCGGTGCGGACGTGTTCATCGGCGTCAGCGCGCCCGACCTGCTGACCGGCGAGGACATCGCCGCGATGGCTGAAGACCCGATCGTGTTCGCGCTCGCCAACCCCGACCCGGAGATCAACCCGCAGGAGGCGCGGCAGCACGCGACTGTGGTGGCGACCGGCCGTTCTGACCAGCCCAACCAGATCAACAACGTGCTCGCGTTCCCCGGGGTGTTCCGCGGCATGCTGGACGCTCAGGCACGGGAGTACTCCGAGGAGATGGGCATCGCCGCCGCGCAGGCGATCGCGGACACCGTCGGCGAGGAGAAGATCAACCCCACCGTGATCGTTCCCAGCGTCTTCGACAACAGGGTGGCGCCAGCGGTGGCGAAGGCGGTGCGAAGGGTCGCCCGCGGGGAGGCTTTCGAAGATCCCGGCCCGGACGGGGTGAACGTGACGGTCACCCCCGGCCCGTGACCGCACCCCCGCCCTGGGCCCTGGGGCCGGGGGCAGCGCGCCGTCAGTCGGCGTGTTCGAGCTCAAGCCACTGCGGGGTGAGCGCGCCCTCCGCGGTGATCACCGCGGGGCCTGCCAGCCAACTCGTCTGGCTGTCCAGGGTGACTGCCAAATGGCCGCCCGGGACCTCGACCGTGACTTCGCCGGTGTGCTGATCGGCGTCCCGCAGCGCCACCGCCGCAGCGGCGCAGACCCCGGTGCCGCACGACGCGGTCTCCCCCACCCCGCGCTCGTGCACCCGCAGTTTCAGATGCCTCGGCCCCAGCAGCCCGAAGAACTCGACATTCACCCCGTGCGGGAACATCGCGTGGTCCACCCTTGGTGGCTGGCTCAGGTCCATCGCGTCCACCTCAGCAGCCGGCAGCTGGCACACCAGATGCGGGTTGCCCATCGACACCCCGGCGCCGACCAGCCGCCTGCCGGCGACCACGGCGGCAGACTGACCCAGGAACCGGGGCGGCCCCATGTCGGCCGCGACGCCAACGGCGTCCACCCGCACCTGCTTGACCCCGCTTCGGGTGGCCACCGCGAGATCGTCAGCCGACGCGTGCCCGAAATCAACCAGGTAACGCGCGAAGACCCGGATCCCGTTGCCGCACATCTCGGCGATCGACCCGTCCGCGTTCCAGTAGTCCATGAACCACTCGGCGTCGTCGGCCACCGACGCGCTCTCCGGGTGCTTGGCGGACGCGACCACCCGCAGCACTCCGTCGGCGCCGATCCCCCGGCGCCGGTCGCACAGCGCCCGGACCAGCTCAGGTGTCAGATTCAGCGCGCAGTCCGGATCCGGCAGCAGCACGAAGTCATTGCCGGTGCCATGCCCTTTGGCGAAGCGGAATCGACTCACCCGTCCGATCGTACGCAGCGGCGGCTGAGGCCGCTCGGCGTGATCAGACCCCGCGAGCTGAGGCCGCTCGGCCGTGATCAGACCCCGCCGGGTCGGTCGGCCGCGGGGGCCCGCGTCGCCTCCCGGATCTGCTCCAGGGCGGCGTCAAGGAGATCTACCCGAGCGCCGTCCAGCCACCGCACGGAACGGTCCCGCCGGAACCACGAACGTTGCCGCCGCACAAAACGGCGGGTCGCCCGCACTGTCTCCTGCCGCGCCTCTTCCTCCGTCAACTCCCCCGCCAGCCGGCGCAGCACCTGCTGGTACCCCAGCGCCCGGCTCGCGGTGCGCCCGTCCCGCAACCCGCGGCCGACCAGCCCACGCACCTCGTCAACCAGCCCGGCCCGCCACATCCGATCCACCCGGTCGGCGATCCGTTGGTCCAGCAGCTCGGTGTCCAGATCCAGCCCGATCCGCACCGCGCGGCACGCCGGCTCCGGCGGCCCCAGCACCGCCTTGAAATCGCCGGTGAGCTCCACCACCTCCAGCGCCCGCACAATCCGGCGACCGTTGCTGGGCAGGATCTGCGAGGCCGCCCCGGGCGAGCGCTCGGCGAGGCGGGTGTGCAGCGGCTCCGGGCCGACCCGCGCCAGCTCCTCCTCCAGCCGGGCCCGGAGCGCCGGGTTGTGACCCGGGAACTCCATCCGATCCAGCACCGCCCGCACGTACAGACCGGAGCCACCCACCAGGATCGGGGCAGCGTCCACGGCAAGGATCTCGTCCACGGCTTGACGGGCCATTTTCTGGTACGCGGCGACACTCGCCGGCTCGGTCACCGGCCACACGTCCAGCAGCCGGTGCCGCACCCTCTGCTGCTCGGCCACGGTCAGTTTCGCGGTGCCGATGTCCATCCCCTGATACAGCTGCATCGAGTCCGCGTTGACCACTTCGCCGCCGAGCTCACGGGCCAGCGCCACTCCGAGGCCTGACTTGCCGCTGGCGGTGGGGCCCACCACGGCGATCACGAGGGGGTGCCCTGGCCGGGGCATCAGCCGGCCGCCCCGTCCGCGCCGGCCGCCCCGGCTCCGGGTTTTGCGCCGCCGCCCGGCGCCGCCGCCACCCATGACGCCACGAAATAGCCCACCCCGTACGGGGCGCCGGCGTACAACAACTCAGAGGTCCAGGACCCGCTGCGCTCGGCGGCGCCGGCCAGCACCTGCCACGGCGCTCGTCCTGAGACCATCAGGTCGTCGGCGAGCTCTGGCGCCACGCCAACCAACGAGGCGACGTCCGCGCTGCCGAGCGCCGCGCTCACCGCGGTGTCGAATTCCTCGGCGTCGGGGTGGAAGTACCCGGGCGCCCGCTCCCCCCGACGCGCGGACCCGTCCCCCATCACCAGCAACCCGGTCGGGGCCTCGCTATCGGCGAGGGAGCGCCCCAGCGCCGCGCATTCGGCTTGGGCAGCCCCGGGGTCGACGGTGTGGCCGATCCGCAGCGGTGTGTCGCCGGGGCCTTCGTCCGCCTCCGGCCGGCTCAGCAACCATCCGCCGAGCAACATGGGGAGCGGGAGGTCGTCGGGCACGGAGTCGTCCACTTTGCCGAGGCCGACCCGAACGCCCGGGACCCCGTACGCGCGGAAGTCGCCATGGCTGCTCGGCGGGAACAGCCGCGGCGCTCCAGCGCCGACAATCACCACGACCTCGGGACGGGTCGCGTGTACCCGGCGAACTGCCTCGAAGCACGCATTTCGCAGTTGATCGAGCTCTCCGGCGGCGCCTTGGGCAATCTCTGGCAGCAACATAGGGGGTTGTGGACACACCGCCACCGCGACAACTGGCACCCGTTAACCGTACGGCTCGGCCGCGCCGCCGCGGTCAGCAGCGGTCCCCGGCGTGCTGCGCGGGCCCCGGCGCCGGCCCCCCGCTCACCTGGCTGGACATCACACCTAGCTGCGGATTCGCCTGCTGGCCGACCGCTCGTAGAAAAATCTTGCCGCGACACACGATCGGTTCGCCTGGCTCTCCTAACATCCGTAAGGTCACGGTTCAGCGTCAGCCGCTCGACGCGGGTACGGGACAACCTGTGAGAATGCCGAGGGAGCGCTTTGACGCGCACGGTGGACGACCCGGCCGCACACCCCAGCGTCGGGACCACGTAAGAACACGAGGATGGGTTCGATGGGCACAGACGCGCGCGACTGGACAACTTACGGTCGGGTCGACGCGGACGGCACGGTGTACGTGAAAACCGCGTCTGGAGAGCGTGAGGTCGGCTCCTGGAAGGCGGGCGCCCCGGAAGAGGGGCTGCTTCACTTCGCACGCCGCTTCGCCGATCTGATCACCGAGGTCGACCTGCTGCAGGCGCGACTCGGCTCCGGCGCCGCCGATCCGCAGCAATCGCTGAAAACCATCCGCCGGTTACGTGGCTCGTTGGACAGCGCTCACGCCGTGGGTGATTTCGACACGCTCGCCGCCCGGTTGGACGAGCTCGCCACCCAAGCTGAGAAGCGGGGCTCTGAGGCCCGTGAGGCAAAGGCCGCCGCGAAAGCGGAGGCAGTCGCCCGTAAAGAGGCCCTTGCCGCTGAAGCCGAGCAACTCGCCACCGAGTCCACGCAGTGGAAGGCCGCGGGCGATCGGATGCGCCAGATCCTGGACGAGTGGAAGACGATCCGGATCGGCGACCGCAAGCTCGACACTGAGCTGTGGCGGCGCTACACCGCGGCCCGAGACGGCTTCTCCCGTCGTAGAGGCGCCCACTTCGCCTCACTCGACTCGGAGCGCAAGCAGGTGCAGGCGCGCAAGGAGGAACTGCTCGCCGAGGCCGAGCGGCTGTCCGAGTCCACGGACTGGGGTCCGACAGCCACCCGCATGAAGCAGCTGATGACGGAGTGGAAAGCGGCCGGTCGGGCGGCGCGGGAGACCGAGCAGAAGCTGTGGGAGCGGTTCCGGGCCGCGCAGGATGCCTTCTTCTCACACCGCAGCGAGGTCTTCTCCGCCCGGGACACCGAAGAGCGCGAGCATCTGGAACAGAAGCAGCAGTTGCTGGCCGAAGCCGAGCAGATCGACGTCGCCAGCGACCCGAACGCCGCGCAGCAGCAGCTTCGCCAGATCCAGGGACGCTGGCACGACGCTGGCCGGGTGCCGAATCAGTCTCGTCAGCCGCTGGATCGGCGGATGCGCGCGGTCGAGGACAAGGTCCGCAAGGCCATGGATTCCGCTTGGCGGCGCACCTCCCCCAGCGAGAGCCCGCTCCTGCAGCAGATGCGCAACCAGGTCACCGAAGCCGAGGAAAGGCTGGAACGGGCGAAAGAGGCGGGCGATGCGCGTCGCGTCAAGGCCGCCGAGCAGGCGCTCGAGTCCAAGCGGAAGTTCCTCGAGCTGGCCGAGCGCAGCGAATAGGCCCGGGGCCGCGCGCGCCCGCTAGCCGCAGCTGTCGGCGCCGCAGCCGCTGGTGGCCGGCGTTGCCGGGGTGCCCACGGTCGGCATGCCCAGCATCACGCCGGGTGTCTTGGGACGGGTCCCCGCCTCCCAGGCGTCACCGGCTGTGGTGCGCCGATGTGCGACCAGCGGCCCGTCCGCGACCAGGTGGTGCGGCGCCCCGTATGTGACGACGGCGCCCACCACATCGCCTGGGCGCAGCTCGCCTTCCGCCACCGGTCGGGCGCCAGGCGCTGGATCGGCGCCTGGCCGATCCAGCAGCTCAGCCGCGTTGAAGTGGACCAGGCGCCCGTCGCGGGCGCGACCGGACATCCGTCCGGTCTCGGCGTCCTTGCGTCCTTCCCCAGCGGCGACCAGCACCTCGACGGACTGCCCCAGCAGGGCTTTGTTCTCCTCCCAGGCGATGGCGCTGACCAGGTCAGTCAGGCGCTGGTAGCGCTCCTTGACCACGGCTGCGGGCACCTGCTCGTCCAGGTCCGCCGCCGGGGTGCCCGGACGCTTCGAGTACTGGAACGTGAACGCGCCTGAGAACCGCGCCGCTCGCACCACGTCCAAGGTGGCTTCGAAGTCCGCCTCGGTCTCGCCCGGGAAACCGACGATGATGTCGGTGGTGATCGCGGCGTCCGGCATCGCCTCGCGCACCTTGCGCAGGATGTCGAGATACTTGCCGCTTCGGTACGAGCGGCGCATCGCCTTCAGAATCCGGTCCGATCCGGATTGCAGCGGCATGTGGAGCTGGTGGCATACGTTCGGGGTGTCGGCCATCGCCTCGATCACGTCGTCGGTGAAGTCACGCGGGTGCGGCGAGGTGAATCGCACCCGTTCCAGCCCGTCCACCTGGCCACAGGAGCGCAGCAGCTTCCCGAACGCGAGCCGGTCGGCGAACTCCACCCCGTACGAGTTGACGTTCTGACCGAGCAGCGTCACCTCGAGCACACCCTCGGCAACCAGGGCCCGCACCTCGGCGAGCACGTCGCCGGGCCGGCGGTCCTTTTCCCGCCCGCGCAGTGACGGCACGATGCAGAACGTGCAGGTGTTGTTGCACCCCACCGAGATCGACACCCAGCCCGAGTACGTCGACTCCCGGCGGGCCGGCAGCGTGGACGGGAACACCTCCAGCGCCTCGATGATCTCCACCTCGGCCTCGGCGTTGTGCCGCGCCCGCTCCAGCAGCGTCGGCAGCGACCCGATGTTATGGGTGCCGAACACGACGTCCACCCAGGGCGCCCGACGCGTGATCTCGCCGCGGTCCTTCTGGGCCAGGCAGCCGCCGACCGCGATCTGCATCCCGGGGTGGGCTGCCTTTTTCGGCGCCAGATGGCCGAGGTTGCCGTAGAGGCGGTTGTCGGCGTTCTCCCGTACCGCGCAGGTGTTGAACACCACCAGGTCGGGGGGTTCCGGGGCGGTGGCGGGGACGTAGCCCGCCGCTTCCAGCAGCCCGGAGATCCGTTCGGAATCGTGCACGTTCATCTGACAGCCGTACGTGCGCACCTGATATGTGCGGGATCGTCCGGCCACTGCGGCATTGACTACGGTGTTCATCTCACCTGCGAGGGTAGCTGGCGCCGATCGTCCGGAGCCGACCGCCGACGTTACCTCTCCGTGACCGCTGAGATCCTGTCAGCCTCGCGTCGCAGGCATACAGTGAGCCGGATCAGTTGGCTGAACAGCATCGCCGGCTGGGATTGCGAATGACCCAAACTTCCCGGAACGAGACGCGAGGCCGGATCAGACCGTGAACGAAGCGACAAAGACCGATATTTCAGGCCAGGCACAGAGCCCGTCAGCGGACCAGCCCCTGGTGGTGCTCAAGGACGTGAACAAGTGGTTCGGCTCGCTGCATGTGCTTCAGGACATCAACCTGACTGTGCAGGCCGGAGAGGTGATCGTGGTCATCGGCCCGTCCGGCTCGGGCAAGTCCACCATGTGCCGTGTGATCAACCGGCTGGAGCCGATCGACAAGGGCGAGATCCGGTTGGCCGGGCAGCTGCTCCCCAGCGAGGGCCGCGCGTTGGCCAAGCTGCGCAGCGAGGTGGGCATGGTCTTCCAGTCCTTCAACCTGTTCGCGCACAAGACAATCCTCGACAACGTCATGCTCGGCCCGGTCAAGGTCCGCAAAGAGAAGCCCTCGGTGGCGCGGGATCGGGCAATGAGCCTGCTGGAGCGGGTCGGCATCGCCAACCAGGCCGGCAAGTATCCGGCGCAGCTGTCGGGTGGCCAGCAACAGCGCGCGGCCATCGCACGCGCGTTGGCGATGCAACCTCGGGTGATGCTCTTCGACGAGCCGACCAGCGCGCTCGACCCCGAGATGATCAACGAGGTGCTTGAGGCGATGGTCTCCCTCGCCAAGGAGGGCATGACCATGGTCGTGGTCACTCACGAAATGGGCTTCGCCCGCCGTGCCGCCAACCGCGTCGTCTTCATGGCGGATGGCCAGATCGTCGAGCAAGCGTCGCCCAACGAGTTCTTCACGAACCCGCAGTCCCAGCGGGCACAGGATTTCCTGTCCAAGATCCTCACCCACTGATGAAGTGCTGCGAGCGCAGCACTGCCCACAAAGAAGGGAACACGATGCGCATTCGCACCATCGCGGCCGTCCTCGGTGTCGCCGCGCTGCTGCTGTCGGGCTGCGGCAAGGAAGGCGGCCCCGCCGGCGGTGGAGGCAAGGACGCCGCCGCCCCCACAGACAAGTGCCAGTACTCGGAAGCGAAATTCGAGCCGGCCTCTGACGTAGCCGTCAAGGGCAGCAAGACCTTCGACAAGATCTCCAAGGCCGGCAAGATCGTCATCGGCATCAAGTACGACCAGCCGAACCTCGGGTACAAGGACACCGACGGTGACCGCTGCGGCTTCGACATCGAAATGGCGCAGCTGGTCGCCACCCAGCTGGGCGTGGCCACCGACAAGATCGAGTTCCGGGAGATCCCGTCCGAGAACCGGGAGACCGCGCTGCAGGGCGGCGATGTCGACCTCTACATCGGCACCTACTCGATCACGCCGGAGCGCAAGCAACTGGTCGGGTTCGCCGGCCCGTACTACGTGGCCGGTCAGGACCTGATGGTCCGCAAGGACGACACGTCCATCAAGGGCCCGGAGGACCTGAAGGACAAGACTGTCTGCTCTGCCACCGGCTCCACCTCGATCCAGCGGATCAAGGACGAGAAGCTGGCGAAGAAGACGGTGGAGTTCAAGACGTACTCCGAATGTGTCTCCAAGTTGATCGACAGCGAGGTCGACGCGGTCACCACTGACGACGCGATCCTGCTCGGTTACGCCGCCCAGGCGCCTGACCAGCTCCAGGTTGTGGGCAATGCCTTCAGCGAGGAGCGGTACGGCGTCGGCATGACCAAGGGCGACAAGGCGCTCTGCGAGAAGGTGAGCGAGATCGTGAACACCGCGATCGACGACGGCACCTGGAAGACCATGTACGACGGCACCCTCGGCCGGTCCGGCGAGACCGCGAAGCCGCCGACACTGGACCCCTGCTGACCCACGGTGCTCCTGGCGCGGCGCCGGCTTGAGGCCGATGCGGTCTGTGGTGACCACACCGGCTGACGCCGGCGCCGTGCCACGTTGACGGGCTGTGAGTGGGCGCGACCTGCGCTGCTCGGCTGTCGGCTGCTGACCTGCCCGGTCTGCCGCCGGCGCCGACACATCAGCGCGCCCACTCACAGTTGACGCTCGCTCAGCGCCAACCACACGAGGACACAACGGATGTTCAACTCGCTTTGGCTCACCCTCACTGAGAACTGGGATCTGTTCAGCGCCGGTTTTCGCAGCACGTTCTACCTGTTCGTGATTTCCACCGTCGGCTCGCTGACTCTCGGCACCATCCTGGCGGGGATGCGGGTCTCACCGGTGCCGGCGCTACGCGGATTCGGCGCCGCGTACGTGAACACGATCCGCAACACACCGCTGACGTTGGTGTTCGCGTTTCTCGCCTTCGCCGCGCCCAAGATCCTGCCGGAGTTTCCGCCCCCGACGTTCGGGCAGAGCAACTTCTTCACCGGCGCGTACGTGGCGCTGACTCTCTACACCTCCGCGTTCGTGTGCGAGGTGGTCCGCTCCGGCGTGAACACGGTGGCGCCTGGTCAGTCCGAGGCCGCGCGCGCGATCGGCATGACGTTCGGGCAGGTGCTGGGGATCGTGGTGCTGCCGCAGGCGTTCCGGGCGATCGTGCCGCCTCTGGCCAGCGTCATGATCGCGATGCTGAAGAACACCACCGTGGCGGCCGGCTTCTCGGTTCTGGAGGCGGGCGCCATCACCTCCAACATGTCCGAGCGGGGCGGGAGCCAGATCCAGACCCTGATCCTGATCACGATCGGTTTCCTGATATTGATCCTTCCTCTGGTGGCTCTGCAGCGAGTCATGGAACGCAAATGGGCGGTGGCGCGATGACCCACTCCGCGACCCTCACCCCCCGCAAGCAGCGGGTTCGCAAGCCCCGCCGCGCTGATGCGACCTCGGTGCTGTACGACATCCCCGGCCCCCGCGCCCGGGCGCGGAACTTCGGGATCGGCGTGGTCGGCTACCTCGGCATCGCCGCCCTGATCGGGTTCGCCGGCTATCAGCTCTGGGCGTCCGGCCAGTTCGACGCGAAAATGTGGGCGCAATTCCAGTACGAGAACGTGCAGCTGGAGCTGCTCGCGGGCTTGGGCAACACGTTGAAGGCGTTCGGAATCGCTGTGGTGTTGGCGCTGCTGTTCGGGGCGGTGTTCGCCGCCGGGCGACTCAGCGACCACTGGATCTTCCGGGCCCCGTCCACCTTCGTGGTGGAGCTGTTCCGGGCGATCCCGCTGCTGATCCTGATGTTCTTCGCCTACTTCGGCGCCGTCGAAATCGGTGTGAAGGTCAGCCCGCTGTGGGCGGTGGTCTTCGGGCTCACCCTCTACAACGGCTCGGTGTTCGCTGAGATCTTCCGCGCCGGCATCCACGCCGTGCCGCGGGGTCAGTCCGAGGCGGCGTACGCGATCGGCATGCGCAAGACGCAGGTCACCACCTTGATCCTGCTGCCGCAGGCGGTGCGCTCCATGCTGCCGTCGATCGTGAGCCAGATGGTGGTGCTGCTCAAGGACACCGCACTGGGGTTCATCATCACGTACCCGGAGCTGTTGTACGCCGGCAAGGTGATGGGCTCCCGACTGGTGTACGGGTTCCCGTACGTGACCACGTACCTGGTGATCGCCGTGATCTACATCGGGATGTGCGCGACGCTCTCATGGTTCGCCCACTGGCTGGAACGCCGGATGCGAGAAGGTGGACGCAAGAAGGGCATCCCGGTGACTGAGCTGCGTGACCCGAGCATGAACATGTCCCAGGGGCCGCCCATGGCCGGCGCTGCTGGAGATGGTGGCGATGGTGGTTGAGCCATAACCGTGAATGTAGGGGGCGTCCCAGGCGGGGCGCCCCCTACACGTTTCTGGGCGCCAACACCGCGTCGGGCGCCACGGCCTGCCGCCTGCGTGTCCGGCCTGGGTGCCCAGCCCGCCTGGGCGTGCGTCTCGGCCGAGGAGTCGGGGGGGAGTTGAGGGACGGCCGTGATGAGCAGAGCCGAAGCGTCAGCGGGCGATCTCGGTGACCCGGGATTCGCGCACCACGGTGACCCGGATCTGACCCGGGTAGGTCAGCTCCTCTTCCACCTGCTTGGCGACGTCGCGGGCCAGGATCGCGGAGGCGACGTCGTCAATCTCGTCCGGGCGCACCATCACGCGAATCTCCCGGCCCGCCTGCATCGCGAACACCTTCTCCACTCCGGTCTTGCCGGAGGCGATCTCCTCGATCCGCTCCAACCGCTTGATGTACGCCTCCAGGCTCTCCCGGCGGGCCCCGGGCCGCCCTCCTGAGCAGGAGTCGGAGGCCTGGGTCAGCACCGCCTCAATGGTCTGCGGCGGCACCTCCTGGTGGTGCGCTTCGATGGCGTGCACCACCGCTTCGTCCTCGCCGTACTTGCGGGCCACGTCGGCGCCGATCAGGGCGTGGCTTCCCTCCACCTCGTGGGTGAGCGCCTTGCCGATGTCGTGGAGGAACGCGCACCGCTTGATCAGAGCGCTCTCCAACCCCAGCTCGGCCGCCATCACGCCCGCGATGTGCGCGGTCTCGATCAGGTGCTTGAGCACGTTCTGGCCGTAGCTGGTGCGGTACCGCAGCCGGCCCAGCAAGGTCACCAACTCGGGGTGGATGTCGGTGATGCCGACTTCCACCAAGGCGTCCTCGGCAGCTCGCTGGCACAGCCGCCCCACCTCTTCGCGGGACTCCTCGTGGATCTCCTCGATCCGGTGCGGGTGGATCCGTCCGTCCAGCACCAGACGTTCCAGAGTCAGCCGGCCCACTTCCCGGCGCACCGGGTCGAAGCAGGACAGCAGCACCGCCTCAGGGGTGTCGTCGATGATCAGGTTGACGCCGGTCACCGACTCGAAGGCGCGAATGTTGCGGCCTTCCCGGCCGATGATCCGCCCCTTCATCTCGTCGCTGGGCAGGTGGAGGACGCTCACCACGCTCTCGGCGGTCTGCTCGCTGGCGACTCGCTGAATCGCGTCCACCACGATGTTGCGGGCGCGCTGGTCTGCCGTCGCCTTGGCGTCTGACTCGATGTCCCGTACCAGGATCGCGGCGTCGCGCTTGGCCTGCGCCTCGATCGTGCGCACCAGCTCGGCCTCAGCCGCGGTCGCGGTCAGGCCCGCGATCCGTTCCAGCTCCTGCCGCTGCTGCGCCTCCATGCCGACCAGGCTGCCCTCGCGTTCGGCCAGGGCGGCCTCCCGCTCCACCAGGTCAGCCTCTGCCACGCCGATGCGACGGTCCCGCTCGGAATGACGCTCGGCTTCTTCGGCCTGCCGGCGTTCCCGGTCCTCCAGCAGCCGCTCCCGGCGCTCAACGTCAAGAACTCGTTCTCGTACGGCGGCAGCCGAGCGCACGGCTTCCTCTTCTGCCGAGCGACGGGCGGCGTCCCGGATCCGATCAGCGTCCTGCTCGGCCTGTTGTCGCGCCCGGTTCAGCATCGTGTCGGCTTCGCTTCGCGCCGTGTCGCCGATCCGGGCGGCTTCGGCACGTGCCGAGGCGATGTCCTCCTTGGCCGCGGTGGCTCGCGCCCGGGCGGCAGCGGCTTCAGCCCGGGCCTCGTCCGCGGCGCGAGACGCTTGCTCCACCGCAGTCCGCAACTCGGTCAGCGCGTCTTCTTGGTGGTGCTTCTCCGCCAGGTACGCCGGGGCCTCGCCAGCTTCCCGCACGGCTCCGGTCGACCCGATACGACGCATCAGCGCCCATCCCACGGCGGAGGCCGCGAGGATTGCCGCGAGTACGACGAGGGCCACGAGCATCAGCACATTGACTGCGGTCATGGCCGCTCCTCCTACTCACCAGCCACAGGGGTCTGTGGCTACTCGAGGAGTGCCCGGCTCACGGGTACACCGAGCCCGCAGCGCACACGCGCCGCTGAAGACGTGCGCCTACCCGGTCGCGCCACATGGTGGTCGACATCGAGTGGGCGTCCATCAAGAGCCCAAATTGTGACTTTTGAACGTACGTCTATGTGCTGGGGCGTAAACCCGCGGTAGTCGGACTCATCCTCTGTAGATCGAGGCTATGTGGGTGGTGGGGGCCGGTCAAGCGAAGCCCATTGGCCAACATCACCGCCAAAACGACGGCGCAATGCCAATTCGAGCTGCGCAGACGCTGCCGCGAAACGCTGTGCCTCAGCACAATCCCTGGTCATCCACGTCAATCGCGTCGGCGAGCGCGTCCAATTCCACGTCGCCGTCAGCCATCTCGGACCTCTCCGCCAGCGCCTCCCGGACCACCCGCACCGACAGACCCGGGGGATAACCCTTTCGGGCAAGCATGCCGACGAGCTTGCGAAAAGCCACGTCAGGCGCCGCGTCCGACAACCTGTTGAGCCGGCGCAGCACCAGCGACCGCGCTGTCTCGCGCTCCGTGTCCGGGTCCAGCTGATCAACAGCGTGGCTCACCGTGGAGTTGTCAACCCCCCGCCGGCGCAACTCGTGGGCAAGGGCCCGCCGCGCCAGTCCTCGCCCGTGGTGACGACTGGTCACCCACGCCTCGGCAAAGGCGGCATCGTCGATCATGCCGACCTCGCCGAAGCGCTCCAACACCGCTTCAGCCGCCTCCGGTGGCACCTGACGTCGGCGCAACGCCGCGGCGAGCTCGGCTCTGGTACGTGGTCTGAACGCGAGCAACCGCAGGCAGATCTCGCGCGCCTGCTGAGTCGGGTCGACAGGAGGCTCGGCCGCGACGGAGTCCTCAGAGCTCCGCCGCGACCCACTGGCGACTTCGGTGGGACCGAGCGGCGAACCGCCGGAAGCGCGGCGCCGGCCGGGTGATGAAGCCGCCCGACGACGCCTGGGCATTAGAACTCCACCGGAGCTGGCGCCGGCTCATCAGCGTCGAGCGCGGCGCCCACTCCCAGCTTCTCCTTGATCTTCTTCTCAATCTCAGCCGCGACATCCGGGTTCTCCCGCAGGAAGCCGCGCGAGTTCTCCTTGCCCTGGCCGAGCTGATCGCCCTCGTACGTGTACCAGGCGCCCGATTTGCGAATGAAGCCCTGCTCCACCCCGACATCGATCAGGGAGCCCTCGCGGCTGATCCCCTTGCCGTACATGATGTCGAACTCGGCCTGCTTGAACGGCGCGGCGACCTTGTTCTTGACCACCTTCACCCTGGTCCGGTTGCCGATCACATCAGTGCCGTCTTTGAGGCTCTCGATCCGGCGCACATCCAGCCGCACCGAGGAGTAGAACTTCAGCGCCCGGCCACCGGTGGTGGTCTCGGGGCTGCCGAACATCACACCGATCTTCTCCCGCAACTGGTTGATGAAGATCGCAGTGGTCCTGGAATTGCTGAGCACGCCGGTCATCTTCCGCAACGCTTGGCTCATCAGCCGCGCCTGCAGCCCGACATGGCTGTCGCCCATCTCGCCTTCGATCTCGGCCCGTGGCACCAGCGCGGCCACCGAGTCGATCACCACAATGTCGAGGGAGCCGGAGCGGACCAGCATGTCCGCGATCTCCAGCGCCTGCTCGCCGGTGTCGGGCTGGGAGACCAGCAGCGCGTCGGTGTCCACCCCGAGCGCCTTGGCGTATTCAGGGTCAAGCGCGTGTTCGGCGTCGATGAACGCCGCGATGCCTCCCGCCGCCTGCGCGTTGGCGATGGCGTGCAACGCGACCGTGGTCTTCCCGCTGCTCTCCGGGCCGTACACCTCAACGACCCGCCCCCGTGGCAGACCCCCGATGCCGAGCGCCACGTCCAGGGCGATGGAGCCGGTCGGAATGACCTCCACCGGCGCCGCGGTGCGATCACCAAGCCGCATCACCGAGCCCTTGCCGAACTGCTTGTCTATCTGTGCGAGTGCAAGGTCGAGGGCCTTGTCGCGGTCGGGGCCTGCCATGCCTGCCACTCCTGCCTGTGTGCTCTTCGCAGCGGTCTTCGCCGTCGATCGTTTCTTCACGCGCTCCACGCTAGAGTCACGGCCCGACAAAATCGGACCTGCGGGGCCGTATTGTGGACAACTCGATGCGCTGTGGAAATTACCCGAACACGTGTTCGAATTCGACCCGACACGCCACGCTGTTGGCTCGGCCGCTCAGGTTGACCGGAACGGGTGACCCAGGTTCGCCAGAATGGGCGAGGCTTGGATGCTACGAGGCCCAGATGGCTGGGGTCTCGGGTGCTGCCGCCAACCGCTACCGGAGCTTGGACGGAACTCGATCGGGATAGGCCTGGCACACTGCCCGCCAGACCGCGCCGGTGTCTACGCCGGCTCTCAGCGCCTGCTCCACGGTGCGCCCAGCCAGCTGCGGAATCACCTGGTCGGCGGCGACACTGTGGGCGTACTGGGCGCCGAACGTCTCCTCCATGCGCCACCAGAAGTCGGTCAGCCGCACGTCTTCTCCATCACTTGACTTCTCTCCTCTGCCCACCCGACGCCGGCGCCGCGCTTGGCGCAGCGGCTGCTTCGACGAGCCCGCCTCAGACCGTAACCTGCTTTGATCTGGTTGCGCGGGGCCATGCCACGGCCAGCAGCGGGACCACGATCAGCGCGGCGACGGCTGTGAGCATCGGATAGCCCGCCAACCCGACGACAACCCCGGACAGGGCACCGGCGGCGGCGCCAGCCAGCCCCATCACCAGATCGCTGAGACCCTGCGCGGCCGGCCGCACCGCCAGCGGCATCGACTCGCTCAGCAGCGTCGAGCCAGCGATCAGGGTGCAGGACCAGCCGAGCCCCAGCAGGAACAGGGCGCCGCTGAGCTGCCAGCCGCGCTCACCCGCGCTGCCTGCCAGCGCGCAGGACACCACCAGCAACAGGCCCCCGGCGAACAACACCGGTCGACGACCGCGCCGGTCGGCCACGTGGCCCACCAGCGGAGAGAAGGCGAACATTCCCACCACATGCAGGCTCAACACGTAGCCCACCATTTTGAGCACTTCGGCCTGGACGCCGGAGCCGTGGCCGCCATGGGCGGCATGGCTGCCGCCGCCGGTGAGCATCACGTCGATGTGGATCGGGGTCATCACCATCACGCCGAGCATCACAGCGTGGCCACCGGCGACGGCCAGCAATCCGAGCAGCGCGTCGGGCCGGCGCAACACCTCCTGAAGCGCCCTTGCCATCGGCCGGCTTGCCGTCGCCTGGCGCCGCGGCCCGGTTTCAGACTCGACCCCGGTGGCCGCCTCCAGTGGCGCCGGGGCCCTCGGCTCCGAGGCCGTAGGCTCCGCCGGGTTCAGCTCCGGCAGAGTCCGCGCCGTCAACAGCGGATCCGGACGCAGCAGCACCAGCACCAGCACCGCAGCCGCCGCGAAGCCCAGCATGCTGAAGAAGAATGGCCCGGTCAGCGGCGGCAACCCGTAGCTGCCGGCGAGCCGATCGGCCGGGGCCGCGAGCATCGGGCCCGCGACCGCCCCCACGGTGCCGGCCCAGATCACGATCGAGATCTGACGGGCACGCTGATCCGGCGGCGCCAGGTCAACCGCCGTGTAACGCCCTTGCAGCCCGGCGGTGGTGCCGCCGCCGAACAGGAGCATCCCGACCATCACCAGCCAGGTCGAGTCGACCAGCGCCGCGGCGATCACCAG
>JBOGDL010000272.1:0-9803 GCA_050701815.1 Micromonosporaceae bacterium | reverse complement strand
TCGCCAAGGTGCGCGGCGCCGAGCGCGCGCTCGCGAAGCTGGTGGACGAAGCCGTGAAGGAAACCGGCAGCCGCATGGTGGACGCCGCGGTGGAACACGTCGACGTGCCGGCCCGCGCTGAGCGCGTTGCCCGCCGGTTGCAGGCCAAGATCCCGAACCTGCGCCGGCTGGTGGTGACACCGGCCAGCGCGGTCACCGCCGCCCATGTCGGCCCGGGCGCTGTGGGGTTGGCAATCGCGCCGTGCTGACGCGAGGACGCCGGGGATAGGCTGACCACCATGAGCACGTTGGCTACCCGCTCCCCGCGCTCGACTGGTTCTCAGGTGGCTCCGGCATGACCGTGGTGCAACCTGAGGGCCGGCGCCTGCTGCGGGTCGAGGCGCGCAACGCCAAGACCCCGATCGAACGCAAGCCGCCTTGGATCAAGGTCAAGGCCAAGATGGGTCCCGAGTACACCGAGCTCAAAGGCCTGGTGCGACGGGAGGGCCTGCACACGGTGTGCGAAGAGGCAGGCTGTCCCAACATCTACGAGTGCTGGGAGGACCGGGAAGCCACCTTCCTGATCGGCGGCGACCAGTGCACCCGTCGCTGTGACTTCTGCCAGATCGACACCGGCAAGCCCGCCGCCCTGGACACTGACGAGCCGCGTCGGGTCGCCGAGTCCGTGGCGTCCATGGGGCTGCGCTACGCCACGGTCACCGGAGTGGCACGCGACGATCTTCCCGACCAGGGATCGTGGCTGTACGCGGAGACCGTACGCCAGATCCACCACGCGCTCCCGGACTGCGGAGTTGAGCTGTTGATCCCGGATTTCAACGGCGAGCCTGAACCGCTGTCCGAGGTCTTCGACGCCAAGCCGCAGGTGCTGGCGCACAACATCGAGACGGTGCCACGGATCTTCAAACGGATCCGGCCCGCGTTCCGCTACGAACGCTCGCTCGACGTGATCCGGCAGGCCCGCGACGCGGGGATGATCACCAAGTCGAACCTGATCCTCGGGATGGGCGAAGAGCGCGCCGAGATCAGCCAGGCGATGCGGGACCTGCTGGACGCTGGCTGCGAGCTGCTCACGATCACCCAGTACCTCCGACCCACCCCGCGGCATCATCCAGTGGACCGCTGGGTGAAGCCGGAGGAGTTCACCGAGTTGCAGGCCGAGGCGGCTGACCTGGGCTTCGCCGGGGTGATGTCGGGGCCGCTGGTGCGCTCGTCGTACCGGGCGGGGCGGCTCTACCGGCAGGCCATGGAGGCCCGAGCGGACAGCGCCTGAACCGCGATCACGCCCCTGGTTGCCCGGCGGCCGGCCTGATCGCGAGGACGCTGACAAAGGAAAACCCTCAGGACCTGGCCAAGTAACTCAAACGCCATACGGCGGAAACCTGCGCCCTCCAGAATGTAAGCCGTGAGTGAGTTACTTTCCGCAGCCAGGCTGCTCGGCCAGTTGGCCATCTCGGTTGTCGTCATGGCAGGTCACGGACCACACCGGACCGCGATCGCCAACGCCCGGGTGGCGCTCGCGGAGGCGCAGCACCGCGCCCGGGAGCGCCGGGAGGCGGACGCCGCACTGGCGCGGGTGGCGCATGGCGCGCTCACACCCCTCCGGATGACGCGTCCACGGATGCGCACCTGGGTCCGATGAGCGTTCCCGCACCCTGGAAATCTCGCGTGATCTGAGCAGGGCCTCTGGGCCCTGGCTGGCCCAGCCGCGTGGATCGCTAGACTCGGCGGCATGGCCGAACAGCCCAAAGTCTCATTCCGTGAGCGACTCAAGCAAATCCGAATGGCATTCGGCTACACAGCCAAGCACGACAAGCTCTTCGTGCCACTCGCCATTCTGGCGGCGCTGGTCCCGCTAGGGGTTGTCACGCTCTGGGTGGTGCTCAGCGGAGCCTGGGTGTGGTCGCCGTTGGGCATCCTGCTGGCCCTCATGGGCGTGATGATCGTGCTCAACTGGCGCGCCAACAAGACCATGATGAACCAGATGGAGGGCCAGCTCGGGGCCGCGGTGGCACTGCTGCAGCAGATGCGCGGCGACTGGCGGGTGACCCCGAATGTGCAGATGCACACCCAGAATGCGTTCGTGCACCGAGTGCTCGGCCGCGCCGGGGTGATCCTGATCGCGGAAGGCAATCTGAATCGGACGAAGGGCCTGCTGGGGCAGGAGAAGCGACGCCTCTCGAAGGTGGTCGGGGAAACTCCGATCTACGACTTCACGATCGGCGCCGAGGAAGGTCAGCTGTCCATTCGTAACCTGAACGCGACCTTGCGGAAGCTGCCCAAGAACATCACGGCTCGGCAGGTCAACGCGCTGGACACCCGGCTCAAGGGTCTTGGATCACGGCAGCAGATGCCGCAGGGCCCGATTCCGAAGAACATGCGCCCCCCCAGGGGCGCCTCCCGCGCCATGCGCGGACGCTGACCTCGCCATGCGCGGACGCTGACCTCGCGGACCAGCCGCGTCGTCATTCCTCTGGGTTGCCGTCGGCGCCGTTGCGAGGCGGCTGCTCCGGCTGCTGTCTGGCGCTCAGCATGATCGACCCCACGGCGCGATCGTGCAGACCGCGACCGTACGAGTCCATGATCACGACCGGCACGATCAGGCACATCAGCACGGCGCGGAGCAGCCCACGGGGCACCCCGATCGGCGCCACGTCCGCCACGGAGACACACCGGACCTTCGCCACCCACATGCCAGGGGTCTGGCCGAAGACGCCGGTGAAGATCGCGTACTCGGCCACCAGGAACAGGGGGGCCCAGATCGGGTTCTCCGTTGGTGGCGCGACCACGCCAGCGAGCACCAGGCACAGGATCCAGTCGATCAACACCGCCAGAAGTCGGCCGCCGGGGCTGGCGGTGTTCCATCCCTCACTGGGGGCGGGCGACACGGAGTGTTGATCGTCAGCGGGGTGGGGAGACACGCACCGTAGCGTAACGGACCCCGGGCGCAGCCTGAGGACGTACCGTGGTGACAGCGGTTGTGCGCGGCGCCTGTAACACCGACGAAATCACCCAGACACTGCCGGGCAACGAGCTCCGCATACGTTCACTTCGACCCTGCCGGGCACGTCCCGAACCGGACCTGGAGGATTACGAGTGTTCGCGAACTCCGAAGAGCTATTGCGCTACCTGAGCGACGAAGATGTGAAGTTCATCGACGTCCGTTTCTGCGACCTGCCGGGCGTGATGCAGCACTTCAACGTCCCCGTGGAGTCGTTCAGCGAGAAGGTCTTCGATGAGGGCCTGGCCTTCGACGGATCCTCGATCCGGGGGTTCCAGGAGATCCACGAGTCCGACATGCTGCTGCTCCCGGACGCCGCCACCGCGTTTGTGGATCCCTTCCGGGCCGCGAAGACAGTGGCGTTGAACTTCTTCATCCACGACCCGTTCACCCGGGAGCCGTACAGCCGGGACCCGCGCAACATCGCCAAGAAGGCGGAGCAGCACCTCGCCTCCAGCGGCGTGGCGAACACCGCGTACTTCGGCGCCGAGGCTGAGTTTTACGTGTTCGACTCGATCCGGTTCGACGACAACCACCACGAGGCGTACTACCACATCGACTCGATCGAAGGCGCGTGGAACTCCGGCCGTGAGGAGCCGGGCGGCAACAAGGGATACAAGCCCAAGCACAAAGGCGGGTACTTCCCGGTGCCGCCGGTGGACCACTTCGCGGATCTACGGGACCTGATCGTGCGCAACCTGATCGACGCGGGCATGACCGTCGAACGGGCCCACCACGAGGTCGGCACCGCGGGCCAGGCTGAGATCAATTACCGGTTCTCCACTCTGTTGCACGCCGGCGACCAGATGCAGCTGTTCAAGTACATCGTGAAGAACACCGCCTGGGCCAACGGCAAGACCGCCACCTTCATGCCCAAGCCGCTGTTCGGCGACAACGGCTCCGGCATGCACACGCACCAGAGCCTGTGGCGGGACAATGACCCGCTGTTCTACGACGAAGCCGGGTACGCCGGGCTGTCCGACGCCGCGCGCTGGTACATCGGCGGCCTGCTGCACCACGCGCCCTCGCTGTTGGCGTTCACCAACCCGACTGTCAACTCGTTCCGACGCCTGGTGCCTGGGTTCGAGGCGCCCGTGAACCTGGTCTATTCACAGCGCAACCGTTCGGCCTGCACCCGGATTCCGGTCACCGGCAACGACGCGAAGGCGAAGCGGGTCGAGTTCCGGGTGCCCGACCCGTCATCGAACCCGTACCTGGCCTTCGCCGCGATGCTGATGGCTGGCCTGGACGGGATCCGCAACAAGACCGAGCCACCGGAGCCGGTGGACAAGGACCTGTACGAGCTGCCCCCGGACGAGTTCGCGGACCTGCAGCAGGTGCCGGACTCACTGCCGGCGGTGTTGAACGCGCTCGAAGCCGACCACGAGTACCTGCTCGAAGGCGGCGTGTTCACCCCGGATCTGATCGAGACCTGGGTTTCGTACAAGCGGGAGAACGAGGTCGACCCGATCCGGCTTCGCCCGACGCCGCATGAGTTCTCTCTCTACTTTGATGTGTAGCTGATAAAGGGGGCGCAGACCACACGGTCTGCGCCCCTCCTCGGATCTGCACGCCGCAGCCGGCCGCCTGAGTTCAGGTCCGCGGCAGGGCGCTCCACTCTTCGGCGAGGACCCCGTAGATCAACGTGTCGGTCCACTCCCCCTTGGAGAACCAGTCCCGCCGCAGGTACGCCTCGCGGGTCATGCCAAGCCGCTCGCACAACCGCGCTGAGGTGACGTTGCGCGCGTCGAGTTGCGCGACGACGCGGTGCACCGCGTACCGCTGGAATGCCAGATCGACAACGGCGCGCGCCGCTTCGGTGGCGAAGCCCCTGCCGCCGGCGGCGGGGTGGAAAACCCACCCCACTTCCGCGATCGACATCAGGTCGCCTTTGAATTCCAGCACGATGTCGCCGACAAGCCTGGCGTCATGCTCCACCACCAGGGCGAGCTTGTCGCCGGCTTGTTGTGGGCTGGTTCGCCGGATCCGCTGGGCCACCGCCTGCTCGGCGTCCGCGCGCGTGAACGGCTCGGTGAGTAGGAATCGCGACACTTCATGGTCCCCGTAGTACGCCAGGGTCGCGTCGACGTCAGTGTCGCGGTACGCCCGGAGCACCAGGCGTTCGGTCTGGATCGGGAGCGGTGGGTTCGCCAGCACGTCTGCGAGCCTAGAACCCGCTTCCAAGAAGCCGTTTGACCAGATCGACCAGTGCGGTGTTCGATAATGAGCCAGATCGCGCACCCCGGGGGGTTGTTCCTTGAAGATCGAGCTCAGTCGCCATTCGCGGATCATCGCCGGGATCCTGCTGCTCGCCCTGGTCACCGTTGAGACCGGCGGGCTCTACCTGGTGAAGGTGGTCGGCGGAGGCGCCGAGGTGACCGAATTCCAATTGGGCTTCGCCCGCGCCGGGCATGCGCACGCCGGTGTGCTGCTGATTCTGTCCCTGGTGGGTCTGGTGTACGCGGACGCGCTCGGGTTGACCGGCGCCGCCGGGGTGTTGGGCAGGTCCTGCATCCCGATCGCCGCGCTGTTGATGTCCGGGGGCTTCTTCTTCTCCTCCATGGGCGATGGGCTGACCAGCCCGAACGGTCTGATCGCGCTGGTGTGGCTGGGTGGGCTCTCGCTCGCGGCGGGCCTGATCACCTTGGGCGTGGCCTCACTGCGGTCGGGGCTGGCGAAGACCCATCCGTAGCCCACCACTGGCGCGCATGATCACCGTGCTGGGAGAGGCCCTGCTGGACCTGGTCGCCGACGCGGACGGGGCCCGATTCGACGCTCATCTCGGCGGCAGCCCCGCGAACGTGGCGGTGGGGCTGGCCCGGCTCGGGGTTCCGACCAGCCTGGCGTCGCAGCTTGCCGACGACCTTCCGGGCCGGCTGATCACCGACCGGCTGCGGCGGGACGGCGTCGCGCTGCGGGCGCTGCCGGCTCGATCCGCTCAGACCGGCCTGGCGTTCGCGGCGACGGACGAACGGGGCATCGCCACGTACGATTTCCGGCTGGCGTGGGACATCACGCAGGCGGCTGAGCTGGCGCCGGGATGCCAGTGCCTTCACACCGGCTCGCTCGCCGCCATGCTCGCGCCCGGCGCGGACGTGGTGGAACGCCAGATCACCGAGCTGCGGCGCCAGGGACAGATCCTCATCTCGTACGACCCGAACCTGCGGCCGTCGCTGATGGGACCGCGCGATGCGGCACAAGCTCGAGTGGAACGCCTCGTCGGCCAGGCCGACATCGTCAAGGCCAGCGTCGACGACCTGGACTGGCTGTACCCAGGCGTCCCGTTCCAGCAGGCGGCGCGGCGATGGCTGGCGGGCGGGCCGGCGCTGATCGTGATCACCCTCGGCGAGCGCGGCGGGTACGGGCTCAGCCACGCGGCCGAGGTCACCCGGCCCACTGTCCGGGTCGCCGTCGCCGACACCATCGGCGCTGGTGACGCCTTCACCGCCGCACTGCTGCACTGGCTGCGCCGCGCTGACCTCCTCGACCGTTCCCGGCGGGACGCGCTCGCCAGCCTCGGCGCCGATGCGCTGGCCGATGCCATGAACGCGGCCAACCTGGCAGCGGCAATGACCTGCGAGCGCCACGGCGCCGATCCGCCCACCTGGAGTCAGATCACGGCCAGGCCGGCCTGGCGCCGCGGACCTGCCACAGGACCGGATCCGCCGCGGGGCGCCGAATGACGCCGGCCGTGGCTGAGCGCCGTCGGCGGCCGACTCACCACTCGTAGAACGTGTGCTCCACCACCTGACGGGCCCGCCGTGAGTTTCGCAGGTAGTGGTCGACGAATTCACCTGGGTCGCTGCCGACTGGCCAGCCGAGCACCCGGGCGATTCCCGCCAGCTCCGCGCCATGCCGCGGCAGCTGATCGGACGCTTTGCCCCGTACCAGAGTGGTCGCGTTGCGGACCCGGCTGGCGAACAGCCACGCCGCGGCAAGCGCCTCGGAGTCCGCCTCCGGGATCAACCCCGCCTGCCTTGCGGCGGCCAGAGCCTCCAGCGTGCCGGTGTCGCGCAGCGTCACAGCGCCGCCAACGGCGCGCGGTGTCTCGGCGCCGGGTGGCGCATGCCGACCAGCGTGCCGCAACTGCAGCAGCTGCACGGTCCACTCCACGTCACTGAGCCCGCCGCGGCCCAACTTGGTGTGGGTTGAAGGGTCGGCGCCACGTGGCAACCGCTCCCGCTCCACCCGTGCCTTGATCCGCCGGATCTCCCTCACCTGCACGTCGGTCAACCCGTCCGAGGGGTAGCGCCAGTCGTCCGCCAGCCCGAAGAAACGCGCCGCCAGGTCCGGGTCACCGCACACGAACCTCGCCCGCAGCAACGCCTGCGCCTCCCACACACCGGCCCACCGCTGGTAGTACTTCTGGTACGCGTCGAGAGTGCGACTCACCGGCCCGCCCCGTCCCTCTGGCCGCAGGCTGGTGTCCAGCCCCAGCGGCGGATCCGGCGCTGGAGCGCTCAGCATCGACCGCATCTGCTCAGCGACCTGCCGCACGCCATCCGACGCCGCCTGGTCGGTAGCGCCAGGCTCTGGCTCGTGGACGAAGATCACGTCCGCGTCTGAGGCGTAGCTCATCTCCCGTCCGCCGAGACGTCCCATGCCGATCACCGCGATTCGAGCGGACGCCTGATCGCCCCACACTGCTCGCGTCGCCGTTGTCAGCACAGCGGCCAGCACCGCGTCCGTGAGTTCCGCGAGCGCGTGCCCCACGCCTTGCACGTCGAGCAAACCGAGCAGGTCGGCCGCCGCGATCCGGAACAGCTCCCGCCGCCGCAGCGCCCGCACCGCGTGCACCGCTGCCGCCGGGTCATCGTGCCTGCGTACGACAGACCGCATGCCATCAGCCAACGCCGCTGCGGAACGCGGCGCCAGGTCGGTGTCGTTCACCAGCAGCCGCAGCGCCTCCGGGTCCCGGGCGAGCAGATCGGTGACGTAGCGCGACATCGCCAACAGCCTCGCCATCCGCAGCGCCACCGGGCCTTCATCCCGTAGCAGCCGCAGGTACCACGGTGTGCTGCCCAGGGTGTCGGAGACCGAGCGGTACCCGAGCAGCCCGCGATCAGGCTCGGGCGCGTCTGCGAACTCGCTCAGCAGCACCGGCAACAAGGTGCGTTGAATCGCCGCGGTACGGGAAACTCCACTGGTCAGCGCCCCGATGTGACGCAGCGCGCCGGCGGGGTCGGCGAACCCCAGCACCTCCAGCCGACGCCGGGCCGACTCCGGCGCCAACCGCAGCGCGTCGGACGGCACCTTCGCCACCGCCTCCAGCACGGGCCGGTAGAGCAGCTTCTCGTGCAACCGCCGCACCTGCGACGCGTGCCCCGACCAGTCACGCCGGAACCGGGTCACCGCGTCATGGCGAGCATCAGGCCGGTAACCGAGCGACTGCGCCAACCAGCGCTGCGCGACATCGTCCTGGGGCACCACGTGAGTGCGCCGCAGTCGCTGCAATTGCAGCCGATGCTCCACGGCTCGAAGAAAGCGGTACGAGTCGACCAACTGCTCACCGTCGGCGCGGCCCACGTACCCGCCGGCGACCAGGGCTCGCAGCGCGGGCAGGGTGGCTCGCTCACGTAGCCGCTCGTCGCCCCGACCGTGCACCAGCTGCAGCAGCTGCACCGCGAACTCGATGTCCCGCAGCCCGCCGGGGCCAAGCTTGATCTCACGGTCCGCGCTTCGCGGGGCCAGCTGCCGTTCCACCCGGCGGCGCATGGTGCGCACATCGGAGACCACTTCCGGACGGTCAGCCGCCTGCCACACCAGCGGGCTGACCTCGGCAACCCATCGGTGACCCAACGCCAGGTCCCCGGCGGCTGGTCGCGCCTTCAGCAACGCCTGAAACTCCCAGGTCCGGGCCCACCGGCGGTAGTACGCCAGGTGGCTCGACAGGGTGCGCACCAGCGGGCCGTCCTTGCCTTCCGGACGCAACGCCGCGTCCACCGGCCACGCCACCAGGCGACAGATCTCCATCATTCGATGCGCCAACCCGCTGGCGTCCCGCATCGCCGCGTCAACGGAGGCGTCGGGGTCCGTGGGTTCGGCAACGAAGATCACATCGACGTCGCTCACGTAATTCAGCTCCTGGGCGCCGCACTTGCCCATCGCGATGACGGCCAGACGGCACTGCGCGGCCTGGGCGGGCTGCTCCGCCTCAGCGATCGCCAGAGCGGCCCCGAGGGTGGCGTCAGCCAGATCGGACAGTTGGCTCATCACCTCTTCCAGGTCGATCTGCCCGGTGAGGTCCGCCGCGACCACCCTCAGCAGGGCCCGGCGGTACGCCAGCCGCAGCGACTCGGCGTCGGCTCCGACGCCGCCGGACACTGCAGCGGTCAGCTCGGCCTGGAAAGCGGCGAGGGAGTTGGCCTGCGTCACGGGCGCGAGCAACGTACGCCACAGGTCGGGCTGGGCCGTCAGATGATCGCCCAGTGCTGCGGAGCAACTGAGCACCGCCAGCAACGCGGTACGCAGTCCGGCGTCGTGACGCACCGCCGCGAGCACATCGGCGTCAACCTCGGTCAGCCGGTGCAGCTGACGCGCGGCCAGGTCTGGGTCAGCGCTGGAGCCCAGCGCGGCGAGCACATCGCCCGCGGCGTCGTCGACCGGGCACTGCAGGTTCAGGTCCCACAACGCCAAGCCGTCTCCGAGCACTGAAGCGGCGGCCTGCTCGGCGTCCAGGAATCCGTACCGAGCTAGTTTCGCGATCGAGGTGCCCGGGTGGCGGGCTCTGCCCGGCATCTTCTCACTCGCCGAGAATCGCCAACCGACGCATCGGATCCTGCGCGGCGTCCAGGTCGAGGCGGCC
>JBOGDL010000271.1:0-8511 GCA_050701815.1 Micromonosporaceae bacterium | reverse complement strand
CACCCGCGCCCGGTAGCGTCTCCTGGCATGAACACCGCGCCTGTTGCCAAGCGTGTGCCGACGTCCCGCACGCATCACGGGGACACCGTGATCGACGAGTACGCCTGGCTGGCTGACCGCGACGACCCTGACACCTTGGCCTACCTGAAAGCGGAGAACGACCACACCGAGGTCGCGACCGCGCACCTGGCCAAGCTGCGAGAGACGATCTTCAACGAGATCAAGTCCCGCACCCAGGAGACGGACCTGTCCACGCCGTCCCGGAAGGGCGACTGGTGGTACTACAACCGCACCGAAGAGGGCAAGCAGTACCCGATCCGGTGCCGGCGCCCCGCCGCCGCGGGCGAGACCGAGCCACCCGAGATCACGCCAGCTGACTCTGACACGGCGCCGGACAGCCAGGAGGCGGCGCCGGACGGCCAGGAGCAGGTGCTGCTGGATCAGAACGCCGAGGCGGGCGAGTCTGACTACCTCGCGTTGGGCACGTACACGGTCAGCCCGGATGGGCGATTGCTGGCGTACTCCACCGACTTCGAGGGCAACGAGCGCTTCACGTTGCGGGTCAAGGACCTCGTCACCGGCGCGATGCTCGCGGATGAGGTGCCGAACACGTTCTACGACGTGGCCTGGTCAGCCGACGGCAGCACGCTGTTCTACCTGACGGTCGACGACGCATGGCGTCCCTGCCGGGTGTGGCGGCACCGGATCGGCTCGCCGGCCAGCGACGACGTCCTAGTGTACGAGGAGCCTGACGAGCGGTTCTGGGTGGGGGTGGGGCTCACCCGCAGCGAGGCGCTGATCCTGATCCAGATCGACAGCAAGCTGACCAGCGAGGTGCGCTACCTGCCCGCCACCGCCCCTGACGCCGAGCCCGCCGTGGTGCAGGCCCGGCGCCACGGCGTGGAGTACGCCGTGGAGCACCAGCGGGTGGACGGCGACCCCGACGGCCGGTTCCTGATCCTGCACAACGATCAGGCCCCTGACTTCGAGTTGGCGGCCGCGCCGGTGGCTCACCCCGACCAGCGGACCACGGTGATCGGCCACCGCCAGGACACCCGGCTGCTGGACGTGGACGCGTTCGCCGACCACGTGGTGGCGCACTTCCGCCGGGACGGCATGACCGGGCTGCGGGTGATCCCCACGGAACGCGGCGGCAGCACGCCGGCTGGTTTCGGCGACCCGTACGAGATCGAGTTCGACGAGCCGATCCACACCGTGGAGCCAGGGATCAACCCCGAGTACGCGGGCGGGCAGTACCGGCTCGCGTACACCTCCCTGATCACTCCCGCTTCGGTGTACGACTACCAGCTGGCCAGCCGTGAGCTGCGGCTGCGCAAACAGGAGCCGGTGGTCGGCTACGACCCGTCCGGGTACGAGCAGCACCGCGAGTGGGCAACTGCGCCGGACGGCACGAAGGTGCCGATCTCCATCATGTCCCGCGCCGGCGCCGCTCGGGACGCCTCGGCCCCGTTGCTGCTCTACGGCTACGGCAGCTACGAGACCAGCATGGACCCGCGGTTCGCGATTCCTCGTCTGTCGCTTGTGGACAGAGGCTTCAGTTTCGCGATCGCGCACGTGCGGGGCGGCGGCGAGATGGGCCGCGACTGGTACGAGCAGGGCAAGTTCGGCCACAAGAAGAACACGTTCACCGACTTCGTCGCCTGCGCCGAGCACCTGGTGTCGGCGGGCTGGACGCAACCGGAGCGGCTGGTGGCGCGGGGCGGCAGCGCGGGCGGGCTACTGATGGGCGCGGCAGCCAACCTCGCCCCCGAAGCCTTCGGCGCCGTGGTGGCCGAGGTGCCGTTCGTGGATCCGCTCAATTCGATCCTCGACCCGTCGTTGCCGTTGACCGTGATCGAGTGGGAGGAGTGGGGCAACCCACTCGAAGACCCATCGGTGTACGAGTACATGAAGTCGTACTCGCCGTACGAGAACGTGGCGCCGATGGCGTACCCCCCGATCCTGATCGTGACCAGCCTGAACGACACCCGGGTGCTGTTCCATGAGCCGGCCAAGTGGATCGCGAGGCTACGTGCCACAGGCAAGGGCGGGCCGTTCCTGATGAAGACCGAGATGGGCGCCGGTCACGCCGGCCCCAGCGGCCGCTACGACGCCTGGCGAGAGCAGGCTTTCCTGCTCGCATGGGTGCTCGACGTCATCAAGAGTTGAGCCGATCCGGCGCCGCCCGCCCTCACCCAGCTAGCGGGTGGTCAGCCGGCACGTAGCTCAGCCAGCAGGGCCGGATCCACGTTGCCGCCGGTGAGGACCGCCACGGTCTTGCCCTCCGGCAGCTTCTCGCGGTGGTAGAGGTACCCGGCTGCCGCGACCGCGCCGCTCGGCTCCACGGTGATGTCAGCCTGGTTCAGGAGCACCCCCATGGTCGCTCTGATCTCGGCCTCGCTGACGGTGATGACATCGTCCACATGGGCGGTGATGTGCGCGAGCGTGAGCTCGCAGACGTTGGTGCGCAGCCCGTCGGCGATGGTGCGGCCCCGCTGCTGCGGGCTCCATTCCTTCAGCACGCCGGCCCGGAAGCTCTCCTGCGCGTCCGCGGCCTGCTCGGGCTCGACCCCGATCACCCGGGCCCGTGGAGCCGTCGCCTTGACGGCGGTGGCGATTCCTGAGATCAGGCCGCCGCCACCGATCGGCGCCAGCACCACGTCCACATCGGGGAGATCCTCGGTGATCTCCATCCCCACGGTGCCCTGACCGGCGATCACGTGCGGGTGATCGTACGGCGGGATCACGCTCATCCCCCGCTCCACGGCGAGCCGCTCCATCACGCTGAGCCGCTCGGCCATCGGCGCCGGCACCACCTCGGCGCCCTCGTCCCGCACCCGCTCCATCTTGATCGGGACGCTGTTCTCGGGCATCACCACCACCGCCCGGATTCCGAAGCTCCGCGCCGCCGCCGCGACCGCCCTGGCGTGGTTGCCCGAGGAGTGGGTGATCACCCCGGCGGCCCGCTGCTCCGGCGGCAACTGGGCGATCGCGTTGTACGCGCCGCGAATCTTGAACGAACCCACCGGCTGCTGGTTCTCGGGCTTGAGCCACAGCCGCGTCGCTCCCGGCTCGCCAGACACCCAAGGGCAGGCAACCAACGGGGTACGGGCAGCGACGCCGTCCAGCCGCCCCGCGGCGGCGCGCACATCGTGAAGGCTGATCAGGTCCATTCGCCCATCCTGTCAAGCCGCGGCGTCCTGACGCGCAGGCCCACACCCTGTCAGGGCCTTGTGATGTGGTGTGGCAGGGGGTCACCCACACACAAGGGACACAACCGTGAAGATCAACATAACTGAGCCAGCTATCGACCCCGCTCTCTGGGAGCGACCCGAAATGCGGGCCGCGCTGGAGGCGCGTGACATCGGCGTCGTCTACCGGCTGCTGCAGCGATCTGGGGTGACCCAGAGCCGGATCGCCGCGTTGACTGGCCAATCCCAACCCGAGGTCTCCGAGATCCTCTCGGGCCGACAGGTCATCTCCTACGATCTGCTCTCCCGGATCGCCGACGGGCTGGGCGCCCCACGCGGCCGCCTCGGCTTGGCGTGCCACGACGCACAGGCGCGGTGCCTGTCGATCGGTTGACACCTCCGGGCAGGCGGGGCACACCCCGGTGAAGCCCGCACACACGCGAAGCGGCTCGCCCTCATCTGAGGGCGAGCCGCTTCCTCTCGTGGAGGAGTCACGTCAATCCACTTCATGGGTGGTGGTCACGTCGAATCCCGGATGGCGGATAGGCGAAGTGACAGCACGTGAGTGCTCCTGTTGTCACGACAACGCAGAGCAGCGGTTATATCACCTTCCGCATCATGGAGGCCGTTCACCACGTCCCGGCATGCTTGCTCTGCCGACCCCGTACCCATGAAGCCGGCGCCGTATGCCAGATCCCCCAAACACCTGTGCGACCTGCGCAAACCGGCCGAGCGACACGGTGGGTAGAGTGTGGCGCTGATCCGCATGTGGGGGTGCAAATGAGCCAATGGGAGCAGCCGTACGGCGCGCCAAGCGCCCCGGCGAGCCAGCAGCCCGGTGTGACGAGCACCGTCAAGACCGCGGTCGGTCTCACCATGGCGGTGATCGCGCTCTGTCTGTTGGAGGCGCTGCTGTCCGTCTACATCCTGCAGCAGACCCTCGCCGAAGACACTTCCAGCGGCGACGCCCCCAACATCCGACTGGTCTTCGGGACGCTGCTCGGGGCCAATCTCCTGATCTCAATCGGCCTCGGCACGGGCGCCGTGCTGTCGCTGCGGCGCAATGTCGCGGGCAAAGTGTTGATCTGGATCTTCGGGAGCACGTCCGCGGCGCTGCGATGCAGCTGCGGCGGAATGTCCAGCCTGCTGCTGTACATCTACACGGCCGGGGGTGAGGACCCCAGCGACCTGCCGTTCTCCGTGGGAATCTGGGGGGTGCTGATCGCGATCGAGAGCCTGGCGCTGATCGCGATCATCATCGTGATGGCGATGCTGGCCACCAAGTCAGCCAGCTTCAAAAACTCGTCGACCCCGCCCTCATCGGGGCCGGGCAGCCGGCCGGGCCCGGGCGGCCCGGCAGGACCTGGTAACCCACCGGGGCCCGGCAACCCGCAAGGACCTGGCACCCCGCCGGGGCAACTTCCGCAGCTGCCACCGACGCCAGGTTGGCCGGGCTCGCCATAGCGCGTCCGGCCCTGGGGCGACCGGGGCCCGGGGCGGGCCAACTAGAGCGTGGGCGCGTGCCGGGCCAGGATCGCGGCAGCGTCAACCGAGGGCGGGAGAGCGCCGTACTCACTTCCAGCGGCTGCCAGCCGGCTGGCGCAGAACGCGTCCGCGACCGGAGCTGGGGCGTGCCGCAGCAGCAGTGAGCCTTGCAGCGCCAATGCCAGCATCTCGGTGAGCCGGCGCGCCCGCCATTCCAGCTCGGAGAGGTCCGCCAGCTCAGCGCGCAGCACCCGGGTGAACGCGTCAAACCGCGGGTCGGCGCCGGATCCCAGCTCCACCTCAGCCAGCAGCACCTGCAACGCCCGCGGCGTACGACTGACGCCGCGCAACACGTCCAGGCAGATCACGTTCCCGGAACCCTCCCAAATGGACAGCAGCGGAGCTTCCCGGTAGATCCGCGCCATCGGGAACGTCTCGCAGTACCCGTTGCCCCCCAGGCATTCCAGCGCCTCAGCGGCGTGCCTCGGGCCGCGTTTGCAGACCCAGTACTTCATCACCGCGGTGGCCAACCGCCGGAACAGCCGCTCGTCCTCCGAGGCGTCCGAGTCGTACGAGCGGGCCAGCCGCAACGCGGCGGCGGTGGCCGCCTCCGACTCCACGCACAGGTCCGCGAGCACGTTGGTCATCAGGGGCTGTTCGATCAGACGCTTGCCGAACGCCTGCCGATGCCCGGCGTGCCAGAGCGCCTCGCCAACCGCCTGGCGCATTCCCGCGGCGGCCCCGATCACACAGTCCAGGCGGGTGTGATTGACCATCTCGATGATGGTCGGCACACCCCGGCCGGGTTCGCCCACTATGGACGCCCAGGTGCCGTCGAACTCCACTTCGCTGGACGCGTTCGACCGGTTGCCCAACTTGTCCTTGAGCCGTTGGATCGCGAACACGTTGCGGCTACCGTCCGGCAACACTCTCGGCACCAGGAAGCAGGACAGTCCGACCGAGCCGCCCGAGGACGGGTCCGCGGTCTGGGCCAGCACCAGGAAACCGTCCGACATCGGCGCGGAGCAGAACCATTTGTGTCCGGTGAGCAGGTAGCCGTCTGAGGTGGGCGTGGCTCGGGTGATGTTGGCGCGCACGTCCGAGCCGCCTTGACGTTCGGTCATCCCCATCCCGAACAGCGCGCCGGGCTTCTGGCTCGCGGGGCGTAGCTGCGCGTCGTATTGCGACGCGGTCAGCCGAGGTTCCCACTCGGCGGCCAGCTCAGGTGTCTTGCGCAGCGCCGGCACCGCGGCGTGGGTCATCGAGATGGGGCAGCCGTGACCGGCCTCCACCTGGCTGAACAGCCCGAACACCGCCGCCCTGGCCACCTGGGCGCCGGGGCGGTCGGCCCGCCAGGACAGGGCGTGCGCGCCGTTGCTCACCGCCAGCTTGATCACCTCGTGGTAAGCCGGGTGGTACGCCACCTCGTCGATCCGGTTCCCGTGCCGATCGTGCGTGTGCAGCACGGGCGGATTCGCGTTCGCCTGCTCGCCCCAGGCTTGGAGTTGCTCACCCCCGACGAGCTCGCCCACCTCCGTCAGCTGCGCTTCGGCCCACCCGGCATCGTGGCGACGTACGCCTTCGACCAGCGGCAGGTTGGTGAGGTATTCGTTCTCCCCGACCCGTGGCGGGGGCTGGTTGTGATCCATGCTCATGACCTCGTCAAGTACGCGACTACCAGGTACGTGGCGCCCACAAAGCACCCGATCAGACCGGCGCTGCCGAGGGCCACAGGCACCGAGGCGCCCGCCCGGCGGGCGAGGAACCCGACCCCTGCCATCAGCACCGGCGGCGCCAGGAACAGCAGCCACATCCACCACGGCCGCACCGATTCGCTCTGCGCGCCGAATCCCGACCACAGCAGCTGCAACCCCATGCCGAACATCGCGAAGCCGGCCAGCACGATCCCCGCGACCAGGGCGACGCCGGAAACGACCCATTCGGTTATCCGCAGCATGTTCCGAGATTACGGCTTGACCGACCGGGGCGCCCGACCCGGCGTGGTCCAGCTGACGGGTCGGCAGCCGGCTGGCAGGTCGTCCTGGGTTACCCGCCAACCGGACTCAGGGGCTGAAACCGACCAGGCCGCCGGGTAGGCCCGGAGGGGTACCTGAGCCGCGACGAGTTGCGACAGATGGCGTACCCCAGATGCCTCTATCTGACCGACGACGGCGCCCATGCCTCGGGCACACGATCGCCTCATCGCAAAAGAAACAGGCATCAGAGCTCTCGGACCGAGCTTGTCGATCTGAGTCTCTTCGCCACGAGAAACAGGGGAGATCGCCATGATGACGCAATTGACCACGTACGCGCAGCTGGGCGCCGCGAAGCTGACCGCGGCCAACCCCGCGTTTGGGCCCGGGCCCGGCTGGGAGCATGGCCCCGGCGCGGGCGGGCCCGGCGCCTGGATCATCGTTCCGATCCTGTTCTGGACGCTGGTGCTGTCTCTGATCGGGTACGTGATCTACCGCAGGTCGCCGAAGCAGCAGGCACGGCACGCCGGTGAGCGCACCTTGGCCGAGCGGTACGCCCGCGGCGAGATCACCGAGCAGGAACTGCAGCAGCGACGAGCCGTGCTTCGCGGCAAGGGCTGACCGCCCGGCCAGGCGCTGAGCGCTTCAGCTCCACCCGCCAGCGAGATCTGAAGAGCCGGGACACCACACCTGAAGAGCCGCCGGAGGCGAGGCCTCCGGCGGCTCTGTCACAGCTGAGCTAGTCACCTAGCTCTGAATTTTGGATCAGTAGACGCTCGCGCCGTAGTAGCCCAGCGGACGGGTGACCGGCTCGAAGTAGGTCGTGCCGCCGGTGGAGCAGTTGCCGCTGCCGCCGGAGGTCATGCCCAGCGCGGTGCTGCCGGAGAACATCGAGCCGCCGGAGTCGCCGCCCTCAGCGCAGGCGTTGGTCCGGATCAGGCCGGTGACCTGGCCCTGCGGGTAGTTGACGGTGGCACCGGTGGCGGTGACGCTGCCGCTGCGCACGCCAGTGGTGCTGCCGCTGCGCGAGATGCTCTGGCCCACGAACGCGTTGCCGGAGCCGGTGATGTCCCGGTAGCTGCCGTTGTAGAGGTAGACGTTGCCCGGACGGGAAACGCTGCTGCTGTACTGCACGATGCCGTGGTCACGACCCGGGAACCAGGTGTGCACCCGGTAGCCCAGGAAGGTGCTGCCGCCGTTGCCGTACCAGGTGGACGAGATGTTGGTGCAGTGACCAGCGGTGAGGAAGTGGTTCGAGCCGCCCCGGTTCACGTTGAAGCCGAGCGAGCAACGGGAGCCGCCGCCGTAGATGGCTTCACCACCGGAGATCAGTGTGCTCAGCGTGCCGTGGGTACGCATCACCTTGACGGCGTCACCGAAGCCATTGGCCACGGACTTGAGCTCAGAGAGCGCAGCGCCGTGAACCGAAGTGTCGTAGAGCACCTCAACCTTGTTGGTCACCGGGTTGACGGCCCACGACGTGCCCGGTGTGGTGACCTTCGCCTGGTACGCGTCCGTGACCTTCGCCAGGTCAGTGGCACTGTACTTCACCATCTTGGCGACGGCGCCGGCGTCCCGCACGGCCTGGGCCTGCTTGGCCGTGGTCACGGTGACCACCATGTCGCCAGTGGCCTGGTCCTTGTAGGCGCCGGCGCTGTCGACACGCTCCGCGACCGCTGACGCGGCCTGCGGGCTGGCGCCAGGCGCCGCCACAGACGGGGTCGCCGTTGCGATGGTGCCCATGACCAGGCCGACCGCCGCAGCCACTCCTACTCGGGTTAACGACTTCCTTGACCTCACGAGAACCTCCCCAGGTTCCTTGTGGCGCGCGGTTTGCGCGCCAGCAGTAGCTCGGCAACCGT
>JBOGDL010000270.1:0-3121 GCA_050701815.1 Micromonosporaceae bacterium | reverse complement strand
TGATCTGCTGTCTGCTGATCATCACGATTCCGTTCGGCGTGGCCTCGTTCCGGATCGCGAACTACACCTTGTGGCCGTTCGGGCGGGACCTGATCCGCAAGCCGTCCGCCGGGGCGGCCTCGACGCTGGGCAACGTGATCTGGATTGTGGTCGCCGGCTGGTGGTTGGCACTCAGCCATATCGTCACGGCCATCGGGCAGTTTGTGACGATCATCGGGATTCCGTTGGGCTTGGCGAACCTCAAACTGGTGATGGTCTCGCTCACCCCGCTGGGGCGCGAGATCGTGCCGTCTGATCGGGTGATGTAGCCAGCGCCGCCGGGTCAGCTCAGGAGGCGGTGCTCGGCAGGCGATGGCTCAGGGGGCGGTGGCTCAGGAGGCGCGGAACGCCTTCCGGTACGCCAGCGGCGCCACGCCCAGCGCGGCCCGCATCTGCTGCCGCAGTGTGACACCGCTGCCCAGGCCGGCGCGTTCGGCGATCTTCTCCACCGGCAGGTCGGTGGTCTCCAGCAGCTGCCGGGCGCGCTCCAGCCGTTGCTGGGACAGCCACCGCGCCGGGGAGACCCCGGTCTCGGCGACGAACCGGCGGCTGAACGTACGGGTGCTCATCCGGGCGTGCCGCGCCAGTGTCGCCACGTCGAGCTGCTCCTCCAGGCGGGTCAGCGCCCAGGCTCGGGTCGGCGCGGTGCCGTCCGTCCCGGGCTCGGGCAGATGCTGCTCGATGAACTGGGACTGGCCGCCGGGGCGGACCGGGGGCACCACGCAGCGGCGGGCGGACCGGTTCGCGATCTCGCTGCCGTAGTCGCCGCGCACCACGTGCAGGCACAAGTCGACCCCGGCTGCCACGCCAGCGGAGGTGAGCACGTCGCCCTCGTCCACGTACAGCGCGGCGGGGTCGAGATCCACCGCCGGGTAGAGCCTGCGGAACCGGTCCGCGTGCGCCCAGTGGGTGGTGGCGCGGCGTCCGTCCAGCATGCCGGCGGCGGCGAGCACGAACGCGCCGGTGCAGATCGACATCACGCGGGCTCGCCCCGGGATCTGATCAAGCGCCCGGGCCAGGTCTCGCGGCAGACTGCCCTGGTAGATCGGCCCGTCAGCGTACGTGCCGGGGATCGCCACGGTGTCCGCCTCAGCGAGCGCCTCGGGGCCATTCGCCGGGACGATGTCGAAGCCGTGGCTGGTCCGGATCGGCCGCCGGCTCAGGCCGCACACCGTGACCTGGTACATCGGCTTATCCGCGTCGCCCCGGGCGGTGTTGAAGATCATCGGCGCGATCGTCATGTCGAAGCCGACCACCGGTTCCAACGCGAGCACCGCCACCCGGTGCGGTCTGGCACGTGACATGGCCGAATTCTTTCATATGGTGGCGATCCTGCCACTGGTTGCGGCGGGGAGGATTGATCAGGCTTACTGCCGTGACTGAGTTGGCCGAGAAAACTTCCCAGCCTCCCGGCGCCGACAGCCCGGCCCGAGGATTCCACTGGGCCTGGGTGATCGCGGCGGTGTCGTTCGTGGTGCTGTTGAGCGCCGCCGCGTTCCGGTCGGCGCCCAGCGTGCTGATCGAGCCGTTGCACACTGAGTACGGCTGGTCCCGCGCCGTGATCGGCTCAGCTGTCTCGGTCAACCTCGTGCTGTTCGGGCTGATATCGCCATTCGCGGCGGCGCTGATGGAGCGCTGGGGGCTGCGTCGGGTGGCCGCCGGCGCGCTGCTGTTGATCTCCGCCGGCAGCGGCCTGACGATTTTCATGACCGCCAGCTGGCAGTTGATCGTGTGCTGGGGAGTGCTGGTCGGCGTCGGCGCCGGCTCGATCTCCATGGTCTTCGTCGCCGCCGTGGTGAGCCGCTGGTTCGTCGCCAAGCGCGGGCTGGTGACCGGGGTTCTCACCGCGGCCGCCGCCACCGGGCAGTTGGTCTTCCTGCCGTCGGTGGCGTACCTGGCCGAGTCGTACGGGTGGCGGGCCGCCTCACTGGCGGTCTCGCTGTCCGCGCTCGCGGTCAGCCCGCTGGCGGCACTGTTACTGCGGGACCACCCCCGCGACGTGGGGCTTGCGGCGTACGGGGCGACCGACGATGCCGCGCCGAGCGCGTCAACTGCCACGGGGTCTGGCGCCGCCGCCCGGGCGCTGAGCGCTCTCGCGGGCGCCGTCCGCACCCGTGCGTTCTGGCTGCTCGCCGGTGGCTTCGCGATCTGCGGCATCTCCACCAACGGGCTGGTCGGCACCCACTTTGTGCCCGCCGCGCACGACCACGGGATGCCGCTGACCACCGGGGCGGGCCTGCTGGCGCTGGTGGGGGTGTTCGACATCGCCGGCACGGTGCTGTCCGGCTGGCTCACCGACCGGATCCGGCCACAGCTGCTACTCGGGGCGTACTACTCGCTGCGAGGCGCCTCGTTGCTGGTGCTGCCGTTGCTGTTCGCGCCGCACGTGCAGCCGAGCATGTGGGTCTTCATCGTGTTCTACGGGCTGGACTGGATCGCGACCGTGCCGCCGACGGTGGCGCTGTGCCGGGACTGGTTCGGAGCCAGCGGCCCGGTGGTGTTCGGCTGGGTGTTCGCCTCGCACCAGATCGGCGCCGCGGTCGCGGCGGTGGGCGCCGGCGCGATCCGGGACGCCTTCGGCGCGTACCACCTGGCCTGGTACGTCGCGGGCGGACTCTGCGTGGCGGCTGCGGCGATGTCGCTGCGGATCGGTCGAGCACCTCACCCGGCAGCGGTGTGAACCACCGCCATCGACCGCAGGCTCGGCTCCAAGGCGCTGCTGGGCGGATCGCGACATGCGCCGGGTGAGGCGTTCCTCAGTCGCCGTCCCGTACCGAGATCGTCTGCGCCAGCACCTCCTGCGCGGCGACCTTCACCGAATCCAGTCGCGCGGAAAGGGTCTCCACACCCTTTTTCACGTTCTCGGTGGCGGCTATCGAATTGTGGGCGCCGAATGCCTGCGCCGCGGCTATAGCATCGTTGGCCTGGCCGCAGGCCACCGCGACGTTGGCTTCAGCATTCTCGATTCCGCTGATCGCGTTCTGAATCGCGGAAACGACCTGGTCGAGCGCGCTCATCTGCGTCCTGCCTCCCCAGTCGGACGTTTTGCGCCTCACTGCGCAAAAAAGAGCAGATTTCCACC
>JBOGDL010000269.1:0-4815 GCA_050701815.1 Micromonosporaceae bacterium | reverse complement strand
TGGCCAGCACCGCGTCCCGGTACCGGGAGGTGTTCGGGTTCGAGGAGATCTTCACCGAGCGCATCGAGGTGGCCGGTCAGGCGATGGCGTCCACGGTGGTGCAGAGCCCGTCCAAGCAGGTGACGTTGGTGTTGCTGGAGCCGGACCAGACCCGCCGTCCAGGGCAGATCGACGAGTTCCTGCGTTCCCATGCCGGGGCCGGGGTGCAGCATCTGGCGCTTCGCACCGACGACATCGTCACCGCGGTCAGCGCGCTGCAGGCGCGCGGGGTCCGGTTCCTGAGCAGCCCGGTGACGTACTACGACAGCCTGGAGAAACGGGTCGGCCACCTGGACGCGCCGATCGACCGGCTCCGGGACCTCGGGGTGCTGGTCGACCGGGATCACTGGGGCCAGTTGCTGCAGATCTTCACCGAGTCCATGCACGTGCGCCGAACCCTGTTCCTCGAGGTCATCGAGCGGCGCGGCGCGCTCACGTTCGGAAGCGGCAACGTCAAGGCGCTGTACGAGGCGAAAGAGCGGGAACTGGCCGCGGCGGCCGTCCCCCAGACGGCGGGAGCCTGATCATGATCACTCAAGAGGTCACGCTGACCGCGGCGGAGCAGGCGCTGCTGCCATCCGATGAGGACGTCCGGTTCTACGTCGAGCACGGCTGGTACCTGTCCCAGAAGCTGCTCACCGACGCTGAGGTGGACGAGCTGGAAGCGGCGAGCCTGCGGTTCTACGACGGGGAACGCGGCCGCACCCTCCCGGCGCGGCCGCCGAAGCTGGCGTACTGGGAGCCGAGGCACGGCCAGGTGCAACGTCACAACGACTACGTGCACTACGAGAGCGACGCGATCGGCAGGCTGCTGCGTAAACCGTTGATCGGCGCCGTGGCGGCCCGGTTGGCGCAGGCCGAGCAGATCCGGATCTTCCAGTCCACGCTGATCCTGAAGCCGCCGGTGGCTGGTGAGCCGAGCAACATCGTGCCCTGGCATTTCGACAAGCACTACTGGTCCTCGTCGTCGTCCGGGCGGATGCTGACCGCGTTTATCCCGTTCCACGACTGCGACCAGGAAATGGGCACCATCACCATGGTCGACGGCAGCAACCGGTGGCGGGAGATCGGCGCTGACGACAGCACCGTGAGGCACTTCGCGGAACGCGACAATGGCCAACTCGAGACGATGCTCGCCGCCAATGCCGCGTACAACAACGCGGAGGTGAAGAAGATCCCGATGGTGATTCCCAAGGGGCACATGAGTTTTCACCACTGCCGCACATACCACGGCAGCGGCGCGAATGTCAGCAGCCGGCCGCGCCGGGCGATATCGCTGCACCTGCAGGACGGTGAGAACAGCTTCCGGGAATTCCCGCTCTCGGACGGCAGCCTGGCCGCGTACAACCACGATGTTGTGGTGCGCCGCACCCCGGACGGCCGGCCAGATTACACCGATCCGGAGTTCTGCCCGCTGATCTGGGGCCCGGCCGACGCCCCCAACCCCGTCAAGTGACGAGCCACGAAAACCGGGTCGCGCTGTACCGCGCGGTGCGGCTGATCCGCCGGTTCGAGGAACGGGCGATCGAGTTGGTGCGTTCCGGCGAGATCGTGGGTGGGATCCACCCGTACATCGGTCAGGAGGCGATCGCGGCCGGGGTGTGCGCGGCGCTGCGGCCGTGCGACATCATCACCAGCACCCATCGCGGGCACGGGCACGTGCTGGCCAAGGGCGCCGACCCGGCCCGGATGCTGGCTGAGTTGTGCGGGCGTTCCAACGGGCTGAACCGTGGCCGGGGCGGCTCCATGCACGCCGCGGACTTCTCGGTGGGGATCCTCGGCGCGAACGCGATCGTGGGTGCCGCCGGCGCCATCGCCACGGGCGCGGTGTGGGCCAAACGCCGGCTTGGCAGCAACGGTGGACGCGCTTCTACGCGAAGGGATCCGGTGGCGGTGAGCTTCTTCGGGGACGGCGCGGTGAACGAGGGAATGCTGCTGGAGGCGTTCAACCTGGCCGCGCTGTGGGCCGCGCCGGTGATCTTCGTGTGCGAGAACAACGGGTACGCCACCACGATGCCGGTGTCGGGCGCCGTCGCGGGAAGCATCCTGGGGCGGGCCGAGGCGTTCGGCATCCCGGCGGCAGCGGTCGACGGTCAAGACCCTGAGGCGGTACGTGACGCCGCATCCGCCGCCGTGACGGCCGCCCGCGCCGGCGAGGGGCCGCAGTTCCTTGAGTGCCTCACGTACCGGTTCGACGCGCACCACACCTTCGAGCACCGGGCCCGGCTGAACTACCGGCCCGCCGAGGAGGTGGCTCAAGCCCGGGAACGCGACCCGGTGCGGCTGCAGGCGGCGCGGCTGCCCGCCGCCGAGACAGACCGGATCGACGCAGAGGTGGAGGCGCTGCTCACCGACGCCGTGGCCTTCGCGCTCGCCGGCCCGCACCCGGACCCGGACACCGCGCTGGAACACCTGTACGCCACCGGGCTGCGGGTACGTGACGGAGGCCCGTGATGCCGCGGCTGTCGTACCAGAAAGCGTTGAATCGAGCCCTCGCTGACGAGCTGGCCCGGGATGAGACGGTGTTCCTGCTGGGTGAGGACATCCGGGTCGCGGCGTCGAACCTGACCGCCGGGTTGCTGGCGAAGTTCGGCCCGGAACGGGTGATCGACACCCCCCTCTCGGAGCAGGGCTTCACCAACTTCGCCACCGGCGCCGCGCTGGCCGGGATGCGTCCGGTGATCGAGTTCCAGATCCCGTCGCTGCTGTTCCTGGTGTACGAGCAGATCGTCAACCAGGCGCACAAGTTCTCGCTGATGACCGGCGGGCAGTGCGCGGTCCCGGTGACGTACCTGGTGCCCGGGTCGGGGTCGCGCACCGGCTGGGCGGGCCAGCATTCGGATCACCCGTACAGCCTGTTCGCGCATGCTGGGGTGAAGACCGTGGTGCCGGCGACTCCGGCGGACGCGTACGGGCTGCTGGTCACCGCGATCCGGGACGATGACCCGGTGGTGGTGTTCGCGCCGGCGGGGGCGCTGGGCGTACGCGATGACGTCGACTTTTCCAGCCTGGCGCCGGTGCCGTTGGGTTCCGGCGTCGTGCGGCGCCCCGGGACCGACGTCACCGTGGTCGCGGTCGGCCACCTGGTGCATGATGCGCTGGCGGTGGCTGAGGACCTCTCGGATCAGGCGTCGATCGAGGTGTGGGACCCGCGTTCGCTGTTCCCGTTCGACTGGGACGGCCTGTTCGCGTCGACCGCGAAGACCGGACGGCTGGTGGTGATCGACGACTCGAACCGTTCCTGTGGGATCGGGGCCGAGGTCATCGCGAGCGTGGCGGAGCGGGGCCCGTTGGCTGCGCCCCCGAAACGGGTGACCCGGCCGGACGGCGCGGTGCTGCCGTTCGCCCTGGCGCTGGATCGCGCCGTGCAACCCAGCCGCGCCCAACTGGCGGAGGCGGTTCGACAAGTGCTGAAAGGCGACTCATGACTGACCAGACCTCCGTCTCACCTCCGCCGGACGCGCCCGACCACCAGAATCGCGATCACATCGGCTGCGTCACGCAGTGGGACGGTCTGCCCGCGCCGGTGCGCAAGGCGATGCTGGCGCGAGGCGCCGCCGACTGGAAGCGGATCTTCGCCGGGGTGGCGACGCACAACAAGACGTGGCGGCCGCTGCGGCCGCCGGTGATGACGTTCGCCGCGTACCGGGAGATCGGTCGGATCTCGGAACGGATCGCGCGGCTGATCCTGCAGGCGTGCCAGCGCCGGGCGGACAACGCCGGTGAGCTGCGGCAGCGACTCGGGGTGCCGGACCGGTTCGTGGACATGCTGGACGAGTCGCAGCCCCTGACCGAGGACCTGTTGGTCGCGGTGCGCCCCGACATCCTGTTGAGCGACGGGGTGCCACGGTTCGTGGAGTGCAACATCGACAGCGCGTTGGGTGGGGCGTTCGACTCCGACGGCATCGCACGGCGGTTCCTGGAGGCGTACCAGGGTGACGCGGCGCTCGACGGCTTCCGGATCGAAGCCACACCGTCCGCTGTGGACGCTCGCTTCCACGCGATGCGGGACGCGCTGGACCTGGCGCCGGGCGCCTCGGTCGCGGTGCTGTTCAACATGAGCACCGACTATCCCGACACCGACAACCCGGAGAAGCTGATCGGCCTGCTGCGGCCGGTGTGCGAGCGGGGGGAGGCCGCCGGGCTTTCGGTGGTGGTGTGTCCGGTGGAGTGGCTGACGTACCAGGATGGCCGGCTGCACGCGGGGGACACCCCGTTGGACGCGGTGCTGCGGCTGTACATACCGCAGAATCTGCCGCCCAGCTCAGGACGGCAGGCGTTGGCGGAGGCCGTGGCTGAGAACTCGGTGCGGATGTTCACCTCGTCAGCGGCGTGGCTGCTGGGCAACAAGGCGGCGTTCGCCTGGCTGTGGGAGGACCTCGCCGTCCTGCACCCGGACGACGCCGAGCTGGTACGCCGGCACGTGCCGCACACCGAGCTGATCATCGACGGGATCCAGCAGCGCGCCATCGCCGGGCAGCAGGATCACGTGTTGAAGCCGACCGGGGACTACGGCGGCGCCGGCGTGGTGGTGGGCCGCGAGGTGAGCCCGGAGATCTGGCGCGAGGCGGTGCGGCAGGCGGTGGCCCATGGTGCTTCAATCCTGCAGCAGTACGTGGCCGCGGACCGGCTCAGCATGCATTTCGTGCGGATGACCGACGGCGAGGCGTTCGACACCGAAGTGCCGTTCTGCATCGCTCCGTACCTGTTCGGGGGGATGCTCGCGGGAGCGTACATGCGGTTCGGGATCCCCGGTGGCGGGCCGGTGGTCAACCT
>JBOGDL010000268.1:0-11844 GCA_050701815.1 Micromonosporaceae bacterium | reverse complement strand
GCCATCGAGCCTGCGAGCTCGATGGCCGACCTGACCGTCAGGTCTTGACGAGCGCTTCCCCCGCTATCGGGAGCAGGCTCTCCAACAGGGCGATCGCTTCCTTCTTGGTACGTCCGTCGGCGTTGATCTCCGACACCAGATTGCCGTGCGGCAGGAAGCCGTTGCATTCGTAGTACTCGTCCTTGTCGAAGTGCTCGCAGTACGCGAAGACCTCGTCGACGCCTTTCGGTGGCGCCAACTCCAGCGGCTTCAGCACAGTTGAGAAGGTGCCGTCACTCGCCTTGTTCTTCTTGCAGCTTTGCCGTTCCTCCGCGATTTCGTCCAGGATCTCGGCGCCCTCGGTGATGCGATAGGCGACGACGTAGTTGCGGATCCACAGACCGTCGTCACCGTCCCAGATCCGAGAGAAGCCTGCGAGCTGCTTGTCTGAAGGGAGTTGGTCACACAGGCTGGCGAGCCTGTTCTCTTCCCGGCTCTCCTCGGGCGACTTGGGAACTCTGAGATCGGTCGTGGAAAGGTCCATGACTGCGCTCTTGGTACGCGACTCAGCCTCCGATTTGGTCAGGAACGACCCGGACGATGAGCCCTCGCTTGCTGCTTCCTTGAGCGCGCCGCAGCCCGTCATTCCCATCGCGGCGATCAGCACAGCCGCGACCCCCATGTGTCTTGTGTTCAAGGGATTACCTCACACTAGGCTTGATCAACAACACGCGTCATACAAGCACAAGCATGCAAACCCGCGTGAACGACGCAGAAAGCGCTAATGTCGCCAAACCAGGGCTCAGCGCCTGACGGCTATGGTCTTCTCCAAATGCGAGGCGAGGCCGTCTTCGTGGTGGGCGCCGGTGATCTCGTCCGCGATCTCGAGCACCATCGGGTGGGCGTTGCCGACCGCCACTCCACGCCCTGCCCAGCTGAGCATCGGAATGTCGTTGGGCATGTCCCCGTACGCGAGCACCTGAGCTGGGTCGACTCCCTCTCGCGCGGCCAGCCATGCCAGGCCGCTCGCCTTGGTCACCCCGGCCGCGGAGATCTCCACCAGCGCTTCCGCGGAGGAACGGGTGACCTGCGCGGCGCCGTCCAACAGCGATGTGCAGCGGGCGAAGAAGTCCTCGGCCACGCCGTCCGGCAGTCGGGCCAGCAGCTTGACCGCCGAAGCCTTGATCAACTCCTCGGGTGTGACGACGACCCCGTTAATGTCGTTACGCACGGTGCGGTAGCCGGATTCCCGGAGCATGCCACGGCCCTGCTCGATCTCCACCGCGCACACCACACCGGGCACCTCGCGGCGCAGCTGCGCTACCGCCGCGCCGACGACATCAGCGTCCAATGGAGACTCCGCGAGGATCGAATCGGTCTCCGGGTCGTAGATCACGGCGCCGTTCGCGCAGACCACCGGCCCCAGCACACCGGTCTGCTCCAACACCTCTGGCAGCCACCGGATCGGGCGACCCGTGACCATCACGAACGGGATCCGAGCGGCCGAGACGCGCTCCAGCGCGGCCAGAGTCCGCGGGCTTGCCAAGCCATCGGGGCCCAGCAGCGTGCCGTCCAGGTCAGACGCGATCAGCTCGGGGCTCACCCGCACCAGTCTGCCTGTCCCGGTTTCGGTTCTGGGCCAAGGGTGACCGGGGTCGCTCCCGCCCGGGCGACGCGGACAGCCGGTGTTGGCGGCTCACGTGGCCTGGCTGAGCATCCGATCGAGATGGCGGGCCACTCCGTCGTCATCGTTGGAGCCCGCGACCTCGTCGGCGACGGCGAGCACCTCCGGATGGGCGTTCGCGACCGCGACTCCGCGGCCCGCCCAGGCGAACATCGGCACGTCATTGGGCATGTCGCCGAAGACCAACACATGCGCGGCGTCGATCCCCAGCGCGTCTGCCACCAACGCGAGCCCGGCGGCCTTGGTGACCCCCGGTGGGCACAGCTCCACGAAATCCATCCCCGAGTGGGTGACCTGGCACAGCGCGGGCGGCACCACCCGTCGAGCCGCTGTGAGCAGCTGATCTGAGGTGTGGCGGTCAGACCGCAGGAACGCCTTCAGCATCGGCGCTTTCAAGGCGTCCGACCGGGCACGCACCTCGACCGCCTCCGGGTACGGCCAGCGCACCCCGGCCTCTCCCCACAGCGGGGCGTCTGGATGGTCGAGCGCCTCCACGACCAGCTGCAGCGGGCCGGCCTCAGCCTCGATCAGCCGTACCGCCTCAGTGACCACGGCGCCTTCCATCCGGATGGTGCTCAGCACCCGTGGCGGCCCGCCGTGGTCCATGTCGACCACGTGCCCGCCCTGCGCGAACACCATGAAATGCGCTCCGGCGAGGTGCTCGTTGCAGAGATTGAGCAGGCGTGGCCCCCGCCCGGTGATCCCGACCAGGATGATCCCGGTCTCACGTACCCGGGCCAGCACTTGGGACGTGTAGCCGCTCACGGTGTAGTCGCTGCGGACCACCGTGCCGTCCATGTCAGTCGCCACCAGTTTCGGCAGCCCCGCTCCTGGGAGCGGGGCTGTCGCCTCTGGGGCGCTGCCTAGTTGAGCCATTGCTCCAGGACCAATGCCACGCCGTCCTCCTCGACAGACGCCGTGACCTCGTCCGCTGCCGCCTGCACCTCAGGCGGCGCCTGGCCCATCGCGACCGAACGGCCGGCCCAGGCGAACATCGAAAGATCGTTGCCGCCATCGCCGATCACCAGCACGTCGGAAGCTTCGACCTCCAGATCACGGGCGAGTAACGCTACTCCGTTTCCCTTGGAAACGCCCGGGGCTGAGACATCCACCCAACCCGAGTACCCGATCTCGTACGAATAATCCGAATCGCTGAGTCCGGCGTCGCCGATCCACGCGGCTGCCACCTCGCAACGGGTGTGCGAGCGAGGCACCGGCACCCCGGGCACCCGGCCGCTGGCACGGGTGGTGGGCGCCGCCACCAACTCGTTGATCTCGACTTCGTCCAGGAACGTGGACGGGAAGTCGCGTACGAACTGGCGCGTGTACCGGTAGCCGACGAGCCCGTGCTCAACGGCGAAACCGGCTTCCGGCCGCGCCTTAGCCATGGCTCGTATCGCGGGTCCGGGGTCCACCGTGAATCGGTGCACCGCCCGGCGCCGGGCTGCGTCGTAGACGATTGATCCGTTGGAGCACACCACACTCAACGCTTGTGGTTCCGTCACCGATGCGGGTTTTCCCGACAATTCCGACATCACGCTGGGACCAATGCCAGCCCTGCCAGCTCCGCGGACGCCGCGGGCGCCCCCAGTCCCGCGGGCGCCGTCGCTGGTCAGGCAGGGCGCCAGCTTCAGCGATTCGACCGTCGGCAGCGTGGCCCACACCGGACGTCCCGTCGCCACGGTCACCGGCACTCCCGCCAGGATGGTGGCGCGGATCGCGGCGGACACCCGGGACGAGGGGGTGAGCTGGTTGATGGCGACCGTGGTGCCGTCCAGATCGAGCACCACCAGCCGGGGCCGCCAGTTTCCGCGCCGCGGCGCAGTCTGGCCGGCCGTCACCGCTTTACCGGTTCGAGGATTTCGCGTCCCAGCAGCGGTTGCAACGCCTTCGGCACCCGCACCGAGCCGTCCGGCTGCTGGTGGTTCTCCAGGATCGCCACGATCCACCGAGTGGTGGCGAGGGTGCCGTTCAGCGTGGCCGCGGTCTGCGGCTTGCCGTTCTCGTCGCGGTACCGGATGTTGAGCCGGCGGGCCTGGAACGTGGTGCAGTTCGAGGTGGACGTGACCTCGCGGTAGCGCTGCTGGCTGGGCACCCACGCCTCGCAGTCGTACTTGCGGGCGGCGGACGAGCCCAGGTCACCCGCCGCGATGTCGATCACCCGGTACGGCAGCTCGACCTTGGCCAGCATCTCCTCTTCCCAGGCCAGCAGCCGCAGGTGCTCATCGTGCGCCTGCTCCGGCCGGCAGTACGAGAACATCTCCACCTTGTCGAACTGGTGCACCCGTACGATGCCGCGCACGTCCTTGCCATAGCTGCCGGCTTCGCGGCGGAAACAGGAGGACCAGCCGGCGTACCGCTTCGGCTCGGCGAGGTCGATCACCTCGTCCCGGTGGTAGCCGGCGAGCGCCACCTCGCTGGTTCCCACCAGGAACAGGTCATCAGCGGGAAGGTGGTAGATCTCGCTGGCGTGGGCGCCGAGGAATCCAGTGCCTTCCATGGTCTCGGGCCGCACCAGCACCGGCGGGATCATCGGCGTGAAGCCGACCTCCACCGCCTGCTGGATGGCCAGCTGTAACAGGGCCAACTGCAGCAGCGCGCCCTGCCCGGTGAGGTAGTAGAACCGCGCCCCCGAGACTTTCGCGCCGCGCTCGGTGTCGATCGCTCCCAGCAGCTCGCCGAGCTCCAAGTGGTCTCGTGGCTGCGCGATCTCCGGCTTCTCGCCCACCTCCCGCAGGGTGCGGAAGTCGTCTTCCCCGCCCGCGGCCACCCCGGCCTCGACCAGGTTCGACATCGTCAGGTGGGCCTTGCGCAACGACGCGTCGGCGTCGGAGACGCCCGCCTCGGCGGCCTTCACCTGCTGGGCCAGCTCTTTGGTACGTGTCAGCAGCTCCTGTTTGGCGTCACCGGTCGCCTTGGCGACCTGCTTGCCGAGCTGTTTCTGTTCGGCACGCACAGCCTCGAATCTCGCCACCGCGGCACGGCGACTGGCATCAGCGGCGAGCAGCTCATCGACATGGCTCTCGGGCTCGTTCCGCGCTCGCTGGCTGGCGCGGAACAGGTCAGGGTCATCACGCAAAGCACGCAGGTCGATCACGGCAACCGAGCCTACCCGGCGCGGCTGGACAGCTCTGAGGCATTTCCCTTTGGCCGGGCGCGCACGTCCCAGGAACCGGGATCTCGCCTCGCCGACGGCGGCCGCGAGCTACACCTCGGGTGGCCTGGCGTACGGGTTCCCGAGATGTGCCTGCGGCGGCGCTCCGGGGTGCTGGTACGGGGACGCTCCGGGGTGCTGGTACGCCGTCGCGCCCGGGCCACCCAGCGCTCCCAGCTCGATGTGCCCCACCGGGACGCCGGCATAGGGGTGGCCAGCGGGGCCTGGGTAGGGCTGGTGACGCGTGGCCCGTCGCACCGGCCCCGCGAGGACTGCGGCGACGCCGAGCAACATGCATGCGATCACGGCGAGCACCATCCCCGGACCGAACGTGGGCTGCACCGTCAAGCTGAATCCACCGGTCAGCTCGGAGCCCCCGCCCGAGAGGTCGCTTCGGAGCGCCGACTCGGTTTCCTCGGCGACTCTCGCCAGGTCAATCGCCAGCAGGGCCACACACGCCACTGACAGCATCGCCGCACCCACACCCGCGACCCGCAACCACGTTTGCGCGACCCCGCGCGCAAGGAAGGACCCGATCACCAGCCCCACCAGGCCCACGGACAGCACGAGGTACAAGATCGCCAGCACATCGGCGTACGAGGCGTGGCTGGTGTTGAAGTTGTCCGCCGGAAACCCGGCAAACGGGGTCTGCTCCAAGTCGGTCGTGAGCAGGGTGCCGAAGCTGACCGGGCTCTCCGTGCTCACCCGGGCGCCGAGGAACCGCACCGCGATCGTGTACGTGTGCCAGTTGAACACCATCGCCAGGTACAGCGACAGCAGACCCAGCACCGCAACACAGCAGCTGACCCATTGCGCCGGACCCAGCCCGACCAGCTGAACCTTCACACCGGACGCCGCCCCCGGAGGGGGTGCCGGAACCGCAGCCGGGCCGAGGTGCGGCTGCCCAGGATGTGGCTGCCCGAGGTGGGGCGGGCCTGGCATCTGCGGCTGCGCCGGGGCTGGGGCGGCGGCCGGGTACGTGTGACCGGCGCCGGCCGGAGGCGCCGACTGGGCGATCGGCACGGTCGGGTAAGCCGCCAGGTCGATCAGCATGGTCGGGTGCCCAGGCTGCGGGGGCTGGGGTGGGCCGGCCGACATCATGGGCGGTGGCGCGGCCACCGGCGGCGACGGCTGCCAGGGCCCGTTGGGCGGTTCGGGCTGGTGAGCCTCAACCGGCGGAGGCTGCGGACCGTGCGGCCCCACCTGAGGTGGCTGCGACAGTTGCGGTTCCGCCTGCGGCGGTGGCGGTTCCACGTGAATCGAAGGCGTGAGCTGGGGCTCCGCCGGCGGGGGCGGCGCGTCGTGCGGTTCCGCCTGAGGCGGCTGCGAATTGGTCAATGGCCAGCCCTTTCCTCATGTCGTACGCCAGGCCAGAAGCTCCGACACGCCCTAGCCGCGCGGCCGCGGCTGCGACCTCCCTCCACCTCCGCTGACGCTACGAGCACCTGGACTCATCCCCACTGGTGTGGCTGACCTGGCTGCTGAGCGTACGGCGGCGAGGCCTGCTGCGGGCCCGGTTGCTGAGGAAACGGCGGCGCGGACGGCTGACCGTACGGGGTGCCGTACTGCGGCGCGGCGGGCGACCCAGGGAACGCTTGCGGGGCTGCTGGCGACCCCGGGTACGCATCCGGCGACCCCGGGAACGGTTGCCCACCCTGGGGTGGCGACTGCTTCGCGAACAGCGTCACCGCCAGCGTCACCGCCGCGGCGCACAGCAGGATGGCGCCGAGCAACCCGAGATACCAGCCCGCGCCGTAGCTCACGTCCACACTCAGGCTGCTGGCTTTGTCGGCGTACGAGGACACCTGAACCGCCAGCACCGCCACCGAGATCAGGTCCAGCAGGGCCGCCCCGGCCGCCGCCAGCGAGAAGATCTTGCGGAGTTCCTGGGGCACGAAGAGGACCGCGGCACTGAGGCCGATCCCGGTCAGGGTGAACAGCAGGTACATCACGGCGAGCATCTTGTTCAGGCTGCTGCCGCCGTCCAGCACGTCGAGGATGGTGGCTTCCAAATTGAGCGAGCCACTCTCGGCCACGACCCAGTTGAGAAACAGCGACACCAGGAAGAACACCAGGGCCAGAGCGGTCGCACCGGCGGCGATCCACTGTTGCGGCGTGAACGACAGCCGGCCAGCCAGCCCGCCAAGGCCGCCCCCAGGTCCAGAGCCGCCGAAGCCAGCGCCGGGCTGCTGGTACGGCCCCGGCTGCTGGTACGGGCCCGGTTGGCCGTATGGAGCGGGTTGACCGTATGGAGCCGGTTGGCCGTATGGAGCGGGTTGGCCGTACTGACCCTGACCCGGCTGCCCGCCACCTCCGTACGGCCCGGGCTGACCAGGCGCCGCGCCGGGACTTCCGTACGGTCCAGGTTGGCCACCGGGTGGATACGACATCGAACCCTCCCCAATCCGGTTGTTACTCACTGTGACACAGCCGAAGGCTTGTTCGCCTTGGGACGAGCCAGATGGTTAAAGCTGGCGATGAACAGACCCAGGCAGAGAATGCCCGCGTAACTGGCGTACATCCCCCAGCCGTACCCGACACGCACGCCAGGGGTGCCAGAGTCGATTCCAAAATTCTCCACGGCCCGGGACAAGGCTGCCCCGATCACGAAGGTGGCCATCGCGGTGGTGAGCAATGACAGGCCCGCCGTGGTGAGCCCGCACAGCCACACCTGGCCACGTATCGAGCGGGGCACGAACACCACCGCCACCGCGCAGCCCACGGTCGCGAGGGTGGCGATCCGGTACAACAGCCACATTGGCCCGCTGGTCGCCGCCGCCATACCCATGCTGGCCGTCTCCGGCTCCCCGAAGCGATCCGCGGAGATGGTGAGCCACCCGCCCACGTACGAGACCGCGATCAGCAGCACGCCCACGAGCCCGACTACGGTGATCAGCCAGCCCGCGAAACCCAAGGTGGTCAGGTTGAGCGCGCCGATCTTGGCGCCGATGCCTGGCGCGGACGCGAACGTCGACTCCTCGCGCTCAGGCTCGGACATCACACCTCCCGCGCACGTTGCGCCAACGCAACAGCGGCCCCGAACGAGATCACCGCGACAAAAGCGATGATCAACCCCCAGCTCACCTCAGTCTCGGGGCTCGTCCGACCGCTCGCTGACGTGTCGCTCCTGTCCAGCTTCGCCAACACCACGGCCCCGGTCAGCAGGCCAAGTTGCAACAGAGCCACCGCTGACCCGAACCACCTCACCGGGACGCTGAACCGGCGCGGGGCGAGCAGCCCGGTGATCAAGCAGCCCACCAGCAGCATGAGCCCGAGACCGTATTGCCATCCTGCGCTGCCGGTGGCTCCCACGTAGTAGCTAGAGCTGTATTCGCCCGACGACGGGTGGTATTCCCACGGAAGACTCAGCGAGAACACGGCGGTGAGCAGCCCGAGTGCGCCGATTCCGATGGACGCCGCCTCCATCCTGGTCCGGCCGGCCAGCCATCCCGGCTGCGCCGCCGGCGGGCGCGGACCCCACTGCCCGGGTTGTTGTTGCCCGACCGCACCCCAGTGCGGCGCGGCAGGTGGCCCGCTTTGGGGCACTCCAGGTTGGCCGTACTGCGACATCATGCCTCCCCAACGACGCCAGGGCTGCCGATAGCCCGCCGCATCATCGCATGCCGTATCCACCAACTTCGAAATGCACAACCATGAGGGCGCCACCTGGGAAAGCCGGATCTCTCGGGTTTGGAGAGAATCGAGGGGTGGCAGTCGAGATGAGCCGAGAGCGTTTCGAAGAGTTGGTCAGCGAAGCGCTGGACGAGGTCCCTGGCGAGCTGCTGAAAATGATGCAGAACGTCGTGATCATGGTGGAGGACGACCCTCCGCCCGGTGAAGGCGTGCTGCTCGGCCTGTATGAGGGGTACGCCCTGACCGACCGGGGCTGGGACTACGGCGGCGTGCTCCCGGATCGGATCACGCTGTTCCGGACGCCGATCCTGAAGATCTGCCAGACCGAGGCGGACGTGGTCGACGAGATCGCGGTGACAGTGGTGCACGAGATCGCTCATCACTTCGGAATTGACGACGCCCGCCTACACGAACTCGGGTGGAGCTGACGCGTTAGTGTTCCGTTGGGCAAGCACCTTGGTCCTTCGGCCGCCCAACTCGCCACTGGCCGCGTCCTTCTCCTCACGGGCGCTGCCACACGCTTCGTTGCCGGCCCGACCAACGAGGATCCAGGTCAGCCTGGTCACCGGCTGGTTCAGCGGAACACTAAGGTTCCGCCGTAGGTCCGGGAGCCCCGTACTCCACCCCAGCTCGATTTCAAGGAGCGCCGATCGTGCGTGGCGATGTGTTCAACGCCGAGAACATGGTTCAACCACCGACCCAGGCCGGCATGGCACTGCAGAGTCAGTACTGCGTGAGGTATGCCGTCAATGGTGAAGTTATGGCTCGTCAGGGCGCGATGGTCGCGTACCGCGGAAATCTTCAAATGGAGACGAAGAGCCAGGGGGTCGGAAACTTCCTGAAGCGGGCGGTGACCGGCGAGGGCGTGGCTTTGATGTCCGTGCGTGGCCAGGGCGAGATGTGGTTCGCCGACCACGGGCACAACTGTTTCCTGCTCGAGCTCGACCCGAACGAGTACCTGTCGATCAACGGCAAGAACGTGCTGGTCTTCGACCCGACGCTGCAGTACCAGATCTCGATGGTCAAAGGCGCCGGGATGTTCGGGGGCGGCCTGTTCAACTGCGTGTTCTCCGGCCAGGGCAAGGTGGCCATCACCTCAGACGGGCCCCCGATGGTGATCCCGGTCAGCCCGCAGTTGCCGGTGTTCGTGGACACTGACGCGGTGATCGGGTGGTCCAGCCAGTTGCAGACTCAGATCCACCGTTCGCAAGGGATCAAGTCACTGCTCAAGGGCGGCTCCGGGGAAATGTTCCAGATCGTGTTCCAGGGGCAGGGCTTCGTGGTCGTCCAGCCCAGCGAAGGCCCCATCATCGCGCCCCAGCAGAGCGGTGGTGGCGGTCTGCTCGGCAGCCTCGGCGGCTGACCTCCACACCCGCAACGCCTCACGACCGCCTCACCCGGCGATAGCTCACTCCTGCGGCAGGCTCGCCCATGGGTGGCTGAGCCGGGTGCGAAGGTCCCTCGCGGGCAGTGGTCGAGAGAACAGGAAGCCTTGGTACGCGTCGAAGTCGAGCTGCTTGAGCAGCCGAAACTGGCCAGACGTCGCGACATGCTCGACCACAGCGCTGCGGCCCGTGCCCCTGGCCAGGTCGATCACGCTGCGGATGATCGCGGCGTCGACAGCGTCCGGTGGTGTCCTGGAGATGAATCGACCGCTCAGTTTGATGATCTGGGTGGGGAAATCCCGGAACCGGCTGAGCGAGGATTCCCCCATCCCGAAGTCGTCCACCGCGAACCGGATCCCGGTGTCGATCAACGCGCGCATCGGGCCCTTCGCATCGTCTGACATGCCCATCATCGCGGTCTCCACTATTTCCAGCACCACGTTGTGTGGGTCAATGCCCGACTCCGCAACTATTTGTCGGATCGACCCGAGGAACGCCGGATCGTCGGGCAGCAGACTGGCCAGATTGACGGCGACGCTCACTGGCCGCTGGCCCGATGCCGGCCAGGTTGCGGCTTCAGCCAGCGCGGTCCGCAGCACCCAGCGGTCGAGATCCCGCAGCAGGTTGCCATCCTTTGCCGCGGACAGAATCGCCGAGGGTGGGAGCAGGCCGTGATCCGGGTGTGGCCATCTCATCAACGCTTCGGCAATCACCACCTCGCCACTGCGGCTGACGATCGGCTGGTAGTGCAGGCGCAGGTGATCGCGCCGCAGGGCCTGGTGTAGCTGCGCCTCCATTTGAAGCCGTCCATTGATCGCGCTGCGAAGTGAGGTGTCTGCCAGTTGCACGCTTCCGGGTGCTTGGCTCTTGGCCTGGTACATCGCCGCGTCCGCAAGGCGCAGCAGGTCTTCACCGGTGGTGGTGGCGGCGCCGTCCACCATCGCGGCGCCGACAGAGGCGGACACGTGGATCAGCTCTCCGCGTAGCGGGACGGTGGTGTGCAGCAACTCCGCGATCCGGCGCCCCAGTGTTTCCAGCCCGCCGGCGCTTGCGACATCAGCGCAGAGGACCAGGAACTCGTCGCCACCGAATCGAGCGGCGGCGCATCCCGCTGGCAGCCCAGCACGTAGCCGCCGGGCAAGTTCCCCCAGAAGCTCGTCACCTGCCCGGTGACCGAGGGCTTGGTTGATCCGCTTGAAGTTGTCAACGTCGCACAGGAACACAGCCGCCGATGCGTGGTGCTCGCTGACAAGCTCGTCCAACAATCTGTGGAAGCCTCGTTGGTTCAGTAGGCCGGTTGTTTCGTCCTGGTTTGCCGGCTGGTGAAGCAGCTCAGCCTCGGTATGGCGGCGTGGCAGGTCCCGCTTGCGCGGGTGCCCGAAGATCATGCCTAACCTCTGAGAGTCGTTGTTTGGATTCGACTGCCGGGGTCAAGGACAGCAAACCGCCATGCTATCTAATTGACTCGTAGCATTCTTCTCATTACATACCATTCAGGATTGGAAAACTGACCTGCTGTCCGCTCGCTGCGACCAGGCGTAGCGTTGATATTGCAAGGAACATCCAGAGGGGTGACGTTGGCCTTGAGCCCGTCGCGTCGCGTCTGTGGCGAGCAGGAGCGACTGAGATGCGCGAGAAGGCCGGCATCGGCGACACCTGCGGGAGCCTGAGGGCGTGACTCGCCCAGGGCAGACGCCGCAGCCGGACCTGCGTCTGGTTCGAGCTGCGGTGATGGCGGGAATGGACGACCATGGGCGTAGCGTCGACCCGTTGGCGCGGGTGTGTGAAGTGTGCGTGGGGCTAGTACCGGTTGATGGCGCGTCGATCGCGGTGGCGAGCGACGCCACCATCGGCGAAATCCTGTACGCCAGCGACTACGTCATCAGGCGTGCCGAGGCGGCGCAATTCACGCTCGGCGAAGGGCCGTGCGTGGAAGCGCTCAAGCTAGGCCATGCCGTCCTCGTCCCTGACATTTCAGAAACATCCGCGTCCGCTTGGCCCGCGTTCAC
>JBOGDL010000267.1:0-9245 GCA_050701815.1 Micromonosporaceae bacterium | reverse complement strand
TACTCCCGCATGCCTTTCGTGGCCTCCTGGTCCCGCGGCCGGGGGAGCTGGACGTCGAGTTCCAGGCCGACCGTGGCGGGCTTGCCCTCCAGCACCAGGACCCGGTCACTCAGGTAGACCGCCTCGTCCACGTCGTGGGTGACGAAGGCGACCGTCACGCCGGTCGCCTCCTGCAACCGTTGCAGCTCGTCCTGCAGGGATTCCTTGGTCATCGCGTCGAGTGCCCCGAACGGCTCATCCATCAGCAGCACCGACGGCTGGATGGCCACGGCCCGGGCGATCTGCACGCGTTGCTGCATGCCGCCGGAGAGCCGCCACGGGTACTCGTTCGCGCTGTCCGCGAGCCCCACCAGCCGCAGCGCGTCGTCCACCCGGCGGCGGCACTCCGCGCGACTGCAGGTCCCCTCGATGCCGAGCGCCACGTTGCGCCGTACGGTGCGCCACGGCAGCAACGAGTGGCTGTAGTCCTGGAACACCGTCACCACATCGGGCGGCGGTCCGTCGATGCGCGCGTCGTTGCATCGCAGCTCGCCACCCGACGGATCCTGCAGGCCCCCGAGGGCGCGCAGCAGGGTGGTCTTACCGGTGCCTGAGGTGCCGAGGATCGAGATGAACTCTCCCCGGGCGACCGAGAACGACACCTCAGAGAGGATCTCGGTGCGCCCCGCCGCCCCGACCAGGCTCACCCCGACGCCGCGGCACTCCAGGACCTTCCCCGGCGGCGGCTCGGCAGCGGGCCGGCTCGCGGACCCGGACGAGCCCGGCGTACGGCTGCCGCCCGGCCCGGACGTGGCCCCGGAAACCTCGGCCGCGACTTCGCCGGAGTCGGTGAGCGCTGCGGACGCGGCCTTCCTCGGCGCCGTCATTTGACTACCAGATCCTTCACATTCACATCGCCCTTGAAGCCGTTCACCTCGCGCATCGCCGTCAACCACTCGTCCAGGTCGTCGCCGTGCACCGTGGTGTCGTACTCGGGCAGCTTGATCTTGTTCACCACGTCAGGCGGCAGCTTCGTGTACTTGGCGGCGATCTTGCGGGCACCCGCGTCGTCAGAGGCGATGAACTCCTCGCCCTGCTTGAGCGCCTTCTGGAACTTCGCCACCTTCTCGGCGTTCTCCTCGGCCCAGCTCTTCCCGGCGATCCAGAAGATGGCCGACACCTCGGGGGCGATCGCCCGGTACGGGATGCCAATGGACTTGTTGCCCTTCGCCAGCATGGTGGTGGAGAAGGGGGCCACCGTCTCGACCGCGTCGATCCGTCCGGAGGCGAGCTGGTCCGGCTGCGCCGGCCCGTTCACCTGCACCGCTTGGACGCTGTCCGGCGACACCCCCTCCTTTTGCAGCCAGTACTTGGTGGCGATGTGCAGGCTGCCGGTCTCGTTCAGCACCCCGAGTTTCTTGCCTTTCAGGTCCTTGATCGATTTGATGTCGGAGTCCTTGGGGACCAGGACGTGACCCGAGGGGTTCGCCTCGTTGTCGATCGAAGACCCGGCGATCTGCACCGCCGGCAGTTTCTGGGCGGTCGCGCTGATCAACAGCGTCGGGGTGGAGAGCACGACGTCGAACGAGCGACCCAACGCGGGCGGCATGGTGGCCACGTTCTCCACCACCGTGAACTTCGCCTTCAGGCCTTGCTCTTTCAAGAACCCCTCATCCTGGGCGACCCACACCGGCAACGCGGTGACGTTGGAGTTGAAGGCGATCCGGAGCGTCTTGGATCCAGAGGACGACGTCGACTGATCGTCCAGCACGCCGCAGGCGGACATGGCGGGCAGGGCAGCGGCGCCGCCCATGGCGGCGAGGAGCTTTCTACGTGTCAGCATGACGTTCCTCGGCTTTCGATGTGGTCCGGCCATGGTTCGGCCGTTGATTCGGCAGGGTCATCCAGATGTGCGGCGGTCAGCGCCAGGAGGCGCCGACCCGGTCAACGCAGCACGTGCCCCCAGCGGTCCTCCACTGATCGGAGGTACGCCGGGTCGCTCTGCGCGACCTTCGGGAAGCTGTCGAGGCGTTCGTACGGGCGGCAGGCGTCGATGACCGCGCGCGAGATGTACGGCGTCCCCGAACCGGGGTAGAGCGGGTCGAGCCTGCTGCCCCAGGTCCGGCGCATGACGTCGATGTCGATGCTCGGATCGCTGCGGGTGCAGATCGCCCAGATCACGGCGTCGAGGTCGGACGCGTCGATGTCGTCGTCCACCACGACCACGTAGCGGTTCATGTAGGCCGCTGCCGGGCAGTGCGCCGTCGCATGCCCGACCTGCCGGGAATGCCCGGCGTGCTGTTGTGTGATGGAGACCGCCACCAGCAGGCGGCCGCCGCCGGCCTCATGGGCCCACGCGCTGCGCACCCCGCGCAGCCCCAAACCGATCAACTCATCGGTGATCATCGCCGACTTCATGATGGTGCGCATGTACGAGTAGTCGAACGGCGGACGTCCCGGCGGCGCCCCGAGCAGGATCGGGTCGTCCCGGTGGTACAGCGCGTCGATGGACATCGCGGGCGCCGGCGCCCGGTCGCCCGAGTAGTAGCCGGTCCATTCCCCGAACGGGCCCTCGTCGCGGGTGTCGTCGGGGTGCAGCCATCCTTCCAGCGCGATCTCGCTCCCGGCGGGTATCGGGAGTCCCGTGGTCTCTCCGGTGAGCACCGACACCGGCTCTCCCAGGATCGCCCCGGCGTAACACAGCTCGTTGACGCCCGCCGTCACCTCGGTGCCGGCGACGACCATGAGCAACGGGTCGTGCCCGAGTGACACCGTGATCGGGGCCCGGCCTTCTTTCTGGAACCACTTCGCGATGTTGCGGGCCCCGTGTTTGCCCGGGACCGCGTTGACAGTCGCGGTGGCGCCGTCGTCGACGACCTCCATCCGGTACGCGCCCGCGTTGACCGCACCGGTGTCCGGGTCGCTGGTGAACACAGCGCACCCGGTGCCGATGTACCGACCCCCGTCAGCGGCGTGCCAACGCGGCGTCGGGAAGGAGAGCAGATCCACGTCGGGACCGGCGACCCGGTTGCGCAGCACGGGCGCCTCGGTCACGGTGCGGGGCGGGAACCGCTCCGCCTGCGCCAGCCACTGGCTCGGTCTGCCGCGCAGCCGCCGCACCAGCTCGCTGTCGTCGCAGTCGGCGCCGGCCCGCAGGGTCAGCCCCAGCCGGGCGGGCGAGCCGGTCGACCCGACCAGCACCCGCTGCCCCGCGGGGTACCCGACGATCTCGTCGAAGAGCAACGCCTTCGGACGGGGCGTGCGGTAGCTCAGCTCGCTGATCGCGCCGATCTCCAGGTCCCAGTCGGCGCCGGGCACATGGGTCAGCTCGCCGAGGCGGGACACCTCGTCGAGCCATGACCGCAGGCTCAGCACGGGCTCGTCGGAGCCGATCGGCACGGGCCTGTCTGAGCTGATCGGCGGGGCCACTAGCTGACCACCTCCCGCGGCACACCGAGGTGGCGGGCGACCTCGGCCCACAACCCGAGATCCTCGATCAGGCTGAGGTGGCGCAGACCCGGCGCGATGTGCAGGTCCGCGTTCGGGATCCCGTCCGCGATCCGCTCGGACATGGCCGGGGGAGTGGCGTAGTCCTGCTCGCCGACCAGGACCAGGGTGGGGGCCTGGATCTCGGAGAGTCGCTCGGAGATGGCGAAGTCGCCCAGCGCGTGGCAGGCCGCCGCGTGCGCCTCGGGACGGGTGTTGATGAAGATCTGCCCGACCCGCTGCACTTCATCGGGGGAGGACAGCGGGAACTCGGGCGTGAACCAGCGGTCGAACTGGAAGCCGAGCAGGTCCTCGCGGGACTTGCCCAGCGCGGCATGGGCTCGCTCTGCCCACTGCTCCACCCGGTCTGGCCCGTAGTCCGCAGTCGAGTCGGCGACCACGATCCGGTCCACCAGCTCGGGGGACTGCAATGCCAGCGCCAGCGCGGTGCAGCCACCCATGGACTTGCCCACCACGTGCGCCCTGTCCACGCCCAGCTCGGCGAGCACCGCCGCGGCGTCGTACGCCATGTCCTCGATCGTGAACGGCTTGTCGTCCCATTCCGAGTCGCCGTGTGCGCGGGCGTCCAGGCTGATCACTCGCGCTGCCTGCGCCAGCCGCTCCGCCGCCGGCTCCCACACCTCGCCGGACAACGCCAGGGGGTGCAGCAGCAGCACATGGGGCCCGGTGTCGCCGCGGAGTCGGACCGAGAACCGCCCGCGCGCTGTCTCTGCAATCACCCGGTGACCTCCTCGTTTCTCGCGGTTGCGGGGTCCTGGTTCCTCGTGGCTGTGGCTGTGGCTGTGGCTGTGGCGCCGGCGTCAGCCGCGGGCACGTCAGCTGCGCTGGCGTCAGCTGCGGCAGCGTGGGGGGCGCCGGCCCGGGCGCCATCGCGGGCAGCCCGGGCCGCCGCAGCTTTGATCTCGACGTACGCGCCGCACCGGCACAAGTTGCCTTCGAGCTGTTCGGCGATCTCCGCCTCGCTCGGGTCCGGGTTGTCCGCCAGCAATTCGTGGGTCATCAGAACGAAGCCGGGGATGCAGTACCCGCATTGCATGGCGCGCTCGGCCACGTACGCGCGGACCACCGGGTCGTCATCGGGAAGGCCTTCCGTGGTGGTGACCTCCGCCCCGTGGTGCCGGACGGCCAGCGCCAGGCAACTGCTCACGCTGCGACCGTCCACCAGCACGGTGCACGCGCCGCACGCGCCGACCCCGCAGCCTTCCCGCACGCTGCCGCACCCGAGCTGATCGCGCAGCACCGTCATCAGCACGTCCGCGCCGGTGACCCGGGCGGTGCGGCGGCGCCCGTCGACCACGAGCTCGATGTCGGCCGGCGCGCTGCCCGCGTTCGTGATCGCAGGGCCCGTGAATTCATTGCTCACGCTCATTGCGCCACCTCCGCGTGGGAGCTCTGATCCGCCGTCGCGGCGGCGTCGATCGCGTCAAGCACCCGTTCCGGAGTGAGCGGGAGCCGGGTGACACGCACCCCGACGGCGTCGCGGACCGCGTTCGCGATCGCCGGCGCGATCGCGAGGATTCCGGTCTCGCCCACCCCCTTCGCCCCGTACGGGCCGGTGCGGTGCGGGCTTTCCACGATCAGCGGCGTGATCCGGTCAGGCAGGTCGTGGACGGTCGGCAGCTGGTAGTCCAGCAGCGTCCCGTTGATCAACTGCCCGGAGTCGAACACCATCTCGTCGAAGAGGGCGTGTCCGATCCCGGTGATCGCCGCCCCGGTGAGCTGCTGCTCGACCAGCGCCGGGTTGACGGCCCGGCCCACGTCCCCTGCCACCGCCAGGTGTTCGACGCGCACCCGTCCGGTGTGGGTGTCCACTGTCACCTGCGCTCCCGCGGCAGCGGCGAACCAGTGCTCGGTGGACTTCGGGGTCTGGCCGGTCTCCTTGTCGTACCCGACCCAGGACGTGGTGAAGTCCGCGCTGGCGGTCAGAGTGGCGCCGCGGGCGCCGAAGCGGCCGAGCACCAGGTCGGGGATCCGGGCTGCCCGGGCGCCGTCGGCGGTGGCCACCCCGTCCGCGGTGAGCACGAGCTGGTCCGGCTCGGCGTCCAGGGCATTCGCCGCCAGGTCGCGCAGCTGGTCGGCCATCTTCTCGGCGACCAGCCGCACCGCGTTCCCGGTGTGGTACGTGGACCTGCTTCCGGCCGTGATGGTGTCGTACGGCGTGACATCGGTGTCTGGCGCCACCACCCGGATCCGGTCGGCGGGGATCTGCAGCACCTCGCTGACGATCTGCGCCATGATCGTGTTGCTGCCCTGCCCCATCTCGACCGTGCTGATCATCAGGCTGGCCGAGGCGTCCTGGTTGAGCTGCAGCACGGCGTTGGCCACGGTCGGGGTGAGCACCGCCTTCTTGCCCACGGCGACTCCGCGTCCACGCCGGAACCGACCGGCGTCCAGGCTCGCGGCTGGGTCGCCCGCGTCGGGGTCAGCCGCGTCGGGATTGGTTGCGTCGGGGGCCAGCGCGGCGTCAGCGGCGCCCGCGTCGCGCCGCAGCGGCGTCGCCCAGTCCAACGCCTCGCACACCGCGTCCAGGCAGCCGCGCAGTTCGGCGCTGTGCATCAGGGTGCCGGTGGCGGACGGGTCGCCCTCGGCGAGCAGGTTGCGGCGCCGGAACTCGGCGGGATCCTCGTCCCGCTGCCGGGCCAGCTCGTCCACCAGTGACTCGTGCGCCCACACCACCTGCGGCACGCCGAACCCGCGGAACGGGCCAGCTGACGGCTTGTTGGTGTAGACGCACCGGGAGCGGATGGCGATGTTGTCGATCCGGTACGGCCCGGCGGCGACCATCCCCGACTTGCCGGTGATGCGCGGCCCGACGTCGGCGTACGCGCCGGTGTCGTACGCGACTTCCGCCTGCGCGCTGGTGATCCGGCCCTGCTCGTCGGCGGTCATGGACGCCGACACCGCGGCGCCGTGCCGGGTGGTGATCAGGAACGTCTCTTCCCGGGTGGCGGTCAGCCGCACCGGTTGCCGCAGCGTCCACGCCAGCGCCGCCGCGAGCGGCTCCAGCCGGTCGTACATCTTGGCGCCGAAACCACCGCCCAACGCCGCGGTGCGGACCCGGACCCGGCTCAGCGGGAGCCCGATCATGTCGGCGGCCATCTGCCGCACGTACGAGGGAGTCTGGGTGGTGGTGACGATTTCCAGCCGACCGTCGCTCACCCAGGCCGCCGTGCACGGCAGCTCGATCGGGACGTGGCTGGTCGGCGGGCACCAGTAATCGCCGCTGACCCTGGTGCTGGCGGCCGCGGCGGCGGCCTCGACATCGCCCTTGCGCAGGTTGAACTGGTAGCAGACATTGGTGCCGGTCTGGCCCTGCAGGTGCTTCAGGTCGCCGAACACGCTGGAGGGTCGAAGCTCGTCGTGCACGAACGCGCGGGGCGTCCCGGCTTCACCGCCGATCGCTTCTTCGTGGTGCAGCACCGGCTCGAGGTCGGCGTACTCCACGATCACTTCGTCGGCCGCGGCGCGGGCGGCGGCCAGGTCGTCGGCGACCACCGCGACCACCGGCTCGCCGACGTAACGGACCCGGTCGATCGCCAGCGGCGGCTGGTCGTTGAACGCCGGCCCGGTGTAGACCCGCTGCCCGAAGCGACGGTGCAGGTCCTGGCCGGTGATCACGGAGACCACGCCGGGCATCGCCGCCGCGTCCTCGACCTGGATCGATGTGATGCGGGCGTGCGGACGGGTGGCCCGATGCACCGCCACGTGCAGGGCTTGAGGCGTCGGCAGGTCCGCCACGTAGTCGTGGACGCCGCGCACCCGCGACTCCCCGTCGGCGCGGGCGGCAGGTTGCCCGACGCCGGTCGCGACGGCGGGCGCGGCCGTTGACGCGGCAACTGGGGGCGCTGCCGGCCCGGCGTCAGCCGCCGGGGCCTGGGCCTGCGCCTGCGTCGCCTGGTGTCGCACGCTGGTCATCGCGCCGCCTCCTTTGCCGTGCAGTCACGCCATGCGTCTCGAACCGCCGCCGCGATCGCCACCGCGCCCAGACGGCGCTTGTACGCCACGGAGCCGCGCACGTCCGGCAGCGGGTCGTACAGCTGCCCGGCCCGCTCCTGGGCGAGCCCGACAGCGTCGGTGACGGAGAGCCCGGTCACCGCGACTTCCAGGTACAGCGGGGTGGGGGCGAGCGCCCCGATCCCGAGGCGGAGCAGCCGCTCGTGGCCGGGCTGCCACCCGCCGCCGGGCTGCGGGTCGAGCAACGCGGCGGCTGATGCCGCTGGCCAGTCGTTGGCGCCCAGGGCGCTCAGCTTGGCGTACCCGTGGCCGGCGCCCTGTGGCTGCGCCGGAATCCGGATTCCGGTCACGATCTCGTCCGGCTCCAGCGCGGTGAGCTGCACGTCGACGAAGAACTCCCGAGCCGGTATCGTCCGCTGCCCCCGGACCGAGGCCGCGGTGATCGAAGCGTCCAGTGTGGTGAGCGCGCCGGGCGGGTCGAGCCGGTAGTCGCCGTGCGCGATGTTGCCCGCGACGGTGGCGGTGTTGCGCACCCTCGGGTTCGCGGCGTGCCGGTAGGCGAGCGCGGCGAGCGGGGCGCTCGCCTGCAGCTGTGGCTCGGTGTGAAGCTGCTTCAGCGAGACCATCGGGCCGACAGCGGCGACCCCGTCGCTGCCCACGGCGATGGTGTCCAGGCCCGGGGTCAGGGACAGGTCGACGAATGCGTCGGCAGCCAGCACACCCTGTCGGAGCAGGATCTGGATGGCGGTGCCTCCGCCGTACACGATCGCGTCGCCGCCGTAGCGGGCCATCATGTCGACCGCCTCGTCCATGGCGCGGGGGCGCAGCAACTCGACCATCAGGGCTTCCCGCCGCGGAAGAAGGCGGCGATCCGCTGGAACGCGCGGCGCCACCTGCCGGGCGTCCGCGTCGCCGGGCTGGTGTGGGCCTTGGCCGCGACGTCGGATTGCCGCGACGCCGCGGCACTGGGTTGCGGCGACGTCCCGCCCGTGGCGGCGGCTGCTGCGGCCGGGGCGCCGGCGGGCGCTTCGGCGGGCACGCACGCTGCGATGAAGGAGCGCACGAACTGCCGCTCCACCTCTTGGGTGCGGCGGCGGAAGATCGCCTCTCCCAGCCTGCCGACCTTGCCCCACAAAGCCATATCCATCGTGTACGTGATGTCAGACCCGTCGCCCTGCGGCGCGATCCGCAAGTCGGCGTTGATCTTCAGCGAGCTGGCCAGTTTGTGGTCCTCGCCGCGAAGCACGGCGGTGATGCTGTGGGGCTGGTCGACCGAGACCAGCTCCGCGACGAACTTGGCGTTGAACCGCACATGCGCCACCTTGTTGGCCAGCCGTCCCCGGTACGTGTTCTCGTCCTCGCGGGACAGTTCGGCGCAGCCGGGGATGCACGAGCGCATGGTGTCCGGGTCGAGGAACGCCGAGAACGCGGTGTCGCTGTCGACGGGGACGTGGAACGTGGAGGTGAGCTGCATATAACCACCATGGGAGACGATATGTCCTGCTGGTGGGACACTAGGCCTGGCCTAAGCGACCCGTCAAGACACAAGTTCCCAGTTCAACCCAGGGTTGCCGGGCAATCACACTGCTTGGGAAGGCCTGAGCCAGACGCGGCGCGGCGAACGGCCCAGTTGCTCTGAACGCTGCTCAACGATGGGTGCGGTCGAGTCAGCCGCCCGGCAGCGGGCGAGACTCCGATCAGCCGCCCAGCGGCCAGGCGTACGGACTGTCGGGCTGGTCCAGCCAGACACACTGCCGGCCCGGTTGGTCCAGCGCGCTGATGCCGTACCGGGCCCGGTTGGGTTT
>JBOGDL010000266.1:0-4663 GCA_050701815.1 Micromonosporaceae bacterium | reverse complement strand
ACCGCCACCCGGCGCTCGCCGACCGCCAGGTCGGGAAGCGGGATCGACCACATCGCCAGCCAGTAACGGTCGGTCGCCACCACCGTGACGGCGGAGCCGGTGATGTCGAGCAGCACCACGCCCAGGGGCGACTCGGTGTCAGCGCTGGCCGCGGCCGAGACCCGCCGCAGCGCGGCGGCCAGTTCCAGGCTGTCCATCGGGGCCGCCACCGGCTCGGGCGCCGCCTCCTCAGCGCGCAGGCTGGACCCCACGTCGGTCACCGCGGCCGCGGCGCGCTTGGCGGACTCGGCGGCCTGAGCGGCGAACGCCTGCAGGATCTCGCCGGCAGCCTCCGACGGGCCGTCCAGCACCAGCCGCATCGTCTCCACCGGCACACCCACCTCGCGCATCCGGCGGATCATGTGCGCGCGCCGTTCCAGCTCAGGGGTGTAGTACCGGTATCCGGTACGGGCGTCGACTTCGGCTGGCGGCAGCAGGCCCGCCTCGTGGTAGTAGCGCAGTGCGCTCGGGGTGAGGTGCACCGCGCGGGCGAACGCGCTGATGGTCAGGAGAGGCGCCGTCACATCCGAAGTCTGCGGTTTCAAGTCACCTGAAGGTCAACCCGGCAGGTGGTGGCGGGCCGCACCGGCCTGGGACCCGGCAGGGCCCGCCACGTCATCTCGGCTGGTCATCTCGGCGCAGGATCCAGTCGGCCTTCGGCTGCACCGCCCAGCTGGTGGCCCGTCGCACCCATGGCGTGCACAGCACGAAGGTGAGCACAACACCGAGCGCCGCGTTGAGCACAAACGCCTTGTTGCCCATCCCGCCGGCCAGCGCGCTGGTGAACTCGAACCAGCCGAGCTGCTCGGCGATCCGCAGCGCCAGGCCGTGCAGTAGGAACACGTACATGGTGAACGCGCCCATTCCGGTGATCCAGAGCCGGCGCCGCGGGGTGAGCGACAGCACCGCGGCGGTCATCGCGCACGCGATCACCAGGAACACCAGCCGCGCTGGCAACCCGTACGGCAGCAGCTCGAAGTCCCGCTCGGTGAGGCTCTCCCGCCAGTACACCCACTCCAGGCTCAGTGGTTCCAGCCACAGGTACGACACCGCAGCGGTCGCCAGCACCACCACGGCTGAGCAGACCCGCACCCAGGTGCGTTGCAACCACTCGAAGTGGTGGGGTCGCAGGAACAGGCCGGTGACGAAGAACGGCAGCAGGCTGAGGACACGTGACACGTCCAACACGTTCCCGGTGACCACCACCCCCGCGGCGATGGACACGCCGATCGAGACCGGGATCGGGTACGGGATGCGCCGCCACAGCGGGACTGTGAGTCGCCACACCAGCAACGCCGCGAGGAACCACGTGAGGAAGATCGGTTCCAGCGGGCCGTCGGGCAGGTCGCGCCCGACCCACAGGGACTGCAGCGCGTAGAGCACCCAGAAGATCAGGTACGGCGCGACCACGGTGGTCAGCAGCCGGTGCACGCGCTCGGCCGAACCGTCGAAAGACCTGGAGAGATACCCGGCGATCAGCACGAACGCCGGCATGTGAAAGGTGTATATCCAGACGTATATCGCGTCACCGGTGGGAGTCGCGGGGGTCAGCTCGACGGCGTGCCCCACCACCACCAGAAAGATCAACAGAAACTTCGCGTTGTCCAGCAGGGCTACCCGGGGGCGCTCCGTGCGGCCCGAGTCAGTTCCGCCGGAGCCTGCTTTGGTGGTGCCAGGGTCGGTGAGTCGGGGCTGATTGTGAGGGGTTGGTGAATCACCGGTGAAACCTTGGTTTCGCGCCTTCTCCTGCAACGCTGCGGGGGTTGAGGCCACAGTTCCGCTCCGTGTTACAAATCGGGGCTAGAGGATACAAAGGACAGGCTACTAGATAATTCCGATCGGTCAAGTGGGGTATCTCTCGTTGGCTGTTTGATCACGTCCCTTCCAGCCACCGAACCGGGCCGGGGATAGGTGTACCGTTCGCGGCGTGGAGGAGATTGATCGGGCGATCGTCGGCGCGTTGGCTGAGGACGGCCGGCTGTCGTACACCGACCTGGCGGAGAAGGTGGGCCTGTCGGTCTCCGCCGCCCATCAGAGAGTGCGTCGCCTGGAGCAACGCGGCGTGATCCGCGGTTACGGCGCCCGCGTCGACCATGAGGCGTTGGGGCTGTCGCTGACGGCGTTCATCGCGATCCGCCCGATTGACCCCGCCGCGCCGGACGACGCGCCCGAGCGGCTGGCTCACCTCAGTGAGATCGAGTCCTGTTATTCGGTGGCGGGTGACGACTTCTACCTGCTCAAAGTGCGGGTGGCCGACCCGGTCGCCTTGGAGCGGCTGCTGCAGCAGATCCGCTCGGCGGCCAACGTGGCCACCAGGAGCACTGTGGTCCTCTCCACCCCGTACGAGGGGCGCTCCCCGCACATCAAGCAGTCGTGAGCACCGCTCACCAGCGGGTCGGCTCCGCGGGCGCCTGACCTTCGGCGGCCCCGGTGATGTTGCGGGCCATGCCGCCGAAGACGATGTCGTGGAACGGGGTGACCGAGCCCCAGTAGAGGTGGCCCAGCAGCCCGTGCGGCTCGTACACGGCCCGTTGCCGGTACACCGAGCCCTGACCGCCATCAGAATCGACCGACAACTCCAGCCAGGCCCGGCCGGGCAGTTTCATCTCGGCCCGGAGTCGAAGCAGCCGGGGACGTTCGACCTTCTCCACCCGCCACCAGTCCAGCGCCTCCCCCTGATGCAGACGGTGAGGGTCGCGGCGCCCACGGCGCAGCCCCACTCCACCGACCAGCAGATCCATCCAGCCGCGCAGCGACCAGGCCAGCGGGAACGAATACCACCCCCGCTCGCCGCCGATCGCCTCGATGATCTGCCACACGGTCTCCGGATCGGCGCTGGTACGGCGTTCCCGCACGTCCTGATAGAGGCTGCCGCCTGACCAGTCCGGGTCCGTGGGCAGCGGATCCGAGGGCGGGTCTGAGCTGGAGGCATCCGACCACCGGGTCGGCACCTGGGCGTCTTTGACGCGTGCGATGGCGAGTTCCACGGCGGTCTCGTAATGGGTGAGCCCGCCCTCGGGGTCGCTGATGTGCTCGGTGATCGCGCGGTCCTGGCACACCACCTCGTGCACCAGCGACTCCACCAACGGCACCGCGATGCTGCGGGGGACCGGCGTCACCAGATTGACCCACTGCGCGGACAGCCACGGCGTCAGCAGCGGCACCGGGACCACCGCACGGCGGGGCAGGCCCGCCACCACGGCGTACCGGCGCATCATGTCGAGATAGGTGAGCACGTCGGGGCCGCCGATGTCGAAGCCGGCGTTCAGTTCGGCCGGCAGCGTGGCGGCGTGGACGAGGTAGTGCAGCACATCCCGTACCGCGATGGGTTGGATCCTGTTGTGCACCCACCGCGGGGTCACCATCGCCGGCAGCCGCTCGGTCAGGTAGCGAAGCATCTCGAAGCTCGCCGACCCCGAGCCGAGGATCACCGCCGCCCGCAACACCACCGTGGGGACACCGGAACCGAGCAGGATCCGACTCACCTCGGCCCGGGACTGCAGGTGTTCAGACAGCCGCTCTCCGCGCGGTGTGATGCCACCGAGGTAGACGATGCGCCTGACGCCCGCCTCGCGCGCGGCTTCCGCCACGATCTGGGCGCCGCGCCGGTCCACGTCCGCGAAGTCGCTTCGGTGCAGTGAGTGCACCAGGTAGTAGAGAACGTCCTGGCCCGTGACGGCCGCGGCGATGCTGGTGGCGTCCAGCACATCTCCGGGTAGGACCTCGACCTCTGCTCGCCACGGCGCGTCGTCAAGCTTTTCAGGTGTACGTGCGACCGCCCGCACCTCGTGTCCGGCTCGCAGCAGCTCCGGCGCCAAGCGTCCCCCGATGTAGCCGGTGGCCCCGAACACGACGCAGCGCATGCTCCCATGATCAGGCCTCTGATTCGCCGCCGCAGGTCTTCGGGCAAGTGGTGGCCCCGGTGGGGGAAACCCGGCGACAGCGCCACTGGGCTTTGTCAACCGCTACAGCAGACATCGCTGAGGGAGTGGTTTTCCACAGGTTGTGCACCGATGCGGCGACAGCGTCGGCAAGGACTGGGCCAGCGGCTGCGCGGAGCGTCGTTGTCGCTGCTCAGCAGGCATCCGAGGCGGGAGTGCCGGTGGTCTTGAGGGGACCTCGGAAGGGCTTGGAACGGACCTAAACCCAACCTTGTCCACAGACCTCGTCCACAAGTGGTGTGGCTTGTGGAGATCGACTCTGACGGGGGTGCGGTAGGGCTCCCTTGCTGCTCTCTCGTCCGTTCCGAAATAAAGCTAGCTTCCTAGGAAAGGCTGAATGTGGTGGCTAACGCCACCACTGCAAAACCCTCCTCGAAAAGAGGAAACCAGAGGCCTCACGAAACACCGCCCGCCTTCTCACGGTGAGAAGGCGGGCGGTTAACGGCTGTGCAGGTCGCGGCTACCCGACGACGGCGGACCCCAGTGCTTCCCGCTCAGCTGCCTGACGTGAGGCCGCAGCTGCGGCGTCGGCGGCCGGGTCCTGCTGCGGATGCTGGGCGGCCCACCAGCGTTGCCCCGCTTCGGGGAGGGTGTAGATCGGGTCCTGGTACGCGTACCGGCGGCGTAGCGCCTCCGGATCGTCGACCTCGATCCCGGTGCGGTAGTTCTTCGTCCAGTACGAG
>JBOGDL010000265.1:0-12165 GCA_050701815.1 Micromonosporaceae bacterium | reverse complement strand
GCTTCGCGGCGTGGACGAGAAGGAGAAGTGTTCTGGGCGGTCCATTGTGGCGAGATGGATCTGTCCGATGGGGCTGGTGGCAGCGCTGCTGTTGTTCCTGCTGCTACCGGTGGTCGGCGCCTCCTGTGATCCGGACGACGGCGGGCCGGTGCACCTCTGCTACACCGGCGCCCAACTTGTCTCCGGGGAGCCGAGCGTCGACATGTCCATGATCACGGCGGGCTCGCCGGAGCAGAACGCGCAGCTGCGGCGCGCCATTGTGAACACGGTGCAGCCGCCGGCGGCGGTGCTGATCCTCTCGGTGCTGCTTGGCATCTTGCTGCCGGTGGGCGCTGTGGCCGCGGCGCCGCTGAAGTCATCCCGGCAAGCTGCTCTGGCGGCGCTTACGGCGTCGAGCGGCATTGTGATGCTCCTGGCAGCGGAAGTCGTCGCCGTGCTCGGGATGTCCCGTGGGGTGGAGAACGTGACGAGCCTGTTCGCTGCCTCGCACTCGATGCGAGGGCCCGCGACGGTCGCGAGCGAGGTGGTGGGCGCCGGGCCTGGGTTCTGGCTGTCGCTGCTGGTCCTGACTGCGGTCGGCGGGTGGGGCGCGGCCTTGTGGGCGCGTTGCCGGTCCGCCGCATGGGAGCGAGAGTTCCGCGCCGCCGCGAACCAGGCTCCGCTGCCCACCGCGCAGACACACGACTAGGCCAGCAGCCCGGCGTCAGTCAGGTGGCGTGCCGATCACCAGCCGCCGGGGGGAGTCTGCCGCCGCCGCCGGCAACCGGAGCGGCGCCGTGCCCGGGGTGAAGCTGCCCAACACGGCGGCCTCGGACGCGCCGGTCGCTGACGGCACGACACCGGGTAGGCCGTGCCACGACAGGTATCCCACCAGCGCCATCAGGTATGCCTCCTTGGCGGCCGACGGCACCCCCAGCTCGTCGATCACCGCGACCCGGAACCGGTCGTCGCCCAGTTCGCGCAGCCGCCGCATCAGCACCGGGTTGCGGGTGCCGCCGCCGGAGGCGATCAGCTCGGTGACCCCGTGGCGGGTCGCGTCGGAGGCGATCACGTGCGCGGTCAGCTCGGTGGCGGTCGCGACCACGTCCGCCGCCGCTGGCGTCGCGCCCAGGCGGTCCAGGCGATCGGCCAGGTACGCCCAGCAGAACAGCTCCTTGCCGGTGGACTTCGGCGCCGGCGCGGCGTAGTACGGCTCGGCGAGCAGTTCCTCGAGCAGCACCGGCAGCACCTTCCCGGAGCCGGCGAGTTGGCCGTCCGCGTCGTACGGCACGCCGGCGAGGGCCTCGGAGGCGGCGTCGATCAGGGCGTTGGCCGGCCCGGCGTCGTACCCGAGCACGGAACCGTCCGGGCGCACCACAGTGAGGTTCGCGATGCCGCCCAGGTTCAGTGCCGCGCGAGGGGCGTGCCGCGGCGCCAGCAGCATGGAGTCGAGGGTCGGGGCCAGCGGGGCGCCTTGGCCTCCCCGCGCGATGTCGGCGGCACGCAGGTCTGCCAGCACCGGCAGGCCGGTGCGGCGCGCGATCCACGCCGGCTCCCCGAGCTGCAGGGTGCCCAGCGCGCGCCCCTCAGACACCCAGTGGAACATCGTCTGGCCGTGCGAGACGACCAGATCCGCCCGGCCGTCCGCGAGTTCGGCGACCCCGCGCGCGGCGGCTTCGGCGAAGGCCTGCCCGAGCTCGGCATGCAGCCGGCACACCTGCTCGACGCTGCTCGGATGTGGTGGCAGCGCGGCCGCCACGTCGGCCCGCAGCCGCTTCGGGAAGGGAATCTCGAGGTCGCCGAGCGGCGCCAGCCAGAGCGTCTCGCCGTGCCGGGCGAACTCCGCGGCTGCCACGTCGAGCGCGTCGTGGGACGTGCCCGAGATGACCCCGACGACTCGCATCAGCTGCTCCCGCGTACGAAGGAAAATTTCAGTTCTTTGTCACTTACGGTATTGCAGTTACGGTACGTCTTGACCCACCCCCCGCGGAAAAGGAGAACCACGTGCAAAGGACACGCGCCATCGGCGCCGGGTTGGCGGCCCTTTGCGTGGCGACGTCGTTGGCGACGGCGTGCAGCCCCAATGCCCAAGGCGACCAGAGCTCAGACACGCTGGTGGTCGCCCGCACCGGAGACCTGGACGTGCTGGACCCGAGCCGGGCCACCGCGTTCCAGACGGTCCAGACCATGGGTCTGGTGTACGACACCCTGATCGACACCGACGACGAGGGCAACCTGAAGCCCGGGTTGGCCGAAAAGTGGGACGATTCTGACCCAGAGTCCATCACCTTCACGCTGCGTGATGGGGTGACCTTCCACAACGGCGAGAAGCTGACCGCGGAAGATGCGAAAGCGACCCTGGAGCGCAACCTGGACCCCGAGACGAAGTCAGTGGTGAGCTCGTACCTGGCCAACATCGACAGTGTCGAGGCGCCCGACGAGACCACGCTGACCATCAACCTGAAGCAGCCGGACGCGTCCCTGCTCACCGGCCTGAGCTACACCGGCAACTCGATCCTGTCCGCCAAGGACATCGAAGCCGGCACGGTCGGCAAAGGGGCGAAAGGCGTCAACGGCACCGGGCCGTTCGCGTGGGAGGACTGGAAACAGGGTCAGAAGCTGGTGCTCGCCGCCAACAAGAAGCACTGGGGCGGGGCGCCCGAGGCGTCCACGGTGGAGTTCCGGGTGATCCCGGACGAGGCCTCCATCGCCTCCGGGATGAAGGCCGGCAGCTTCCACCTCGGGTTGCTCACCGACCCCGCGGTGGCGAAGCAGATCAACGGCGGCAAGGCGAAGCTGATCACCCAGCCCACCACCTCGTACCACGTGCTGCAGCTGAACTCGAAGCGCGGGCCGCTGCGTGAGCTCGAGGCGCGGCAGGCGATCGCCTGCGCGGTGGACCGCGACGACGTCAACGACGCCGTGTACTTCGGCAAGGCGCAGGTCACCGGCCCGATCACCAGTCCCGCGTACGACTTCTCCGAGACCGACGGGCTGCCGTGCGAGCCGGGCGACACTGAGGCGGCGAAGAAGCTGCTGGCCAAGGCGGGACACCCGAAGGGCTTCAGCCTGGACACCATCGTGATGATCGGGGAGTACGACACCTCCACCAACATCGCCCAGGTGTTGCAGTCCCAGCTGGAGAAGATCGGCGTCACGCTGAACCTGGAACGCCAGCAGACCAACGTGTACGTGGACAACTGGTCAAGCGCGAAGTTCGACGCCGCGGTGGCGCTCAACGGCGGCTCCACCGACCCGTACCTGATCTACAACCGGTACTTCACCTCAGACGGCAGCCTCACCACGCCCGCCGCGTACGGCAGCGACAAGCTCGACACGCTGCTGCGCGACAGCAACGCCAGCACCGACGAGGCGGAGCGGGAGCAGATCTTCGGGGATCTGCAGCAGCAGTTGCTGCATGACTCGCCGTGGGTGTGGTTGTTCCGCAATCAGATGCACTACGCCGCCAGCACCAAGCTGACCGGGTTCAAGTCGCTGCCCACGGAATCGCTGGAACACCTGCGAAACGCCAGCCTTTCCGGATGAGTCACAGCGTTCGCTATCTGGCTGGCCGGCTGGCTGGGGCCGCGGTCACCCTGTTCGGCGTGGCGGTGGTGGTGTTCGCGGTGTTGCGCGCGCTTCCAGGCGACACCATCACCGCCAAGCTGGGCACCCAGTCCGCCGAACTGGGCCCGGAGCAGCGAGCCGCTCTGGAGCGCTACTACGGCATCGACCAGCCCTGGCCGCGGCAGCTCGTGGACTGGTTGGCCGGGGTGATCACCGGGGACCTAGGGATCTCCATCGACACCGGTGCCTCCGTGGCCTCGTTGATCGGGGACGCGTTGCCGGTGACGGTGGAGCTGTCGGTGCTGGCGTTGCTGATCGCCGCCCCGGTCGGGGTGCTGCTGGGGGTGCTGGCCGCCACCCGGCCGGGCGGGGCGCGGGACCTCTCCGCGCAGGGCTTCGGGCTGGTCGGGCTGGCGTTGCCGGAGTTCGTCACCGCGTCGCTGTGCGTGGCGGTGCTGGCGTCGGTGTTCGCGTACTTCCCGGACGCGGGCACGTTCGTGCCGCTGTCGGAGTCGGTGGGCGGCAACCTGCGCCAGATGCTCTACCCGGCGCTGGTGCTCTCGATCGGGCTGGTGGCGTCCATCATGCGCACCACCCGCTCGGCGTACCTGGAGACGGCTCAAGCCGACTTCGTCCGCACCGCCAAAGGCAAGGGGGTCTCCCCGGGCCGGGTGCGGTTCCGGCACGTGTTGCGCGGGGCGGCGATCCCGATCGTGACCATGATCGGGATCCAGTTCGGCTACCTGCTCGGTGGCACCGTGATCATCGAGCAGGTGTTCGCGCTGCCGGGGCTGGGGCGGCTGCTGCTGCAGGGCATCCTGCGGCAGGACTACCCGGTGGTGCAGGGCGCGACGCTGCTGGTCGCGGCCACGTTCGTGCTGGTCAACCTCGCGGTCGACCTGACGTACCGGTGGCTTGACCCGCGTACGAGGCTGACATGACGGCCGCTATGGGGCCCGGCGCCGGGCCAACCCAGCCGGCAGCCCCCGGCGGCGCCCCGCCGATCGCGGAGGTGAGCGCCGAGGCGGCGGCGCACGGCGTGCCCGGCGGGCTGTCGGGGGCGCTGCGACGGATCTGGCAGGACCGCAACGGCAAGCTCGGGCTGCTGCTGGTGGGGGCCTTGGCGCTGGTCGCGGTGGCGGCGGCTGTGGGGCTCACCCCGTACGATCCGCTGGCCCAGGCGCCGGGGGACCGGTTGCAGGGGCCGAGCGCCGCGCACTGGTTCGGCGCTGACCAGTTCGGACGTGACATCGCCTCGCGCAGCTTCGCGGGCATCGCCGCGTCGATGCGGGTCGCGCTCGCCGCGGTGGCGGTCGCCGCGCTGATCGGCTCGCTGCTGGGCATCGCCGCCGGGTTCTTCGGCGGCATCGTCGACACCGTGGTGGGCCGGCTCGCGGACGTGCTGTTCGCGTTCCCCGCGATCCTGCTGGCGCTCGCGATCGTGGCCGCGTTGGGCCACGGCTGGGTGAACACCGCGGTCGCGATCGCGGTCGTTTACACCCCCATTTTCGTACGGGTGGCGCGCGGCCCGGTGCTGTCGGTGCGGGAGATGGACTACATCCACGCCGGGCGGGTGCTCGGCTTCTCCTCGTCCCGGCTGTTGTTCCGGCACGTGCTGCCGAACGTCAGCGCCCCGATCGCGGTGCAGGTGACCCTGGCGCTGTCGTGGGCGATCCTGACCGAGGCGGGGCTGTCCTTCCTGGGTCTGGGAGCACAGCCGCCGCAGCCATCGCTCGGGTTGATGGTCTCCGAATCCCGTAACCTGATCACCGAGGCATGGTGGACCTTCGCGTTCCCCGCCGCGGTGATCGTGATCGCGGTGGTCGCGCTGAACCTGCTCGGCGACGGGCTGCGCAGCGCCCTCGACCCAAGAGAGGCAGGGCGAGCGTGAGGAGTGAACTGGGTGTGGGCGCTGTGGCGGATCCGACAGCGGTGGTGGATGCCGTGCTGGACGTCGAGGATCTGACCACAGTGGTGCGCAGCGGCGGCCGTGAGCTGCCGGTGGTGCGTGGGGTGTCGTTCTCGGTGCGGCCCGGTGAAGCGGTGGGGTTGGTGGGGGAGAGCGGCAGCGGCAAGACCTTCACCGCCTTGTCGGTGATGGGGCTGCTGCCTGAGGCCGCCGGGGTCACCGGTGGCCGAATCCGCTACATGGGCACGGACCTGCTGACATTGCCGGAACGGCAGCGCCGGGCGCTGCGAGGCGCCGGGATCGCGATGATCTACCAGGATCCGATGACGGCGTTGAACCCGTTGATGGCAGTCGGCGCCCAGATCCTGGAGGGGCTCCACGTGCACGGGGTGCGTGGCGCGGCGGCACGGCGCCGGATGCTTGACGCGCTCGCCGACGTCGGCCTGCCCCGCCCGGACCGGTTGGCGGCGCGGTACCCGCATCAGCTCTCCGGCGGGCAGCGGCAGCGGGTGATGATCGCGATGGCGTTGGCGCTGCGCCCCACGTTGCTGATCGCCGACGAGCCCACCACCGCGTTGGACGCCACGATCCAGCAGCAGATCCTCGCGCTGGTGGACGAGCTGCGCCGGCGCACCGGGCTGTCGGTGCTGTGGATCACGCACGACCTGGGAGTGGTGGCCAGGATCGCGGACCGGGTGCTGGTGATGTACGCCGGGCGAATTGTCGAGCAGGCGTACGCGTCGGAGCTGTTCGCCCGGCCGCGTCACCCGTACACCTCGGGGTTGTTGGGTTCCATCCCGCCGCCACGGGAAGCGGAGCGGGTGCCGTTGCCCCAGATCGGAGGGGCGCCGCCGGACCTTGGTTCGCTGCCCGCTGGATGTCCTTTCCAGCCTCGGTGCCCGAGGCGGATCGACCGTTGCGTCGAGCAGGAGCCGACGCTGGCCGATCACGGCGGCAGCCACGCCGCGTGCTGGGCGCCGCTGGAGCAATGGAGGTGATGGGGCAGTGAGCGTCCCCGCGGCTGCGCAGTCGACCCCTGGCGTCGGGGCAAGCCGATGATCGAGGTGGTGGACCTGGTCAAGCACTACCGCACCCGGCACGGCGTGGTGCGGGCCGTGGACGGGATCTCGTTCACGATCCCCGCCGGACAGACTCTCGGAGTGGTGGGAGAGTCCGGCTGCGGCAAGTCCACCGTCGCCAAGCTGCTGGTGCGGCTGCACGAGGCCACCTCTGGCCAGATCCGGCTTGACGGGCAGGACGTTCGCCGGCTGCGAGGGCGCGAGCTACGGGCGCTGCGCCGCCGAATCCAGCTCGTCTTCCAGGACCCGGACTCAGCACTGAACCCGCGGCTCACGGTCGCCCAAGCCCTCGGCGAGGTGCTCGAAGTGCACCGCCTGGCGTCCGGCGACGCCGCCCGAGCCCGGATCGGTGAGCTGCTGGACATGGTCGGCCTGCCCGGCTCCGCGGCGGGCCGGTACCCGCACCAGATGTCAGGCGGGCAGCGGCAGCGGGTCAACATCGCACGTGCGCTGGCGGTGTCGCCGCAGGTGCTGGTGCTGGACGAGCCGGTCTCCGCGCTGGACGTGTCTGTACGTGCCGAGGTGATGAACCTGCTGGTCAGGCTGCGTGAAGAGTTGAAACTGACGTACCTGTTCATCTCCCATGACCTGGGCATGGTGCGGCACCTGTCGGACCGGATCGCCGTGATGTACCTGGGGCAGATCGCGGAGACCGGCGACTGGCGCGCGGTGTCAGATCAGCCGCTGCACCCGTACACCCGGTCGTTGCAGGAAGCGGCGTTGTCCCCGGATCCGACCGTGGAGGCGACGCGGCGGCCGGAGCCGCTGAGCGGCGAACCGCCGGACCCCGCCTCCCCGCCCCCGGGGTGCCGGTTCCACACCCGATGCCCGCTGGTCGAGGAATCCTGCCGGGTCAACCCGCCCGCGCTGGCCCAGGCGCGACCCGGGCGACACGTCGCCTGCCCGGTGGTGACGCGGGAGCTGGCCGCCAGCCGATAAACAGTTTGACGGCGGCAATAGTTTTGCCACTGTGCGGACACCACCCGATGATTTCTCCGAGGCCGAGCTGGTGTGCATGCTGGGCGCGGCCTGGTGGTTCCACGCCGCCAAGCTCACGTACGCGCCGGTGGGGTTCGGCAGCCACCACTGGGTGGCGACCGACCCCGGCGGCGATCGACGCTTCGTCACCGCGGACCAGCTTGACCAGGCGAACCCGGACGGGCGCCTGGCCCGGCTACGGGCCGCCATGGGCGCCGCATGCCAGCTCCAGGAGCGGGCCGGGCTGGGCTTCGTGGTGGCGCCGTTGCGGGCGGCGGACGGATCCGCGGCGCCGGTCCTCCACACCGGCGGCCAGCGGTGGGCGGTGACGGTGTTTCCGTTGGTGCCGGGCGACCCGCTGCCCGACGACCTGGCGGCATCCGACCGTGCAGCGGTGACCGAGCTGGTCGCGCGGCTGCACAACGCCACACCCCAGGTGGAGGGCGTCGTCCGCGACGATTTGGCGATCCAGGATCGCGCCGAGTTCGAGGCGGTGCTGCCCCGGTTGCGGGAGCCGTGGTCGACAGGTCCGTACGCCGAGACCGCCCGAGAGCTGCTGAGCCACAACCACGCCGAGCTGCGCGCGCTGCTGGCGGCGTACGACCAGATGGTCGCTGCGGTGTGTGACCGTGGCGTGGGCTGGGTGCTCACCCACGGCGAGCCGAAGGCCGACAACGTGCTGCGCACCGAGGCCGGGCTGCGGCTGGTGGACTGGGAGACCGCGCGGCTGGCCCCGGCGGCGCGGGACCTGTGGCTGCTCGACTCCGGCGGCGCCGAGCTGGCCCGGTACGCCGAGCTGACCGGCCGGGATGTGGCTCCCGACGAGGTGAAGCTGTTCCAGCTGCGCTGGGAGCTGTCCGACATCGCCTCGTTCACCCGGTGGCTGGCGGGCCTCCACGCCCGCACCCCCGACACCGAGATCGCCTTCAGATCGCTCTCGGGCTACCTCCGTGACTTGAAGCAGCGTTGGGCCGAGCTGCTGTGAGCGAAGGCCGCCGCGCGCCCCGGTGAGCCGCAACCCGGTCCGGCTCACGCCCTTGGGCCGCAACCGGTCCGGCCGTCAAGCCCACCACGCTGGTGGGTCGGCTACCGGCCGCGCCCGCCCGGGATATCGCGGTCACGGCGCACGTTCACCTTCTTGCCCTTGATGCTGCTACGCCGCAGCGCGTTGATCACCTCATCAGCAGCCGCCTCAGGCACCTCCACCAGCGAGAACCGGTCGGCGATCTCAATCGCGCCGATGTCACGCCCGCTGAGCTGCGACTCGCCTGCGATCGCGCCCACCAGATCTTGCGGCCGCACTCCGGCCCTGCGGCCCACACCGAAGAACAGCCTGGCGGCATCGCCGCGCGGGGCGGGGCGGGTGCCTTTCTTGCCATCCCGCCGTGGACCGTCCCGGCGCGCCCGGTCCTTGGTCGGCTTCTCCGCGGTCTCCGGGATCTCCTCGTCGTCGGTGGCCAGGCCCTGCGCCTCATGCGCGAGCTTCACCGCCGCCAGCGCCACCTCCATCACGTCGAACTCGTCGGTGAGGGTCTCCACCACCACCCGGAAATGATCCAGGCCGGTCTCGGCGAGCAGGCTCTCATGCAGCGCCGCCCGGGTCGCCTCCAGACGCCGCGCGTGCAGATCCGCGACCGTCGGCACCTTCTCCATCGCGATCCGCTGGTGGGTGACCCGCTCGATGGCCTTGAGCATCCGATGCTCCCGGGGCTCGGCGAGGGTGATGGCCACCCCTTCCCGTCCGGCCCGGCCGACCCGGCCGATCCGGTGCACGTACGACTCCGGCGCCGACGGGACGTTGTAGTTCACCACGTGCGACAGGTGGTCGATGTCCAGCCCGCGCGCGGCGACATCCGTGGCCACCAGCAGGTCCGCGGTCTCGGCCCGGAGCCGCCCCATCACCCGGTCCCGCTGCTCCTGGCTCATCCCGCCGTGCAACGCCTCAGCCCGGTAGCCGCGGCCGTTGAGCGTCTCCGTCAGCTCGTCCACCTGCTCCCGGGTACGGCAGAACACGATCGCCGCGGCGGGCGACTCCACGTCCAGCACCCGGCCCAGGGCCGCCGGCTTGTGGGCCCGGGCAACCACGTACGCGCACTGCCGGACCCGGGGCCTCTCGCCCGGAGGCGGGGCCTCGCGTCCCATCTGGATCTTGACCGGCTCGTGCAGGTGCCGGCGGGCGATGCTGTCGATCCGGGGCGGCAGGGTGGCGGAGAACAGCACGGTCTGGCGGTCCTCGGGGGTCTCCTGGATGATCGCTTCGATCTCCTCGGCGAAGCCCATGTCGAGCATCTCGTCCGCCTCGTCCAGGATCACTGTCTGCAGATTGCTCAGCCGCAATGTGCCCCGGCCGATGTGGTCCAGCGCCCGACCTGGGGTCGCGACCACCACGTCCACACCCCGTTTCAGCGCCTGCAGCTGTCGGCCGATCGGCTGGCCCCCGTACACGGGCAGGACCCGGGCGCCCAGGCCCCGGCCGTACCGGTGGAACGCCTCCGAGACCTGCACCCCGAGCTCGCGGGTCGGCACCAGCACCAGGGCCGCCGGCTCCGGCCCCCGCTCGCCGTCGGGCATCCGCTGTAGCACCGGCAGCGCGAACGCGGCCGTCTTGCCGGTCCCGGTCGCGGCCTGCCCCAGCACGTCATGCCCGGCCAGCAACGGAGGAATCGCCTCCCGCTGGATCGGGGTGGGCTCCTCGTAACCCAGGCCCGACAGCGCGTGCAGCAGCTCCGGCCGCAAACCCAACTCACCGAAGCCGTCGCCGTCGCCGTCGCCGTCGGCGGGTGTCGGGTTGGCGTGGGGTGGGTCGGTGGGTGTCGGAACAGTGTCTGCGGGCGCGTTCTCATCCATGGTTGGGCTCCTTGTGCTGCGGAGTCACAGTTCGGGCTCCTTGGTTCCGGTGCGGGGTGTTCGTCCCATGCTCCGGGCCGGCATGCGGCGGTCGTGGGATCGGCACATCTTGACAACGCCGCGACGGTGGGGATCGATGCGCCTGATGGTCCCATTTGGCCGGCGCTGCCACGCAGCCGGCCGGCTCCGGCATGACGTGCGTCGCTGTCACGGGACCCGCTACTTAAAGCATGACGTGCGTCGCTGTCACGGCGCCGGCCGGGGGCGGCATGGCGTCGCTGCCGTGCAGATCCCCACATGTCCGCATCGTCGCCCGGCGTCACCGCCGCCGGTGTGAGAAGTTAGGCTGATCTCGGGCCGTGACTGGCGTGTTGGGATGGGCGGAACCATCGGGGAGCGGCTCCGTCATCGTGACGTCAGCGCCGCGCGCCTGGGCCTCTTTGCCAGCCGTCGACTCGCCTGCAGGGTCGCCCGGTCCGCCTCGTCGGGCCGGTTTTCGAGGAGGTGTCCATGGTCGCGGAAGCGTCGTCAGGTTCGCCCGAGTCCATCGCGTTCAACAACGCCATCGCAGCGGTACGCGGTGTGGAGCCGCGGATCGCCGACGCGATCAGCGCCGAGTTGGCCGATCAGCGACAGTCCCTCAAGTTGATCGCCAGTGAAAACTACGCCTCGCCAGCGGTGCTGCTGGCGATGGGCAACTGGCTCTCGGACAAATACGCCGAAGGCACCATCGGCCGCCGTTTCTACGCCGGCTGCCGCAACGTCGACACCGTGGAGTCGGTCGCCGCCGAGCACGCCAAGGAGCTGTTCGGCGCCCCTCACGCGTACGTGCAGCCGCACTCTGGCATCGACGCCAACCTGGTCGCGTACTGGGCGGTGCTGGCGCAGCGGGTGGAGTCACCAGCGCTGGAGAAGGCGCAGGTCCGGCAGGTGAACAACCTCTCCGAGGAGGACTGGTTCGCGCTGCGCCGGGAGCTGGGCGACCAGCGGATGCTGGGGATGTCGTTGGACGCGGGCGGGCACCTCACCCACGGGTTCCGTCCCAACATCTCCGGCAAGATGTTCGACCAGCGCAGCTACGGCACCGACCCCGAGACCGGCCTGCTCGACTACGAGGGGGTGCGCCGCGCGGCCCGGGAGTTCCGCCCGCTGATCATTGTGGCGGGGTATTCGGCGTACCCGCGACGGATCGACTTCGCGCGGATGCGTGAGATCGCCGACGAGGTGGGCGCGACCTTGATGGTGGACATGGCGCACTTCGCCGGCCTGGTCGCGGGCAAGGTGTTCACCGGCGACTTCGACCCGGTGCCCCACGCCCACATCGTCACCACCACCACCCACAAGTCGCTGCGCGGGCCGCGCGGCGGGATGGTGCTGTGCCAGCCGGAGCTGGCCGACCAGGTGGACCGGGGCTGCCCGATGGTGCTCGGTGGTCCGCTGTCGCACGCCATCGCCGCGAAGGCGGTGGCGCTGGCGGAGGCCCGGCAACCGGAATTCCACGAGTACGCGGCCCAGATCGTCGTCAACGCGCAGGCGTTGGCGGACGGGCTGCTGAGTCGCGGCGCCAAGCTGGTGACCGGCGGCACCGACAACCACCTGGTGCTGATCGACGTGTCCTCGTACGGGATCACCGGGCGTCAGGCTGAGGCCGCGCTGTTGGACGCCGGCATCGTCACTAACCGCAACTCGGTGCCGCAGGACCCGAACGGCGCCTGGTACACGTCCGGGATCCGGATCGGCACCCCGGCGCTCACCACCCGCGGGCTGGGACCGGCCGAGATGGACGAGGTGGCGCGCCTGATCGAC
>JBOGDL010000264.1:0-8475 GCA_050701815.1 Micromonosporaceae bacterium | reverse complement strand
GCCAGCCGGCTGAAGAAACTGGTTGAGCTGGGCATGTTGACCAGGCGGGACGACCCCAGCCACAAACAGAAGGCGATCTACAGCCTGACCGAGCGCTCAATCGAGCTGGTGCCCGTGATGGCCGCGTTGGGGTCCTGGGGGCGCCGGTGGCTGCCGGTCAGCGCGGAGCTGTCCGTGCGGGCACGGCTGCTGGAAGAGGGCGGCCCGGAACTCTGGGAGCAGTTCATGGCCGAACTCCGCCAGGAGCACCTCGGCGCGCCGGCCGAATCGTCGCCGGACGGCAGCACCGTCCGGCAACGGCTTCAGGACGCGTACCTGGCGGTCACTGCGGGAAACGGCGGTTGAGGCGTGCCGGCGCTACTACTCAGAGACTTTGCGGTACGCCCCGTCGCTGGCTGAGGTGGCCATCGAGGCGTACGCCCGGAGCGCCGTCGACACCGAGCGCTGCCGACCCTCCGGCCGGTACGGGCGCTCCCGAGTCTCCTCAGCGGTGCGGCGCTCAGCCAGCTCAGCGTCCGGGACCTGCAGCGCGATGGACCGGGCGGGGATGTCGATCGCGATCTCGTCGCCGTCGCGCACCAACGCGATCAGGCCACCGGCTGCGGCTTCGGGGGAGACGTGCCCGATCGACAGCCCGCTGGTGCCGCCCGAGAACCGGCCGTCGGTGACCAGCGCGCACGCCGCGCCCAGGCCCCGGCCCTTCAGGAATGACGTCGGGTAGAGCATCTCCTGCATCCCGGGCCCGCCCTTGGGGCCCTCATACCGGATCACCACGACGTCGCCGCGTTGGATCCGTCCGTTGAGGATCGCCTCGACGGCGGCCTCCTGCGACTCGTGCACCTTCGCGGGACCCCGGAACACCAGCGACTCCTCCGCCACCCCTGCGGTCTTCACCACGCATCCCTCGGGCGCCAGGTCGCCGAACAGGATCGCCAACCCGCCATCGGCGCTGTACGCGTGCGCCAGGTCCCGGATGCATCCCTCGGCGGCGTCGGTGTCCAGCGACTCCCACCGGTTGTCCGTGGAGAACGGCTCCGTGGTGCGCACCCCTCCCGGGGCGGCGTGGAACAGCTCGATCGCCTCACGGGAGGGCTGCTCGGCGCGGATGTCCCAGGCGGAGAGCCACGACTCCAATGAATCCGCGTGCACCGCGTGCACCTCACGGTGCAGCAGACCCGCCCGGTCGAGTTCACCCAGGATGGCGGGGATTCCGCCAGCCCGGTGCACGTCCTCCATGTGGTAATCGGGCGAGTTGGGGGCGACCTTCGACAGGCACGGCACCCGGCGAGAGATGGCGTCGATGTCAGACACCTGGAAATCCAGCTCGGCTTCCCGCGCCGCGGCAAGCAGGTGCAACACGGTGTTGGTGGAGCCGCCCATCGCCACGTCCAGCGCCATCGCGTTCTCGAACGCGTGCCGATTGGCGATCGCGCGCGGCAGCACGGACTCGTCGTCCTTGTCGTAGTGACGCCGAGCCAGCTCCACCACGGTACGGCCGGCCTTCAGGAACAACTCACGCCGGCTGGCGTGGGTGGCGAGCGTGGAGCCGTTGCCGGGCAACGCCAGGCCGATCGCCTCGGTGAGGCAGTTCATCGAGTTCGCCGTGAACATCCCGGAGCAGGAGCCGCAGGTGGGGCAGGCGGAACGCTCGATGTCGCTCAACTGCTCGTCGGTGACCTTGTCGTTGGCTGAGGCGACCATCGCGTCGATCAGGTCGATCTTGGATCGGACCACGCCGTCGATGGCGACCGTCTTGCCTGCCTCCATCGGGCCGCCGGAGACGAACACCGCGGGCACGTTGAGCCGCAGCGCCGCCATCAGCATCCCGGGAGTGATCTTGTCGCAGTTCGAGATGCAGACCAGCGCGTCGGCGCAATGGGCGTTCACCATGTACTCGACGGCGTCCGCGATCAGCTCCCGACTGGGCAGCGAGTAGAGCATCCCGCCATGGCCCATCGCGATCCCGTCATCCACCGCGATGGTGTTGAACTCCTTCGCGACCGCTCCGGCCTCGGAGATGGAGGACGCGACCAGCGCGCCCATGTCACGCAAGTGCACATGGCCCGGCACAAACTGGGTGAAGCTGTTGGCGATCGCGACGATCGGTTTCCCGAAGTCGCTGTCGCCCATGCCGGTGGCCCGCCACAGCGCGCGGGCGCCCACCATGTTCCGGCCGTCGGTCGAAGTCTTCGAGCGCAGCGCAGGCATGCAGCCCAGTGTGTCACTGACCAGCGCCGAGGGCGTGCTGGCGCGGCCGCTCGTACCATTTTTCGGGACGGTTCCGAGTTATCTTTAGGGCGGTCCCCACGTTCCTTCGCTGTGAAAGCCGACACACAAGCGAATAGATCTGTGCCCCGAGGGGGTGTCTGGTCGTCCCTCCGCCGTCATCCGTGTCCTCCTCGCCGAGCCTGCTCCGACGCGCGCTGAAGGCAGTGGAGCGGTTCGCGCATGCCGTGGTCGGGGTCGGATTCGCCGCTGTGGTCGCCGGCTACGGCCTGGGCTGGCTGTCGCCCCACGTCGCGTTGTTCCTCGGGGCGGGCGCGGCCGCCGTCGTGTACGCGGCTCTGCTGATCAATCGCGCCCTGCAGATCCACGCAGCCGCCCGGTCTTTCGAACCGTGCCGCGGAGTCGGGTTCTCCGGCATGGGGGTGCTCCTCGGAGGCGCCAGTATCGCCGCCGCTGCGGTGCTGGAGCGCCCGGTCGCCCCGTACGTGGCTGGCGGCGGGGTGCTGGCCGCCTCGCTGTGCTATGTGCTCGGCTTGTTGCTGCTGCCGGGCGGCCCGTCGACTGTCCTATCCCGAATCCGTTGGGTGCTGGACGGCGCCGCCGTCGGCATCTGCCTGGTGTTCGCGGGTTGGGTGCTGGTGGTGGCGCCGCTCACACCGGACGCCCCGGACCCGGTGGGACGCGAGGCCACCGCGGCGTTGGTGTTGGTGATGGTGCTCTCCGCCGCGCTCACGGTCACCGCGCTCGCGGGAGTGCGCGCCAGCGCAGGTCGAGCATCGGTGTTGCTGTGCAGCGGCGGCGCGGCGGTGGCGCTGATCGAGCATGCGGTGCTCACCCTGGTGTTGACCGCCGACGGAAGTTGGCCGTGGGCGCTGGCTTCCGCGGTGGGATGGGCGGTCGGCCCGGCGATGATCTGGACCGGCGTGTGGCGCTCGTCCCCTGACGTCATCCGAGAGCGGCCGCCTGAGCTGGGGGCATCAGAGGATCCCGCCCGTGCCCTGGCCATGTTGTCGCCGTTGGTGCTCGCCGCGCTGCTGGCGTTCGTGGCGGCGCTGTACCAGATGTCGGCCACAGGTGGCTTCCGCGGCCACACCGCGGTGATCGCGTTGTCGGCGGCGACCGCGGTGGGGGTCAGAGGCGCCTGGTCCGCGGTGGAGATCTACCGGTACGCGTCCCGGGTCGCCGTGCGAGAGGGTCGATCGCGTACCACTGACTGGCTCACCGGGTCGCCGAACCGGCTCCGGCTGCGGCACCGCCTGGAACGGCTACGGGGTCAAGTGGACGTGGGCCAGCAGTTCGCGGTCCTGCTGGCCGTCGACCTGGACAACTTCGGCGAGCTTGACGAGGTCCAGGGGCATGAGGTCGGGGACCTGGTGCTGATGGAGGTGGCGCGCCGGATCCGGGTCGCCTCCGGCCCATCCGACATGACCGCGCGGCTGGCGGGGGACGCCTTCGCGGTGCTGACCGCCACCGCCCCCGAGCAGGCGGACGAGCTCGCGAACCGGCTGCTGAGCGCGCTGGCGGCGCCGTACCCGATCCATGACCGGGACAGCACCGCCCACCTCACCGCGAGCATCGGGATCGCGGAGTGCAACTCGGCGGCGAGCGTCGACGAGATGATTCGAGCCGCCGAGCTGGCGGTGATCAGCGCTCAGGAGCTGGGGGGTAACCAGATCGCGCGGTACGGGGAATCGTTGGCGGTCTCCGCGCTGCGGCGCCTCACGTACGCCCAGGCGCTGCCGGGCGCCGCGTCGCGGGGCGAGCTGGACCTGGTCTATCAGCCGGTGGTGTCGTTGCGGGACGGGGCGCCGGTGGGGTTGGCGGCGCAGATCAGGTGGCTGCATCCGACGCTGGGCGTCGCGCGCTCCGACGACTTGCGGCAAGCCGCCGACGACAGCGGCCTGGTGGCGCAACTCAACGAGTGGACGCTGCGCACGCTGTGCCAGCAGGCGCGTCGATGGCGTGCCGACGGCAGGGATCTGTGGGTGTCGGTGGAGGTCTCGCCGCTGCAGTTGCGGGTGCCGAGCTTCCCGGACGAGCTGCGGCGGATGCTGGGCGACTTGCAGCTCCCGCCGCGCCGGCTGGCGTTGGAAGTCAGCGAGCAGGCGATGGGGTTGTACGACCTCGCGGCGCCGTTGGGTTCCCTGCGGGCTGCGGGGGTGCGCACGGTGGTGAACGGGTTTGGCGTCGGACGCTGTCCGCTGGCGCGGCTGGCGACGGCTCCGATTGATCTGGTGAAGCTGGACGCTTCAGCGCTGGCCGAGCCGGCGCAGGCTCGGCTGATCGCCGAGGTGGCGGGGGTGCTGGCGCGACAGCTGGGAGTCCAGGTGATAGCGGACGGGGTGGCGGAGAAATGGCAGGCGGAGCTGTCGGACGACCTGGAATGCCACCTGGCGCAGGGCGCCTGGTACAGCCTCCCGGGGCCAGCTGAGCGGGCTGAGGCGTACCTGGACTCGCATCGTGGAGGCACCGATTCGGCAAGTCTGCGTCAGTGAGCGTGGCGGGCGCGACACGCCGTGGGACACGACACACGCCATCATGTGAGACGAGTTGACTCAGCGCGTGGGATACGTCAGGCTGGCTTCGTGCGAATTTCAGTGTTTGCGGTAGTACTTACCTAGCGCACCGTCGCTCTGCGACTGGTGCGCCGCCCCCGTGCTTTCAGCACGCGGGCATTTTTTATGCCCAAAGTTGATCATGAGCCGTGACACACCCAACTGAAGCGGAATCGAACCCCATGAAGTCCACACAGAAGCCCACGGATGGCCCCGAACACGTCAAGGCGGAGTCAGATTCGACCCGGCCGCCGGTCAAGGCCACGCCACGCACCGCCGCCATGGCGGCACGGCGCGCAGCGGCGTCCGGCCAGACGGCGCCAGCCCCAGCGGCGCCCGGTGCGGTGGGGCAAGCGGGGGGAGGCGGCGCCCGCGCCACACCGAGGGCCACGCCCGCGACCGGCGCCCAGTCGCTGATCAGGTCGCTGGAGGCGATCGGCGCCGAGGTCGTGTTCGGGATCCCGGGCGGCGCCATCCTGCCGGCGTACGACCCACTGGTCGACTCCTCCAAGGTCCGTCACATCCTGGTGCGCCACGAACAAGGCGCCGGCCACGCCGCGGAGGGCTACGCGCAGGCCACCGGAAAGGTCGGCGTCTGCATGGCCACGTCCGGGCCCGGCGCCACCAACCTGGTCACCCCGATCGCGGACGCGCACATGGACTCGGTGCCGATTGTGGCGATCACCGGCCAGGTGGCTGGCCCGATGATCGGCACCGACGCGTTCCAAGAAGCCGACATCCACGGCATCACGATGCCTATCACCAAGCACAACTACCTGGTGCAGAGCGCCGAGGAAATTCCGCGGGTGATCGCCGAGGCCTTCCACATCGCCAGCAGCGGACGACCTGGGCCGGTGCTGGTCGACATCCCCAAGGACGTGCTGCAGGCCGAGACCGGGTTCGCCTGGCCGCCTGCCCTGGAGCTGCCCGGCTACCGTCCCAACGCCAACCCGCACGGAAAGCAGATCCTGCAGGCGGCAAAGCTGCTGAGCACCTCCAAACGCCCCGTGTTGTATGTGGGCGGCGGCGTGATCAAGTCGGGCGCCACCGCGCAGCTGCGCCGGTTGGCTGAGCTCACCGGGGCGCCGGTGGTCACCACGTTGATGGCCCGTGGCGCCTTCCCGGACAGCCACCCGCAACACCTCGGGATGCCGGGAATGCACGGCAGCGTGTCCGCGGTGTACGCGGTGCAGCGCTCCGACCTGCTGATCGCGCTGGGAACCCGGTTCGACGATCGGGTCACCGGCAAGCTGGACACCTTCGCGCCCGACGCGGCGGTGGTTCACGCCGACATCGACCCCGCCGAGATCGGCAAGAACCGGCACGCGGACGTGCCGATCGTCGGTGACGCGAAGCAGGTGCTCGACGACATGGTCGCGGCCGTGCAGTCCGAGCATGACGCCGGGCATGAGCCCGACTTCGGCGGCTGGTGGCAGCAGCTGAACGAGATCCGCGGCCGCTACCCGCTGGGCTGGGACGAGACCGACGACGGCGCCCTGGCGCCGCAGCAGGCGATCAAGCGGCTCGGCGAGCTGGCCCTGGCCAAAGACCCCGACGCGATCTTCGTGGCGGGTGTGGGCCAACACCAGATGTGGGCCAGCCAGTTCATCTCGTACGAGAGGCCGGCGTCCTGGCTGAACTCGGGCGGCCTCGGGACCATGGGGTACGCGGTGCCCGCCGCGATGGGCGCCAAGGTCGGAAGACCGGACGCCATGGTCTGGGCGATCGACGGCGATGGCTGCTTCCAGATGACCAACCAGGAGCTGGCCACCTGCGCTCTGGAAGGTATCCCGATCAAGGTCGCCGTGATCAACAACGGCAACCTCGGGATGGTTCGGCAGTGGCAGACACTCTTCTACCAGGAGCGTTACAGCCAGACAGATCTGGGCACACACAAGCCCAGCAGCGTCGGCGGACGACGCGGGCAGATCCCCGACTTCGTCAAGCTGGCCGAAGCCCTCGGCTGCGTGGGGTTGCGTTGCGAGTCCGCCGCCGACCTGGACGCCACAGTCAACCGGGCGATGGAGATCGACGATCAGCCAGTTGTGGTCGACTTCACCGTGGGCAAGGACGCCATGGTGTGGCCGATGGTCCCGGCAGGCACCGGCAACGACGAAATCCAGTTCGCCCGGGGTGTGCGCCCCGACTTCGACGATGACGACCTGTAGCCGGTTCAGCGGCGGCCCCTCGATCTTGGCTGCTCAGCAGCCGCGACAACGTACAGAGGACATGGAATGAGCAAGCACACTTTGTCGGTGCTGGTGGAGAACAAGCCCGGCGTCCTGGCCCGGGTCTCGGGGTTGTTCTCCCGGCGTGGATTCAACATCGACTCGCTGGCAGTCGGGGAGACCGAGCATCCGGACATTTCCCGGATCACGATTGTGGTGAACGTGGACCGCTCCCCGCTGGAGCAGGTCACCAAGCAGCTGAACAAGCTGGTGAACGTGCTGAAGATCGTGGAGTTGGATCCCACCAGCTCGGTGCAGCGGGAGTTGCTGCTGGTGAAGGTGCGCGCTGACCTGCAGACCCGCTCCCACGTGCTGGAGACGGTGCAGCTGTTCCGCGCCAAAGTGGTTGACGTCTCGCCGGACGCGGTGACCGTCGAGGCGACCGGCACCGCTGACAAGCTTGCCGCGCTGTTGCGAGTGTTGGAGCCGTTCGGGATCAAGGAAATGGTGCAGTCGGGCATGGTCGCCTTGGGTCGAGGACCTCGATCGCTGACCAGTCCGGTGCTGCGTAGCACCGCCTGAGCCGGCCGTGCGCGTCGTCAACAGCGGCGCCGTGGCAGACCGGCGGTGAACGCCGCCGGGACAGATATTTCAGACGCCAGCTGCGGTGAGCGTCGTTGCTCAAAGTGTGCGCCGACCATCATGAGCCGTTTCAAAGAGGAGTGAACACAGTGAACGTCGAGGTTTATTACGACGACGATGCCGACCTTTCCCTGGTCCAAGGCAAGAAGGTCGCGGTGCTTGGCTATGGCAGCCAGGGGCACGCGCATGCGCTGTCGCTGCGTGACAGCGGAGTGGACGTGAGGGTGGGTCTGCCGGAGCGTTCGAAGAGCCGGGGGAAGGCGGAGGAAGAGGGCCTGCGGGTCGTCACCCCGGCTGAGGCGAGCGCCGAGGCTGACCTGATCATGGTGCTGGCCCCGGACACCGTGCAGCGCTCGCTGTACGCGGAGGCGATCGCGCCCAACCTGACCGCCGGCAAGGCGCTGTTCTTTGGGCACGGATTCAATATCCGGTACGGGCTGATCCAGCCCCCGTCTGATGTGGATGTCGCAATGGTCGCCCCGAAGGGGCCCGGCCACCTGGTGCGGCGCCAGTTCGTCGACGGCAAGGGGGTGCCGTGCCTGATCGCGGTGGAGCAGGACGCCACCGGGACCGCCCGTGACCTGGCGCTGTCGTACGCGAAGGGGATCGGCGGGTCCCGCGCCGGCGTGATCGCGACCACCTTCACCGAGGAGACCGAGACCGATCTGTTCGGCGAGCAGGCGGTGTTGTGCGGCGGCGCGACGGCGCTGGTGCAGACCGGTTTCGAGGTCCTCACCGAAGCCGGGTACGCGCCGGAGATCGCGTACTTCGAGTGCCTGCACGAGCTGAAGTTGATCGTCGACCTGATGTACGAGGGCGGCGTCGCGGGGATGCGCTATTCGATCTCCGACACCGCCGAGTACGGCGACGTGACCCGCGGCCCC
>JBOGDL010000263.1:0-5690 GCA_050701815.1 Micromonosporaceae bacterium | reverse complement strand
GCTCGCGACCCGATCGACGGCCTGCCTCAGGGTTGGGGCCGCACGCCAATTGTCGAGCAGCGCGATGGTGGGCGCGGCGGCCCCGGCAACGCTCCGGAACCGCTCCGGGAAGGCGAGCACGCCCTCCGGGTCAGCTCCCCGGAATCCGAAGATCGACGAGTCCGGATCCCCGAAGCCCACCAGGTGCGCTCCGCCGCCCGCCGTCAATTCCAGCAGCTCAAGCTGGGCCGGGTCGGTGTCGTGAAACTCGTCGACGTACGTGAACTGGTGGCGCCGCCGCTCCTCGGCATGCGCCGCCGGGTCCGCGATCAGCGCCGCCGACGCGGCACGGATCAACTCGGAGGTGTCGTACCCGATCGAGCCGCGAGCGGCGCCGTCACGCAGCGCCAGCACGTCACCGTACTGCTGAGCGAACCGGCCGGCGGCAACCCAATCCTCGCGTCCCAGACGCCGGCCCAGCTCCGACAACCCAGCGGGGCCCAGTCCACGCTCGGACGCGCGCGACAACAGATCCCGCAGCTCACCGGCGAACCCCCGGGTACGCAACGCCGGGCGCAGCGCAGCCGGCCACCCCACGTCGCCTCCGCCGGCGGCGAGGAGCTCCCGGATCACCAGGTCCTGTTCGGGCCCGGTGAGCAGCCGTGGGGGCGGTTCGCCGCGTCGTGCGGCCAGCAGCCGCAGCAGCCCGAACGCGTGGCCGTGGAACGTGCGCACCGCGGGCTCCCCGCTCACCCCGATCTTGGCGCCGATCCGGGCCGAGATTCGGGCCCGCAGCCGCTGGGCGCCGCGGCGTCCGAAGGTGAGCACCAGGATCCGCTCCGGGTCCGCCCCTTCCACGGCCCGCGCGACCACTGACTCCACGAGCGCGGCAGTCTTGCCCGCGCCTGGCCCACCCACCACCAACAACGGGCCGTCGCGGTGTTTAGCAACCTGAAGTTGGGGGTCGCTGAGCTGCTGCGGGGGTACCGGAGGGGGGCGGCGGACCAACCGGTGCGCGGGTGGCGCGGCGGTGGCCTGAGCAGTCACCCGGTCATCAGACCATGGCTATCCGACGCGGCGGCGCTGGCCCCGCCGGGAAGGCCGGGTTTTCGTCGCTTGGGCGGCCCGTATGCGCTACGAATGACCGTGCGTGTTCGAGAAGGGAATACAGGTGTGACAGCCGGAGTGGCTGCTGGCCACCCGGCGACCGCGAGGGTCGGCGGCCAGATGTTGACGGCGGGGGGCGGCGCGGCAGACGCCGCCGTCGCGGCCGTGCTCGCCAGTTGTGTCGCGGAGAGCGTGCTCACTGGCATCACCGGCGGCGGGTACGCCACGTACTACGAGGCGGCCACCGGCGCTGTCACCTGCCTTGACTTCTTCGTCTCGGTGCCTGGGCTGGACGGCGACGCCACGGCGGGGCCGATGATCAATGTGGAAGTCAATTTCGGCAACGTCCCGATGTGGTACGGAATGGGCGGACCCAGCATCGCGGTCCCCGGGGTCCCCGCCGGCTGCGCCGAACTGCACCGCAGATGGGGTCGGTTGCCGTGGGAGGCGGTTGTCGCCCCCGCGATCGAGCTCGCCCGGAAGGGCGCGCCGCTGCCGTACGCACAGGCGAAGACTCTGGTGGCGTTGACGCGGGTGATGTTGCGCGGCGACGGCGCGGCGATCTACGCCCCTGACGGCAGACTGCTGCAGGGCGGCGAGATGCTCTACCACCCCGGTTTCGACCGCGCCCTCACTCTGCTCTCCGACGCCGGGCCGGACGTGTTCTACACCGGTGAGATCGCAGATTCGATCGTCGCCGCGACGCGGGGCGACGGCGGCACGCTCGGCCACGCTGACCTGGCCGCGTACCGGGTGGTGGAGCTGCCGGTGACCACCACCGCCTTGGACGGGCGCCGCGTGCATGGACGGCAGGATCTGAACCGCACTCTGGACTCGGTGGCGGCGCTGCCTTCGCTGCACGAGCTGAACCGAGGCGAGCGGGCGTGCCGGATCGCCGACGCGTTACGGGACGAGAGCCGACCCCGGGTCGGTGACACCACGAACATCTCGGTGGTCGACTTCGAGGGCAACGCCTGCGTGGTCACGACGACGTTGGGTTTGGGCGCCGGGGTGTGGCTGCCTGGTCTCGGGGTGCACCTGAACTCGATGCTCGGGGAAGGCGAGCTGCTGACGGGTCGCAGCGAGCCGGGCGAGCGGATGTCCAGCATGATGTGCCCGCTCGTTGTCACCGGGCGCGAGGAGGGCTTGGTGCTGGCGGTCGGGGCGGCGGGCGCCTCCCGGATCCGGACCGCCCTGCTGCACACCCTGATCGGGGTGCTGATCGATGAGCTGCCGCCGGCTGAGGCGATCGAACGCCCCCGATTTCACGTGTACGACGGCGCGGTGCACGCCGAACCTGGGGTGCCCGAGGACGAGCTGGAAGCGCTTGCCGCCGCCGGCTACCCGATCCACCGCTGGCCCAGCTTGAACCACTACTTCGGCGGCGCCAGCGCGGTGGGACGCGGCGGCGCCGGCGCCGACCCCCGCCGCGGCGGCGCCAGCCTCGTCCTCCTGCCATGATCAGCGGGTCATGGAGCTGACCTCCCGACCCGCGCGATGATCAAGGGGTTCGGGCGGCTTGTTGGGTGCGCCAACCGGCCGCCCCAGCCCGATCCCCAGGGCCAGGGCCAGGGCATGCGTGGTGGTGTTCACGCGATCGCCGCGCCCGGGTGAGGCGGGTGGCTGCGTCGCGCGGTCGCGGGGATCGGAGTCGGCCGCCGGCGTGAGGCCGCCTCGGAAGTGGGGATGGGATCAGTCAGCGGGTCCGACGCGACCGGGCTGGCAAGGGTCAGGTGCGGCTGCGGGCACAGCCACCCGTACACCCCCAGGTTGGGGTCGTGATGAGTCCACACCGTCTCCAGCCGGGCGATCCTCGCCCCGCACACCCCGCAGGCGCTCATTTGTCGGCCTCGTCTTGGCCGGTCTCGCTCTGGTGCCGCCACTTGCGGCAGATCACGCCCTGGCGGTCGATGTCGATCCGGGTGTACGCCACCCGCAGCACCGCCCGACGATCAGCCAGATCACAGCCCTCCCAACGGCGCAGCTCCGCAACGGTGGCAGGCAGGGAAACACCGTGATCCACAATCAGATCCGGTGCCCGGAACACCACAGGGCCACGCCCCACCCCGTAGAGGACGGCATGGGCGCGAATCAACGCCCCCAACAACGCCGCCTGCTCCACCGGCACCGCCGCGGTGTCCAACTGCGAACACCCCGACCCGCATGAATACACCCGATCGCCGTTAGCCCGTGGCGCGGGCCGGCGCGACCGATTACAGCTCCGGCACCAGAACAAGCCGCCATCCAGCAAGAACTCGCCCTCGTCCACATCGATCACCCGAGCTCTGGCCGCATGACCTGGACGGCGTGCGTCCACGGCTCCGGGGTGGAACTTCGCGACCTGCCAGCTGCGGCTGTCATGAGCGGCGGTGGCTCGTACGGCATTGGTGGCTTCTCCTCGAAGAGGTGGTTCGGTCCGAGAGGCGAACACTGCGGACCCCCAACGCCGAGGACTCACGTGTCTACCCGGCGTTGGAGGGCTATGACCGAACGTATTGCCGTTGAACACACTGAAAGGGCAGGATTCCTGCCCCTTCGTGAAGATTCGAGCCGGTTGCCCGTTAAGCCGCCAGGAGGCCAACCTTCACCGCTAGCTCGGAGGCTCGCCGCCTGCGTGCTGGAGACTTCGCCTCAGTCTCCTCCAGCATGATTCTGCGCGCGTAACCGTTGTAGCGGATGGTTTCGGGGGCAGCCTCAAATGCCTGCCCAAGGGTCGCGAGCGCGGCCTCTGGTTGTCCATCCAGGTGGTAGCCCCGTGCCGCTTCGATCCGGTGTCTGGCTAGGCGGGGACGAGATGGGATGGCAGCAGTGTCGGCTGCCACGGCTTGCCGCACGCTCTCCCCGCCTGCGTGAAGTTCGACAGCCACAGTCACACCGTGCGGGCGCATGATGGCGCGCGAGAAGGAAGTGATCGGGTGGTAGTAGTCGGCCGGGAGGCTCTGCGCTATGGCTCTCGCACCGTCCCAATAGCGCCAAGCAGCGCCGGCATCACCACGGCGTGCGGCGGTGTGTCCAGCCTCGAATGTGAGGGCGCCGACGATCGCACGCACATCAGAGGTGGAGTCGGGCATCGCTGATTCCAGGAACCTCAAAGTCTCGTTGGTGACGGCGTCGGCGGCATCAAAGCCTCCCGCGTCACGGTGGGCTTGTGTTAACAGCCATGCCGCCACACCAATCGTGTGCGCGTCCCCCGAGTCCTGTGCGGCAACCATGGCTCGCTCCGCGACACGCCATAGCAACGAAGAGTCTGGTTGGTATGCGAGGAAGAACTGACTCAGGCCGTAAACCTCTGAAAGCGCAGCCTGCGCGGATCGTCGTTGCGAAATGCGGTCGGCCTGCCTCACAGCGCGCTCAGCGTCATCGATGAGTGAGGGAAGCAACGCCCCAACCACCTCGCGGTGGTTCGGCGCCGAGTGACGAGCAGCCCACGCCCGCGCCAGACGCGCACGCAGATGCGCAGGCGATGGCGCCTCCTGGTCCGTCGAAATTGACAGCGTGTTCACGGCGTCCCGGACTGCGGGCAGCAGCTTATGGCCGGGCCCGATGAACATCTCCACAGCCATGGACTGGTCACCCGTGAGATCGGACAAGCTCCGGATCCGGAGCACTTCTGCGATGCGCAGCATCATGGGCAGACCTGGTGTCCCGATCTTGCCGTTCTCCACCTGTTTCACCCACGAAGGCGACCTTGCCAACAGACCCGCGAGCACGGGCCGGGATATGCCACGACGCTCTCGCAGGATCTGCATGCGCTGACCAAAAGCAATGGGGTGAACGTCCGGGTTCGGTGACATGTTGCCCCCTGGCGAAGTTCCGGATCGTGCTGTGACGGAACCGACGTAGGTGCGCTTGACGGTACCTGAGCGAGGTGCAAGCGAAGCCCCACGAGGCCACGCTCAGCATCGCTTCGTGGACAACCCCGAGGGCTAGAGGCTCACGTCGGCCATCTGCACGGCCTCAGCCACGAACGCGTCCCGTTCGTCGTCGCTCAGCGATTCCACCATCGCGTACAACAGAATCAATTGCGCTGAGACGCTGGCCTCCTGGTCGATGTCCGCGATCAGGTCGGTCTCACCCAGGGCGCCGCGCACCAACGCCTCGCCCACCAGCGGCGGAAGGTCACGGTTGCCTTCGGTGTCGTAGCGGGCGCGTACCTCGCGGATGAACGTGGTGATCTCGCGTACGTCGGTGTCGGTCTCGAATCTGCCATGCACCGCCAGCGCGAACGCGGTGGCGATCAACCTCAACCACTCACTCGCATCGTCTTGATCGAGCTCGGAGGAGTGGCGGTCAACAGTTTCCAGGTCGCCCCTGAGCAGGGCGTCGAGCATGGTTGCGGGCTTGTCTGTCGTCGGCACGTCGCGCCTTCCTCGTTCTCTGTCGGGTCAGAGCCTGGATCACAGTCGCGAAACCGATCACCGCACGCCCACGATATCGACCGGTCTGCCCCCGCCGTCCATTCGATCGTTACCCGATGTCCGCCTCGTGAAGCGCCCGTCCGATCACCGGCGCGAACGGGTGCCTCTCGAACCCCACCAGCTCCTTGACGTGACCAGGCGGCGCCACTCTGCGGTGCGTGATCTCGTGCTCCGGCGTCCACGGAC
>JBOGDL010000262.1:0-2117 GCA_050701815.1 Micromonosporaceae bacterium | reverse complement strand
CCCGTCACTGTCTCAAGCACCGGCGCCGCCCTGCAGATCGGGCGGCCAGACAGCGGGGATCATCAAGTTTTGCACCTCCGTTGGGAACACAGACGCCCAGCCAGCTCTGATTCCGCCAATCGGCCTCGGTGACGTGTGGCAGGCAATCGACTGTTGAAGCTCTTGGCGCCGGATCGTACCGCTTTCGAAAAGCAACGCCACCACCCTGTTGACTGCCGTTTGCCGCGTGCCACCGCCAAATAAAGCTTGCACTTTACAATGCCTCACCGGCAGGTATCGCGATGACGCCCCGACAGTCCCACCAGAGTGAGAATTCCCGCGAATTCGGAGCCGGGCCCTGCTGGTCATGGCCTTGATCACCGAACCACCCGACCGCGCAGCACGATCCGGGACGGCGCCCGCACCACGTCCAGGTCGACGCGCGGGTCGGACGGGTAGACCGAGAGGTCGGCGAGCCCGCCCTCTGTCAAACCAGGGAACCCCAACCACTCCCGGGCGCCCCAGGATGCGGCGGCGAGCACGTCGCCCGCGCTCATGCCCGCCTGCTTGTGGAGCGACATCATCTCCTCAGCGATCAACCCATGCGCGATTGCGCCGCCGGCGTCGGTGCCCGTGCGCACCGGCACCCCGGCCTGGTGCGCGGCCCGCACCACCTCTGGGAACCGCCGCCACAACGCGCGCAGATGCTCGGCGTACCCGGGGAACTTCTGGTCAGCTTGCGCCGCGATGTCCTGAAAGGTCTGAATGTTGATCATAGTCGGCACCAGCGTCGTGCCACGACGAGCCATCTCGTCGACCAAATCCATCGACAGCCCGGTGCCGTGCTCCACCGAGTCGACACCGGCCCGCACCAGCATCGCCACGGTCTCTTCTTCGAAAGTATGCGCTGCCACCCGGGCGCCAGCTGCGTGCGCGGCCGCGATGGCCGCGGTCAGCGTCGCCTCGTCGTAACACGGGGCCAGGTCCTGCACCCCGCGGTCCAGCCAGTCGGCCACCAGCTTCACCCAGCCGTTGCCCGCCTTCGCCTGGGCGACTGTCGCCTCGATCAGCTCGTCTGCCTCGGTTTCCAGCGGGATCCCGCGAAGGTGCTTCCTGGGGGGCGCGAGGTGTCGTCCGGCGCGGGCCAGTCGGGGCATGTCGGGGTGGTCGTCAAGCTCCGGGTACGGGTACGGAGAACCCGCGTCCCGAATCGCCAGCACGCCGGCGTCCCGATCCACACGGGCAAGCTCCTGGGCCCGCTCGAGGCTGTCGATCGGCCCTCCCCCGGGTGCGATCCCGATGTGGCAGTGCGCGTCGACCAGGCCTGGCAACACGTAGCCGGAGTCCGCGATCGTCTCCGCGCCGGGGACCGGCTCGAAGCTGACCCGGTCGCCCACCAGGTAGATGTCGCGCACCTCGTCATCGGGTAGCAGCACTCCACGCACGTGCAGCGCCATCAATCCACCTCCGCTTCTCCGCCCCGCGCGACCGCCATTTTCCCTTATCACCCGGGACGGGCTGCTCCCGCCATCCTTCGGTGCGGGCAAGCGGCTCGCTAGCCGGCTCGCCAGCAACCCCGGGTGATCGGCGAGTGACTTTCGGCTGTCGAAACTATTCTTTATTGACTGCTATCTATGTGATGATTTCCGACAGCACACCCCCGGAAGGAGACACATGGAAACCGTTCCTCCGCGTAGAAGCGCGGCCACCGTTCCTCCGCGTAGAAGCGCGGCCACCGTTCCTCCGCGTAGAAGCGCGGCCACCGTTCCACCACGGCGGTGGTGGGCACGGATGGCGGTCACCGTCGCCACCCTGGCGCTGCCCCTCGCCGCGCTGCCCGCCGCGGCGTCACCAAACCCTGAGGCCGGAGAAGGAGACGGCAAGAAGGTCGAGCACACCGTACGCAAAGAGATCGCGGAGAAGGGCTACTCGTCCTTCTGGGTGGTGCTCGACAGCGAAGCTGACCTCTCCAAAGCCCGGAAGACGTCCGACAAAACTCAAAAGGCCCAGCTCGTACGCGACGCGAAGCGCCGTCACGCCGCCACCACCCAGGCGGGCCTGAAGAACCTGCTCGACAAGAACCACGCCGAATACACCTCGTACTGGATCGACAATTCCCTGTACGTGACCGGCGACAG
>JBOGDL010000261.1:0-3923 GCA_050701815.1 Micromonosporaceae bacterium | reverse complement strand
CCTGCGTGCACCGAGCCATGCCGACGTCCGGTCCACGTGACCCGTCGGAGAGTGCCCATCCGCTTCCACCGTGGGCAATTGAGGTCGCCCGACGGCAGTGACGGCGCAATGCCGGAGTATTGCGCACAGCGTTCAGCTGGGACTGCACCGTAGCCGTGATGTGTGCTCTATCCGTGACCAGCGAAAACAAGACGTGATCGAATGGCAACATCTTGTCACATCACGGCGCGCGGAGAACCCCCATGCAATCGATCAGACGCGGAGCTAACTGTCCAGAACGTGTTCGCGGGCTGCCTCGGGACCGTCGTCCAGCAACACTCCGAACCCGTCCTCGTCGAGCACCGGCACCTTAAGCTCAATCGCCTTGTCGTACTTGGAGCCGGGTGAGTCGCCGGCCACCACGAAATGGGTCTTCTTCGACACCGAGCCGCTGACCTTGCCGCCCCGGCGCTGCACGGCCTCTTTGGCCTCGTCCCGCGAGTACCGCTCCAGGGAGCCGGTGACCACGACGACAACCCCCTCCAGCGGACGCGGCTCGTCGACCCGCTCCTCCGCCATCCGCACCCCGGCGGCCCGCCACTTGGCCACCACATCGCGGTGCCACGGCACCGAGAACCACTCCACCACCGACTCGGCGATGGTCGGACCCACACCCTCGGCCGCCGCCAGCTCCTCCTTGCTCGCGGCCTCGATGTGTTCCAGAGACCCGAACTCGCGCGCCAACGCCTGCGCCGCGGTCGGACCCACGTGTCGGATCGACAACGCCACCAGCACCCGCCACAACGGGCGCTGCTTGGCAGCGTCAAGGTGGCTCAGCAGCTTGACGCCATTGGCCCCGAGCGAGCCGTCCTTGTTGACGAAGAACGGGCACCGCAGCAGCGCAGCCTCGTCGATGGAGAACAGGTCTCCCTCATCCGTGATGACGCCCGACTCCAGCAGCGCAGCCCCGGCTTTGTAGCCGAGCACCTCGATGTCGAAGCCGCCGCGGCCGGCCACGTGGAAGATCCGCTCCCGCAGCTGAGCCGGACAGTGACGACTGTTCGGGCAGCGGATGTCGACGTCGGACTCCTTCTCCCGGCGCAGTTCAGTCCCGCATTCGGGGCACTGCGTCGGCATCTCGAACTCGCGCAGCGAGTCCGGCGCCGCCTCCTTCCGCAGACCGACCACCGGGCTGAGCACCTCGGGAATCACGTCACCGGCTTTCCGCAGCACGATGACATCACCGATCAGCACGCCCTTGCGCTTCACCTCGTGCGCGTTGTGCAGCGTCGCGTACGTGACCGTGGAGCCCGCCACCAGCACCGGCTCCAGCACCGCGTACGGGGTGACCCGCCCGGTGCGCCCGACGTTGACCCGGATGTCGACCAGCTTGGTGTTGACCTCCTCCGGCGGGTACTTGCGGGCGATCGCCCAGCGCGGCGCCCGGCTGGTGGCGCCCAGCCGGCGCTGGATCGCGACGCTGTCCACCTTCACCACCACGCCGTCGATCTCGTGCTCCACCGCGTGCCGGTGCTCGGCGTAGTAGTCGATGAACTGCTTCACCTCGTCGAGCGAGTCGACGACCTTCCAGCTCTTGCTGATCGGCAGCCCCCACGCCCGCAACGCCTCATACGCCTCCGACTGGCTGGCCGGCTCGAACCCCTGCCGCCTTCCCAGCCCGTGCACGACCAGGCGCAGCGGGCGGGTCGCCGTGATCCGATGGTCCTTCTGACGCAGGCTTCCTGACGCGGCGCTACGCGGGTTGGCGAACGGCGGCTCAGCCTGTTCGACTAGCCGCTCATTCAACTCCGCGAACCCCGCCACCGGGAGGTAAACCTCCCCCCGGATCTCCACCAGCTCGGGAACCACGAACTCGTCGCTGTGCCGCAACCGGTCCGGAACCTCAGAAATCGTGCGCACATTGGGGGTGACATCTTCGCCGGTCCGACCGTCCCCCCGGGTGGCCCCGCGAGTGAGCTGCCCCTTCTCGTACGTCAGATTGATCGCGAGCCCGTCCACCTTCAGCTCGCACAGGTAGCGAACCGCCGAGCCCCCCAGCTCCCGCTCGATCCGGGCGGCCCAGGCTTCCAGCTCGTCATCGCTGAAGGCGTTGTCCAGCGATAGCATCCGCTCCGCGTGCGCCACCGGAGCGCGGAAGGTCGAGTAGGTCCCACCGACGCGCTGGGTCGGCGAGTCGGGAGTGCGCAGCGCCGGATACTGCTGCTCCAGCTGCTCAAGCTGCCGAAACATGGTGTCGAACTCGGCGTCAGACACGGTCGGCGCATCGAGCACGTAATAGCGGTACTGGTGGTCGCCGACTTCCTCGGAGAGCTCACGGTGCCGCTCTCTCACCTCGGCGGGCGGCTCCTCGCCGGCCTGAGCCTGCTGCTCTGGAGTTGGCTGTTGCGGGATCACGTCCTCGGACACGCCTAGAACCTATCCATCCGGTACGACATCCGCGATCAACTCAACAGCTCCGGCCGAGAGCATGTCGCCGGCCCAGCCGCTCAGCCTCAGGCAGTGCCCGCAGCCGCTGCGGCGCCCGCCGGCAGCACGACCTCGGCTGAAAAGGCCTCCGCCACCGCCCGCAGCGCCTCCACCGCCGCGCGAATCGCAGGTTGGGAGTCGCTGCCGTCGCGAATCGAAAGGTGCACCTGGCGGGTGGGACGGGGCTGGCTCACGATCGGGAGGCGGACCGCGTCACCCCTGGGCAGGGCGGCGGCCAGACGGGGGATCATGGCGATCCCCAGCCCCTGCCCCACCATCGCGGTCACCGCGAAGTTGTCCATGGCGCGATGAGCGATGTTCGGGGCGAAGCCCGCCATGGTGCACGTGGCGAGCGTCAGCTCGTAGAAGTCACAGGTGCCGGCGAGCGGGACGATCCACTCCTCCCCCTCCAGGTCCTCGACCCTCACCTCGCCCTGTTGGGCCAGCCGGTGAAAGGACGGGACCAGCAGGTCCAGCGGTTCCTCGAGAAGTGGCTGCTGCTGGAACCGACTGGCCCCCGCGACCGGCGCGGAGGTCGAGGTCGCGTACACGGCGAGGTCTGCCTCACCCGCCAACAGCATGTCGTGGCCCGGTTGCGTTTCGGCCTCGACAAGGACCGGCCGCAACTGCGGATGTGTCTGCCGCAGTCGCCTGACCATAGGCGTCAGCAGACCGGCGATCACGCTGGGGAAGCCCGCCACCCGGACCACCCCGCTCGCTTCTGGATGCGCGTAGATCTTCGCCCGCGCCTGCTCCCAGCGCGCGGCCACGTCATCGGCGTGCGCCACCAAAGCCCGGGCCGCTGGCGTGAGATGCACTCGCCGCCCATGCCGCTCCAGAAGCTGGAGTTTCAGGTCCCGCCCTAGCTGCGCGATCTGATGCGACACCGCTGACGGCGTGAGATGCAGCAGCTCTGCCGCCGCGGTCACGGTGCCCTGCTGCTCCAGCACCCGCAAGGTGTGCAGCCGTCGCAAATCAATCATGTGACAACCGTACAAGGAAATATTGAAAATGATGAGATGGACCTCAGCTGTCTTTCCGGCCCAGACTGGTGGCATGACCACTCCAGGTGAATGCCGCGAAGCTGACCCCGCCACTGCCGACCGTCTCTGCCCGCGGTGCGGTTGGCCGGATGACGACCCGGTCGAGGTGGTGTCCCGCCATCACACATCGGCGGGCCTGATCGTCTACACCCGGTGCGTCTGCGGTCTGCTCACCGCACGCCAGGTGACCTGGGCCGGACGCGGCGGCGCCGTGGTCCGAGGCGCCGCTCCCGCATGCCCGGTCTGGTGAGCAGCCATGGACATCGGAATCGGCCTGCCCTCTGCGATCCCGTGGGTTCGCGGAGAGCAGGTCATCGAGTGGGCGCGGTCCGCTGAGGAGCACGGGTTCTCCGCGCTAGGAGTCATTGACCGCCTGGTGTACGGCAACACCGAGCCGATGACCACGCTCGCCGC
>JBOGDL010000260.1:0-20504 GCA_050701815.1 Micromonosporaceae bacterium | reverse complement strand
ACCGCGCACAGCCCAGGGGCCCGGCCGCGACGGCGCACGGCTCAGCCCTGGCCGCCACCGGCGCACGTGTGAAGAAGACAGCGCCAAACATGTCTTGGGACGATCGAATCCCGATCTCCGGGAGGCGTCATGAGCCGATCTGCCCGAAACACCGACACCCTGCTTCCGAGGGCCAACCCTGTCGACACCTCCGCTGAGGACGCCCCTGTGCGGACTGGATGGGCAGTCGGCTTGAGTGTGGCGGCCGGCGTCGCGCTCGCGCTGCTGTGGTCGTACGAGTTCGTCGACTCGGTCATCGGCGACAACGTCGCCAACACGCTGCTCGGACACGACGCCAAGGAGACCGCGATCGCGGGCACTGCGGCGGGGCTGCTGTTCGCGTTCGTCTCCGGATTCGCCGGCACGTTCACCGCGTGCAACATCGCGATGGCGGCGGCTGTGGGGCCAATGAGCCAGGCCGGCGCCGCCCGCCGCGTGAGCCCGGCCGACGCCCGCCCCCTGAGCCAGGCCGGCGCCGGCCATGGCGTTGGCCTGGGTCGGGCAGGGTCGCTGCTGCGCCCAGTTGGGTGGCTCACCCTCGGGATGGTCGCCGTCTCCGCCACGTACGGCTTCATCGGGGTGTTGCTCGGCGAGCGCCTGCCGCAGCTGTCCGACCAGATGGTCGGCGGTGTCCCGGTACGTCTGATCCAGTCCTCGGTGGTGTTCGGTGGGATCGGGCTGGCGCTGATCGCGATGGGACTGGCGGCGCTGAAGGTGCTGCCGGACCCGTTCGCTCATCGACCAACCGCGCGGGTGGTCACGCTGGGGGCTCTGGTGGGCGGGTTCCTGATCGGCCGGCCGTACCCGCTGTTCAACAAGCTCTTCCATTGGGCGGTGGACACCCAGAATCCGTTCTACGGCGCGCTCGCCTTCGTGCTGCAGTCGCTCGGCAACATCGCGCTGGTGTCGGTGGTGTTCGCCCTGCTGATCGCGGCCACCCGGGGACGGTTCCTGCGCTGGCTGTCGGCAAGCCCGCGCCGCACGTCGCTGATCACCGGTGTGCTGTTGATCGCGCTTGGGGTGTTCACGGTGGTGTATTGGGATCTGCGGGTGCCGGCGATGTTCGGGATCGGATGGTTCCCGATGCTTCCGTACAACAGCTGAAGCGGTCAGCTCGGCAGGTGGACCTCGTCAGGAACGGACGCAGCAGCCACGGTCGGCGCCTGCCCGCGCCGGCAGGTGATTCAGATCGCCTATCGGCCAGACCCACCTGTTGTGCGTTGGCACGTACACTCCAGCCGTGGCTCTACTTCACAGACCGACCCGGTCACCCAGGTCCCTGCCGGCACAGATTCTCGGTGTGTTCGCGGCGCTGCTGATGGGCTTGGCGCTCGTCGGGTGCGGCGGCGAAGGCACGTCCACCGACTGCAATCTCAACTCATGCACCGTGACCTTCGACCGCGGCGTGGACGCCAAGGCCGAGGTGCTCGGCGTGGAGGCGAAGCTGGTCGGTGTGAAGGGACAGGACGTCACGCTCGAGATCGCCGGCAACGAGGTCACCGCACCGGTCGGCCAGCCGGTTGACGTCGAAGGCTTCAAGGTGGAGGTCACAGAGGTCACCGACAGCGAGGTCGTGGTGAAGATCAGCGGCGGCGGAGGCGGCTGAGCCACGCCAGTCGCGGCGGGGCAGGTGAGTCGCGGCAGCCAAGCCAGCTTTGGCTATCCCGCCCCCACCACCTGGACACTGCGTCCGATGCGACGCGCCTCCGCCAGCACCTCCTCGCCCCACCGCTTCTGGACCCCTGCCATCCGGGACGTGATGATCACCGTGTCCACGGCTTGGTTCTCCAACGGGGTCCGGAGGCCGAGCGAATGGCGCCTGACGTGACCGTCCGCTCCCGGCTGTTTCAACGCCTGTCGGTCAAAGTCCATCAACACGGCCGGTGGCAGGGCAGCCGGAATGACGGCGCCCGCGCCCATCACGACGATGCGGCCCGACGCCGGGGCGTCTCTCGCCCACTCGGCCAGCTCCGCTGACACCTCCAGACCCCGGACCTGACTTGTGTACGCGAGCAGCTCCCGGTGCTCGGAATCCCAGGCGCCGAGAAACTGGCGCTGGATCAACCCCCAGCCGATTTCCACCACCGGCTCCGGGTGCTTGCGCAGGAACAGCTCTATGTTGCGCTGGGCGCCCTCCCACACCGCGGTTTCGTCCCGCTCCTGCGGCGCCTCGATCACCCACGCGTCCCGGTTCAGCCGCAACGGCAGACCGCGCCGGTGCAGCCGGAAGCCCAGCTCCACATCCTCGAAACCCCAGCTGCGGAAATCCTCGTCGAAGCCGCCGGCGGCCCAGAACTCACGTGCCGGAACGGAGCAGTTGCCGGACCAGAACAACGTCCACGGCACCGAGAAGCGCCCCAAGTCGAAGTCACAGTCGGTCAACACGTCGTCCCTGAAATCAGCGAACTCAGGGTGGTCGCGGAACTCGGCGAGCACCCGTTCCGGCGCCGCCCGGGCCACCGCGTTCGCGAACTCGGGGCTGGGCGCGCCCGCTGGGCGGTAGCCGTAGACGTACCCGGCGACCGCGCAGGGCGCGGCGTCACCGCGATGCGCCGCGAGATGCCGGGTCAGGGTGTCGGGGCCCGCCAGGACTCCGGTGTCGAGGAAGAGCAGGATCGGCGCCTGGGCCAGCCACGCTCCCGCATTGCGGGCGGCAGCGGCGCGAAAACCCAGATCCTCCTGGTACGTGTGACGCACCTGAAGCCGCCCCCGGTACGACTCCACGGTTGCCCGGGTGGCGTCGGCAGACCCGTCATCGGCGACCACGACGTCAAACTGTGATCGCGGAAGCCGCTGCCTGACCAGCGAGGACAACGTGGCGTCCAGCGCGGCACACCGGTTGTACGTCGGGATCACCACCGAGATCCGCGAACCAGCCCCACCGCCGTGACCGGCGGCGGGTTGCTGCGCCGGGTTCACCGGTACGCCTTGGCTTGCAGCGAGAACAGCTCGGCGTACAGGCCGCCGTCGGCCATCAGGGCGGCGTGGTCTCCGGTCTGCACGATCTGCCCATCCCGGACCACAACGATCACATCGGCCATCCGCACCGTGGAGAAACGGTGCGACACCAGGAGGGTGATGGCTCCGGTCCGCTGCGCTGATTGACGGGCCAGCTCGGCGTACCGCTCGAACAGCTCGTGCTCGGTCTGCGGATCCAGCGCCGAGGTCGGCTCGTCGAGCAGCCGCAGCAACGGCGCGGGCCGCATCAGCGCCCGTCCCAGCGCCAACTTCTGCCACTGGCCGCCGGAGAGTTCGACTCCCTCCGCGTAACTCTTCCCGAGTTGGGTGGCAAGGCCTTCGGGCAGGGCTTCCAGCACACCGTTCGCGTGGGCCCGGTCAAGTGCCGCCCGCACATGCGGATCCGAATCCAGGTGCGGCAGGTCGCCCACCCCGACGGCGCGACGGGCTTGGAACTCGTACTTGACGAAATCCTGGAAGCCGGCGGCGATCCGGCTCCGCCACTCCTCCACGCCCAGCTCGTCAAGGGCGACCCCGTCCAGCAGGATCTGACCCTCGGACGGCCGGTAAAAGCCGCACAGCAGGTTGATCAACGTGGTCTTCCCGGCCCCGTTCTCGCCCACCAACGCCACCGTGGCGCCTGCCGGCAGGCGCAGGCTGACGTCGCGCAACACCGGAGTTTTGGTCCCCGGGTACGTGAAACTCACCCCCGCCAGCTCGATCCCGTCCCGCAACCGGCTCGGCGCCGGCCGCTGCGCCTGGATCGCGCGAGGATCGGCCACCGTGGCGCGCACCTGATCCAACCGGCGGTACGCGCTCGCCAGCTGCTGCAGGTCCTGCAGCAGGCCCACCGCGGTCACCACCTGCTGGTTGACCTGGGCCGCGAGCGCGATCAGCAGCACCACGTCGCCGATTGAACGGCGTCCCGCGATCGCCTCCCGCACCACCAGCAACACCGCGCCGACGTACGCCAACGCGAACGCCACCTGGCCGAGCGTGCGCACCCAGGCGGCGCGCACCTGCGCTCTCACCAGCTTTCGGGTGGCGACGTCCCAGTGCTGGGCATGTCGACGTTGGAACTCCCGCTGCAACCGGAACACCCGCAACTCCCCCGCAGCGCTCGCGGAGGTGCAGCTGCGGAACAGGTTCTGTGCCACCCGGGTCGGCTCCGCCGTGGCTGTCTTGGCCCGGTCCAGGATCCGCTCCGCCCACCGGCCCGAGAGCAACGGCGGCAACGCCGCCAGCGGCAGCAACAGCAACGCCGGGTTCACCAGCACCAGGAGCACCCCGGTCAGCACCCCGGCCAGTCCGAGACTCACGCAGTTCAGCAGCGCGTCCAGACAGAACCGGAACTTGTTCGCGTCCCGCTGCAGCACCGTCAACGCGTCCGCGTGTTCGGCCTGCTCGTGATGGGCGATCCCGGCGGAGCCGTTCGACAGCGTCAGCAGCTGCTGATCGAAGTCCACCTCGGTCAGCTCGGACAGCTCGAAGTGGGCAAGGTGAGCGAAGTGCGAAAACGTCAACGCCATGATCGCAAGGAAGGCGGCGACGACGCCCGCCGCGGCGGCGGCGCGCCAATCTCCGGCGACGACCGCGTTCGCCATCCACCCCAGCACCACCGCCAGCATCGGCCCCGCCACCGCGCCCGCCAGCATCAAGACCACCGCGAAGACGGTCTTACGCCGATCCAGCCGCCAAGCGGTGACGATCATGCGCCACGAACCGACGATCACCTCTGTCACGCCGTCACCTCCTCGCGTGGCAGATCGGTGAACCGACCTGCCTGCAGCGCGAACAGCTCCGCGTACCGGCCGCCCTGGTCGAGCAACTGGTGGTGGCTGCCCTGTTCGGTCACCCGTCCGGCTTCCATCACCACGATCAGGTCGGCGTGGCGCACTGTGGAGAACCGGTGCGAGATCAGCAGCGTGGTGGCGCCCCGGGTCAGGCTCGCGAACTCACCGAAGAATTCCGCCTCGGCGCGCACATCGAGGCTGGCTGTGGGCTCATCCAGCACCACGATCGGCGATCCGTGCCGGAACGCGAACAGCGCCCGTGCCAGCGCCACCCGCTGCCATTGGCCGCCGGATAGTTCAGCACCATCGGACAGGTGCCGCGCCAACAGGGTGTCGATGCCCTTGGGCAGCTGCGCGATCGCCGGCCCCAGCCCGACCGCGTCCGCTGCGGCGCGGATCCCGTCCCGGTCGTGGAGCGCGCCGATCGCGCCGAACCCGATGTTGTCCGCCAGCGACACTTCGTGGCGAGCGAAGTCCTGAAAGATCACTCCGAGCTTGCTTCGCCACACCTCGATCGGGTACGTGCGCACGTCCACCCCGTCGACGGTCAGCGCGCCGGCGCTCGGCTCGTACAGCCGGGCCAGCAGCTTGACCAGCGTGGTCTTGCCGGCCCCGTTCAAGCCGACGATTGCGGTGCATTTTCGGGCCGGGATCCTCAGCTCCAGACCATCGAAGACAGCACGCTCAGCGCCGGGGTACCGGAAACTCACGTCCTTCACGTGGATCTCGCCCGTCGGGTCGGGAATCGCCGCCCGGCCCGACGGCGCCACGGGGGGCACGGCGGCGACCGAAGGCTCAGCGTCCGCACGCGCGAGGAACCTGGTGACAGCGTCGTGCGCGTTCACCCCCACCGCGGTCGGGGTGTCGATCTCGGGGTAGTGGTCCGAGAGCCGCAACGCGCCGAGCGCCGCCTGCATCACCAGCGCGAAATCAGTCAGAGTGAGGGCGCCCGAGGCGCTGACGCCGATCATCCCGAACACCGCCGCGGCCACCGCCAGCCCGGCTGTCGCGTACCAGAAAAAGGGCCAGAGGTAGATCTTGCGACGCTCTGCCCACAGTGGACGCAGCACGCTCAGGTGAACGTCGTACAGCCGGTCCCTGAGCCAACGGGCCAGACCGAACACCCGGATCTCCTTGCCGCCGGGCGCTTCGATGCCAAGCTGCCGGAAGTAGTTCAACTTGCGGTCGGCGGCTTCGAGGGAGAGCCAGATCCGCAGAAACCTGCGGAATCCGCGACGCCGGCCGTTCCGGAACAGCACCACCGCGCCCAGCACACCCACGGCCGCCACCCAGGAGAACGCGACGCCCACCACCGCGGCGAACCCGACCAGCTGCGTGTACCTGGCGATCAAAGCCAAGATCCCGGCGCACGCCTGCCCGGGGCTGTAGAGGCCGGGCTCAAGGTCGCGGGCCGCCAACCGCAGATCACCGAGCGCCCGCTGGTCTTCCAGCAACCCCACTCCGTGCGGCCCGGTGGAACGGGCTATCACCTCCTGAAAGACCTCGCCATCGACCCGGCGTGCCATCAGCTCGCCCAGCGCCTTCTGGAACGGGCTGATCACCTCCTGAGCCACGAAACTCGCCGCCGCAACGGCGAAGACAGCCGTCAGCGAACCCCAGGCCGCCGACTCGAGTCCGTCCCGGACCGCACTGGGCACCATCCCGATCATGGCGCTGGTGGCAACCACGAACACCACCGGCAACACACCCAGAGCGAGGTTGACCAGCGTCAACCCAGCCACCACCAGCCACCCGGCTCGGGGCAGCAGCCGGGCCACGCCCCACTTGGCCGCCCAGTGGGCGACCGCTGCGCGGGCGACCCTGCTGGACAGCTGCCGGGCGCGCCGCGGCGCCGGCGTCGGAGTCCTCATCTAGACCGCCTTCGGTTCGTGGGCCGGGACGCCGGGGACCGGGGCGCCGTGGACCGGGGCCGTCTCAGCCGGTGACGGCCGGGACCGCTGCGCTGGCGCGGGCAGGGCGCGTAGCTTCCGGGCGAAGGCTCTGAGGTCAGCGGTGAAGAGGTCCGGCTGCTCCATCGCGGGGAAGTGGCCACCCCGGCCGAACTCGCTCCAGTGAGCCAGCGTCGGGTACGTCTGCTCCGCGAACCGGCGCACCGGGAGGAAGATCTCCTTCGCGTACACCGCCGCTCCCACCGGCACCGGCACCGGGCCCGGCGGCGGCGGCTCCGCCGCCGTCGGAAGGATCTCGGCCACCTCGTAATAGAACTGAGCGGACGACCCGGCGGCGCCGGTCAACCAGTAGATGCTGACGTTGGTCAACAGCAGATCCCGGTCGATCGCGTCCTCTGGAACGGTGACCGAGTCCGTCCACTCCTTGAACTTCTCCACGATCCAGGCCAGCTGACCCACCGGGGAGTCGGTCAACCCGTACGCGAGCGTCTGCGGCCGGGTGGACTGGATCTTCATGTAGCCGGACAGCTCCGCGATGAAGCGAGCCATCAGATCCACCCTGCGCTGATCCGAATCGCTCAGCCGCTCGGCGTGCCCCACCGCGGGCAGCATGTTGGAGTGCACACCCACCACGTGCTCCGCCGCCACCCGGCTCAGTTCAAGTGAGATCAGCGCGCCGAAGTCGCCACCTTGGGCCAGGTACCGGTCGTGTCCCAGCCGCCGCATCAGCTCCGCCCACGCCCGCGCGGTGCGCCGGATGTTCCAGCCTGGCTCTCGGAGCGGGCCGGAGAAGCCGTAGCCGGGGATGGACGGGATGACCAGCTCGAAAGCGTCAGCGGGATCGGCCCCGTGGGCTCGCGGGTCCGTCAGCGGCTCAATCACCGGCAGGAACTCCGCTATCGACCCGGGCCAGCCGTGGGTGAGGATCAGCGGAAGAGCATGCGGCTCGGGCGAGGGCACGCGCAGGAAATGCACGTTCGCCCCGTCGATCTCGGTGATGAACTGCGGGAAGCTGTTGAGCCGCGCTTCCGCCGCGCGCCAGTCGTAGTGGGTGCGCCAGTAGTCCGCCAACTCCCGCAGGTACGTGACCGGGACGCCACGGCTCCAACCCACCCCGGCCAGCTCGCTGGGCCACCGGGTCGCCCCAATCCGGCGTCGCAATTCATCCAAGTCAGCCTGAGGGATTTCAATACGAAATGGCTTCATGCTGTCTCAGTCCTCCTGAGGCGGGATGCCGACAGGCCGGAGCCCCGTTGATCCAGTCAAAGATGAGTTTCACAGAGATTTCACCCGCAACGCATCTTTTGTGTTGCGGTGACTCGTTTTTCAACAGCATTACTGGAGATGCGCGATAAGGAAGGTGTTTGTGACGCTCAAACAAAACACCGGCCAGATCATCCGCGGCCAGGCCACAACGCGTTCCACACCTGTGGCCCGAAAGGGAACGCACGCCTTCAGGTCGGGGCCTGTGAGACCCAGCGGCACGGTATTCATTCCGAAACAAGGAGGAGGCCGACGATGACAACAAACGCCGAACAGAGTGCAGCCGCTCGCCGGGTAGCGGATATCTGGTGCGACGTGCTGGGCGAGCCGGATCCGGGCGACAAGACCTTTTTCGAGCTCGGCGGACAATCTATCGCCGCGGTGCGGATCACCACCCGAATTCAGGACGAGCTAGGAATTGACATCGAGATCGGCGAGCTTTTCGAGGACCCGACGTTGAGCTCTTTCACCGAGCATGTGGTGTCGAAGTCGAATTCACTCAGCGTCTGAACACCCGGCTCGGCGAGCCCAGCAGATCGTTACTGGTTGAGCTCACCGAGCAGGGTGTGACGCTGCTTATCGAAGGAGGCGAGGTCTGACCCGGTCCAGCCGTTCAGGTCGTACTCGGTCAGACACTCGTCCGCAAACGCCTTGTACGTGTCGAGCTGGCCGTTGAAGATCTGGCTGAACAGCAGCTCGACCCGGGTGTTCTCGTGGTTGCCGGAGTAGTTCCGCTCGTACAGCTCATGGCGTCCGCCGAACTCGGTGCCCACGGCGTCCCACAGCAACTTCATCAGCTTGACCCGTTCCACCGCCTCGGCGCCGTGGGAGCCCCTGAGGTACTTGTCCAGGTACGGCCGGATGTCGGGGTTCTTGAAGTCCTCCGCGGACGAGTTCACGTAGATCAGCCCGCTCGCCACATCCTGCTGCACGATCTCCTTGATCCTGGGGTAGCCGATCTGCATGAACCACCGATAGGCCATCCCGTACTGGGGGTTGGGCAGCACGGCGCCGTCTTTCCACGGCGTCGGATTCCGGGCGGCGGCGTCCGACAGCGCCCAGAACAGGTTCCGCCACGCCAGCACCTCACCCAGCCGGCTCTGCACCCCGCGAAAGTCTTTGACGCCCGTGATCTCCAGCGCCTTGGCCAGCAGCCCAGCCAGGAACTCGATCTTCACGGCCAGCCGCGTGCAGCCGTGGAACATGGCACGCTCAATGAACCCGGACTGGCTGGTGAAGGTCTGCACCTTGCCGAGATGGCCGTAGATGAACACGTTCTCCCACGGGATGAGGACCTTGTGCAGCACCAGGATGGTGTCGTTCTCGTCCAGCCGGGACGACAGCGGGTAGTCGTACGGGCTGCCCATCACCGCGGCCATCGCCGTGTACGACGGGCGGCAGATCAGTTTCATCCCCGGAGCGTCCATCGGCACCGTGGCCACCAGCGCGAACTTCCGGTCCTTGATCGGCAGGCCCCAGTGCGCGATGAAGTTGTAATGCGTGAGCGCGGAACCCGTGGCGACCACCTTGGCGCCGCTCACCACGACCCCGGAGTCGGTCTCCCGCTCCACATGGACGAAGACGTCGGCCACCTCGTCGGGCGGTCGGTCCCGGTCCACCGGCGGGTGCACCATGGCGTGGTTCCAGAACAGCACCTTCTCCTGTGACTCCCGGTACCACCGTCTCGCGTTGTCCGAGAAGGGCGCGTAGAAGTCAGCGCTGGCGCCGAGCGTGCCCAGAAAGGACGCCTTGAAGTCGGGGCTGCGCCCCATCCAGCCATAGCTGAGCCGAGCCCAGGCGGCGATGGCCCGCTGATCCGCGACCAGATCCTCAGCGCTGTGCGGCGTGGTGAAGAACCGGTGCGTGTACCCGTCGCTGCCGGTGTCAGTGGACGTGGTCAGCACCTCACGAGACTCCGGAGCGTGGAGGGCGTCGTACAGGCGTGCGATCATCCTGGCTGGATTGTGAAACGCCGGGTGCGACGTGACGTCTTTGACGCGCTCACCGTAGATGTAGACCTCGCGATCGTCTTTCAGACTCTCCAGGTATTCCGTGCCAGTGAATGGCCGAGTTTTCCTTGGCGTGCCAGGAGCGGCGGAATCATCCTCCGGGGCGGTCATCACATCTCTCCTTCTATTGTCAGCGACACCGCGTTCAAGAACCCAGCTCGCTGTGGTCTCATCGCTTTCGGCACAACGTCAACCCGTCCGCGATGGGGATCATCACGGACTCCACTCTCGGGTCTGCCAGCACCGCCGCGTTGAATTCCTTCAACGCGGCGGTCTCTGGGTCATTCGCGTCAGGGTCGGCGACCTGGCCGTTCCAGAGCACGTTGTCCACACACATCACGCCTCCCGGCCTGACCCGGGCCAACAGTTCCTCGTAGTAATCCAGATACGAGATCTTGTCGGCGTCGATGAACGCGAAATCGAAACACTCGATTTTCGGCAAATCCCGCAGCGTGTCGATGGCCACCCCGAGACGCAATTCCACCCGGTCCCGCAGCCCCGCCCGCGCCCAGTAGCGCTGGCCGATGGCCGCCCACTCCCGCACCCCCTCGCAGGTGATCAAATGGCCGCCCTCGGGCAGGCCCGCGGCGATGCACAGGGAGGAGTAGCCAGTGAACGTCCCGACTTCAATCGCACGCCGGGCGTCCGTCAATTTCACCAGCAACGTCAGAAAGGCGCCCTGCTCGGGCGTGACTTGCATCTTCGAGTATTCGCCGGTCTTCGCGATTGTCTCCGCACGCAGCCGGAGCAGCAGCGGGGACGGCCTGGTGCAGTTCTCGGACAGGTACGCGCCCACCTCAGGCGCGATGAACGTCGACTTCACTTCGACCAGCCCCTCGCGCTGTCACACCACGGACATCAGTTGATCTCAGGCAGCTGCTCGGAGAACTTCTCGTCCCGCAACGCATCTCTGATCGTGGCCAGGAACACACCCACCACCGCGTCGTCCTGGTACGGAGTCACCCGCTCCGACAGCAGCCGCATCGGCTTGCTCACGCTGGGGCTGAACTGCTCCAAGCCGGTGACCATGGCCGCCTGGTAGCACGCCGCGACCAGCACCGAGAGGATGGTGTGCACGTGGTCGGTCAACTGCAGCGACCGTCTCGCGGCGATCAGCCCCATGCTCACCACGTCCTGGTTCTGACCGTTGGACGGGATGCTCTTGATGGACGCCGGGGAGGTCAGGCTCAGGTTCTCCGACGCCAAGCTGGTCGCCAGGTACTGGGCCCCTTCCAAGCCGCAGTACAAGCCCGCCTCCCCCGACGAGGCGAGGAATTCCGGGTAGTGCGGGTTGAGATGCGGGTCGAGCACCCGGTTCAGCTGGCGCTCGGCCAGCACACCGATCTCGGCGATGGCGATGTTGAGGAAGTCGCTGGCCATCGCCACGTACTGGCCGTGGAAGTGGCCGCCGTGGAAAATCGTGGCCGGTGAATCGAAGATCAGCGGGTTGTCATTGCAGGAGTTGAGCTCCTCTTCGACGATGCGCTGGCAGTACTGAATCGCGTCGTACACCGGGCCCAGAATCTGCGGCACGCACCGCAAGGTGTACGCGTTCTGCAGGTACGTCGAGCTGTCGACCACCTCACCGCTGTCCAAGCCGCTGGTCGCCGCGATCTCACGCATCACTTCGTCGTGGGTCCGGGTGAGCTTGCCGCCCCGCAGCGACGCTCGCATCGCCGAGGCCACAGCCATCTGACCGACGTGGTTCTTCAGCACATGCCCGCGTTCCTGGTACGCCCCAGTGGAGCCTCGCATCACCTGCACAAACGCGGCGGAGGCCCACAGCGCGAGACGGAGCAGCCGCTGCGCCCGACGCAACGCCAACGCCGCCACGCCCGTCATCGCGGAGGTGCCGTTGATCAGCGCCAACCCGTCCTTGTAGCCAAGCTCGACCCGATCCAGGCCGGTCTCCGCGAGGACCGTCGAGGCTTCCCGGACCTGACCCTGGTACGACACCTGCCCGGCGCCGATCAGAGGCAGCGCGAGATGGGAGAGCTGCGCCAGGTCGCCGCTGGCGCCCAACGAGCCTTGCTGCGGCACCACCGGATGGATCTGACGGTTCAGGAACGTCGCCATCAAGCGCACCGCGTCCACGCTGATGCCTGAGTAGCCCTTCATCAGGCAGTTGAGTCGCGCCGCCAGGATTGCCCGCACCACATCATCGGGGAACCGATCGCCCGCTGCCGCCGCATGGCTGCGCAGCAGATTTTCCTGCAGTTCGCTCTCAAACTTCACCGGGATGCTCTTGTAGACCAGCTCTCCAAAGCCGGTGGTCACGCCGTAGATGGGATGGCCTTCGCGACCCCATCGTTGGATCCGCTCACAGGCTTCCGCGACCATGCCGAGTTGGCCCTGATCCAGCTCAACCTGGGCACGGTTGATGGCAATGTCTTCGACACCGCGAATCGTGAGGTTCTCTCCGGTTATGCGCATCTCTAATTCCAATCTTCTGCCACTGAGACTGATCACGGCTCACCGAAAGAGTCAGCAACCTCCCGTCCACTAGGTCCGATCACAAGGGCCTGCTCGGCGGCGGCTTGGCGCCTTGCCAGCACGCCCGCCACGCCAGCGACGGTGGGGTTCACCATGAAGTCGCGTATCGGAATCTGAATTCCGAACCGCAGCCGCACCCGGTGAAGCAGCACCGGGATCAACACCGAATGCCCGCCCACTGAGAAGAAGCTGTCGTCAGGGCCGATCCGGCGTGCTTCCCCTTGGAGGACCGCCGGCTTGGGGACCACCGGCTCGGGGACCACCGCTTTGGAGGCCGCCGCCTTGGAGGCCGCCGCTTTGGAGGCCGCCGCTTCGGGGAGCGCCGGCTTGGCGGCGGGGCGTGCCCCGGCAGGCCCGGACAGCACCTCCTGCCAGATCCCGGCCACCACATGTTCCTCGCCGGACAGCTCACGCGTCCCGACGTCAACCCGGTGGGGGCGGGTCAGGGCGCCGCGATCGATCTTGCCGCCCGCGTTACGGGGCAGCTGACGCACCGTACGGAAAGAGACCGGCAGCAGGGCCGCGCCGAACCGGCTGCGCAGCTGGCGCCGCAACACCGCCTCCAGCTCGGCGCCGCCCCCCGACACCGAGCCGTCTCCCAGCACCGCACCGTCCGCCGTTGGGTCGCGGGGGGCCACGTAGGCCGTCAGCCGGGTGGTCAGGCCGTCTCGGTCGGCGCTTGCGAGCACCGCGCATTCGCGTACCGCCGGGTGTGCGGCCAGCACTGCCTCAACCTCAGTCAACTCCAGCCGGGTCCCGTAGAACTTGATCTGGAGATCGCGCCGGCCGTGAAACTCCAGCAGGCCATCTGCGCGCCTGCGTCCCAGGTCGCCGGTCCGGTACCACCGGCCCGGCCCCACCCCGTACGTGCGCAGACCCGCCACCGGCTGAAAGGCCGATTGCTGCGCGTCCGGCAGATTCAGGTAACCCGCAGCCAGGTACGGGCTGCGCACCACGACGTTCCCCACCAGACCGGGCGGGCAGGGTCTGTCCTGGTCATCGAGCAACAGGATCTGGCGACCGGGAATGGGCCGCCCGATCGGCGTTCTTCCGTGCTCGGGCCCGGTGACCTCGTGCCAGCTGGCGAGTATCGACTCGGTGGAGCCGTACAAGTTGACGAGTCGGGTGGACGAAAACGTGTCACGTAGCTGGTTCGCCAGGTCGGCCGGCAACGACTCACCGGCGAGCAGGAGATGCCGAAGCCCCCGCAGCGACCCGGCACGGCCCCGCCGCAGCATCTGCCGATGCAGTTCGCGCGCGAAGCTGGGCACGGTTTGGAAGAGCGTTATCCGCTCCTCCACAAGCCAGTCGAGGATCTTCTCAGGGTGTGCCCTGATAGCAGTTGGCGCTGGACACAGCGTCGCTCCGGCGCAGAGCGTCATGAATATCTCGACCAGACTCGCGTCGTAGCCCGGCGCCGCCCACTGCGCCACCCTCGACCCGGGGGCGATCTCACACTGGTCCGCCATCCAGGTGACGAATTGCGCCAGGCTCGCGTGGGACATCGCGATCGCCTTGGGCTTGCCCGTCGACCCGGAGGTGTGGGTGACGTACGCCAACCCGTCCAAGTCAGCGGGGTGAGCCTCGGGCGAGGCAGCCGGGTTTGCCAGCTGACCAGGGAGGCGGGACAGGTCGAGAACGCGTCCTTCCGCCCGCCACCATGCGGCCAGGCTGTCGGCGGCGGGGTCAGCGTCCACGATCAGACAGGCCGGTTGCAGATCGGTGAGCATCGCTCTGGCCCGCTCACCCGAGTCGCCGGGCCCGAAACAGACCACATGGCCGCCCGCGTCCAGAGCGCCCAGCAGCGCGGCTGCCTGCTGCGCCCCGGGCTTGATCTGGATCGCCACCGGGGTGTGGGCGGCGTCCACATCCAGGGCACGGAGCGCAGTGGCGACCACCGCCGCCTGCGCGCTCAACTCCCGGTACGAGAGGGCATCGCCGCCTGCCTCCACCGCGATCGCCTCTGGATCACGGGCTGCCTGGTCGCGCACCAGGCTCTGCACCGGTTGTCGTGGCGGTTCGGCGGCTGCGATCTGATCCAGCTCCGCCAACTGGGCGCGAATCCGATCCGCGGACTGCAAGGGCAATTCCCGCACCGGGACGTCCGGCGCCTGGTGGGCCGCGGTGAGAACCGTGGCCAGCTGCTCCAGCAGTGATGAGGCGTGCGGGCGGGAAAACAGCGCAGTCCGATACTCAAGCCAACCACTGACGCGAGGCGTGCTTTCTCCCAACGTCAGCACCAGGTCCGTCCTCGTGGCGCCGTTGTGGATCGGCTGGCCCTCAGTGACCGCCTGCCCCAGCCGCAACTCAGCCTCTGGCGACACAGCCACCTCTACCAGCACGTCACACAATGGGAGCCGGTCCGGATCCCGGTCGATCGCGAGTGTCGAGACCAGACGGCTGAACGGCACGGCCCGCTTCCCGGGTCGCGCCAGCTGTGCCAGCTGACCGGCTAGCTCGCGGAACGTCGGCCGTCCCGAGAAGTCCCCGCACAGGGGGACGATGTTGGCGAACGGGCCGATCGAATGCCGGAACTCCGGTGGTCGGGTGTCGATGCTCAGGCCCACCGTGATCCGATCCTGATTCACGTGGCGTCGCAGCACGACCTGGAACGCCGTCAGCACCACCAGGTACGGGGGCGCCCCCAGCCGTCGCGCGAGCTCCTGGACCGCGGCGCCGACCTCCGCGTCACATTCAAAACGCACCACGCCGCCGTGGAACGCCGCCCTCTCGCCGTCGCGGCGGTCGACCGGCCAGGACAGCGGAGTCGGCACGGCTTCGATCCCCCATTCCCGCGCGCGCGCTGATGCATGTTCCGACCGCTCCCACACCGCGTAGTCGGCGAACTGCCGCGCGCGGGCGGGCGGGGAGGGCGCAGGTGGAGGCGGCGTGAGTCGGTGCGGCGCGAGGGGGGACCGCGCGTGATGCGGTGGCATGGCCGGGAGCGCCGCGAGCAGATACTCGGCGGAGACCTCCCTCACCAGGAGCGAAACGGATCTGTTGTCGGTAATCATGTGATGCAGGAGCAGCAGGATGCGACACGTTTCGGCGCCTGTGTGGATCACGTGCATGGTGGCCAACGGATCCTTCGCCGGATCACAGGGCGTGGCCGCACGTCTCGCGCATTCACGCGCCGCGCGCGCCTCACAGTCACCCGGACTCATTCTCAGATCCGTGTACGAGAAACTCTCCGCGCCTGGCGGCCCGTTTTCCGGAACGGGCAGGCCGTCCACGTCCGGAAACCTGGCACGCAATATCTCGTGCCGACTGACTACCGTGAACCACGCCGCACGTAATGCGGGCACGCTCAATCGGCCCACCACTCGATAAAGGCGGCACAAGTTATATGCTGGCGACTCCGGCGCCAATTGACTGAGAAACCAGAAGCCATCCTGCGCAATAGAGGTCACCGCACTCCGGCTTCCTGATTGGCTAGATTCTTCTGACACGTTCTTTTCCTTACATTCGACAACTCTCGACCCAGCCCGGGCACAATGCGCCTGGGTTGGAAATTCCTTTTGCCAATTGGCGCTCAACTGCTGGTGGCGTTCGCTTCCAGGACGACGTGCGGGTTTTGCATCTCGTACCAGCCCAGGCCGGGCGGGCAGATGTCGTACCCGAGGATCCGCTGCACGTCCTCGGGGTATCCTCGTAGCGATTCTCGGGACACCGCCAGATACTGATTTTCCTCTTGCCGCAGATTTCCTAGGTCCAGCCCCAATATCAGGCCGGTGCGCGGACTGTCAGCCTGGTTGCTGCCGGCGCCGTGGTAAGTGCCGCCGAGGAAGATGAGACCCGAGCCCGCCGACATCTCAGTGGGCACCGCCTCCTCACGGCGGGGTGGACGTTCGTCGTCCCAATGGTGGCTGCCCGGTATCACCAGGGTGCCGCCGTTTTCAGCGGTGTAGTCACTCAAGGCGAGCATCAATTGCACTCGGCTTATCGGACCAGGGTGCCGGCGTAGGTGCAGAGAGTCATCCCGGTGCAATGGCTGCGCGCCCTCCCCGGGGTCGATCTGTATCGCCTGCGTGACGCTCACCTGAATGCTGGGAATCTTCTCTGTGCGATACCGGCCGAGCCACATCGGCACCGGTTTCTGCATGACCTTTCGCGCCGACTCGACGAAGAGGCCATGTGTCACCAGCGGCGCGAGGTGAACCGTACGGTCGAAAAGCGACGACACCCGACGAGTCCGGATCCCGACGAACCCGTCTTTCCCGTACGCACAGGCGTCCAACTCAGGTCCGAGATCACGCCAGAGAGCCGTCAGCGCATCGGAGTCAATCAACTCCTCTATGACCACAGCTCCGTCGCGTTCGAGCGTTTCCGCCACATCGTCGACGTCAGAGTCGTTTTTCACACGAGCCAACTCGGCCATCTTCTTTCCCCTCCCCGTTAGATCCCGTTCAGAGAAAAGTCAGGATCAGCGACAGCCCGCTGGAGCAGGCTTCGGAAGTCGGCGACCATTCCGGATATCGTTTCCTGCTTGAAACGCCCGGCACTGCACCTGACTTCGCCGATCAACTCGCCGCTCGCCTCTAGCTCCATCGTCCAGAGCAACGCGTCATCGGGGATGTCCGAGGCTGACAGCTGCCATTCCAGAGGCCTGCGGATCGGCGCGATCGTCATGCCCCCGAATTCCTGCTCACGGGGCGCGTACGGGTCCTGGTACACCTGGAACCCGGGCACCACCATGCCGCCCCGCTCCAGAGCGCTGATCGGCTCTCGGGCCACTTGGGCGAGTCGCGCAAACGGCGCCTCGTGGGCGTACGCCTCAAGGCACGTCGCCTTGACCTGCTCCAGCGCCTCCCGAAACGTGGCGCACCCAGACAGGTCGTTTCGGATCGGAACCATGTTCACGAAATAGCCGACTGTCTCCTGGAGCCATCGATGGCGACGGGCTGGGCCGGCGGTCAACGCCCACACCACACCGTTCGCATTGCCGGTGAGCTTGCGCAGGTGCGTCAGATACACCGCGAGCAGGAGCATGAACAACGAGCTACGCATTCTCGCGGCCAGGGCCGTCGAGTCTGAGCCCAGTTGTCTGCCGACCGAGTACCGGTAGCTGATCGTGCCGCCGAATTCATCCTGCGAGGCGCCCCGGTCCGGCGTGACCGCGATCGGGTTCGCCCCCCGCAGCTTTCTCAACCAGTACTCACTGGCGGTGTTGCTCAGCGCCGAGTCTGCGGATTCCCGCTGCCACTCGACGTACTCCCGGTACTGCCGCGGCTCGGCCAAGCTGGGCGTTTCACCGTTGACTCGCGCCGCATAACACTCGGCGAAGTCACGTGCCACAACCCCCAGCGACCAACCATCGATGAGCGGCAGGAACACCACCAGCACCAGGACCGAGTCGTGCTCATCGAATCGACCCAGGAACGCCCACAAAGCTGGCAACTCGCTGGGGTCAAAGCGTCCCGCCTCCACGTGATTGAGGAATTCCTCGGCAAGAATCTCGCGCGACTTCCCCTCGACCTCAGGTAGTTGTCGGACCACCAATGCCGGCGTCCGCGGCGGCCGGACCTCCTGACGCCATCCGTCCGCGCAATTCATCAGCAGAGTTCGGAGGGGTTCATGCCGTGCCACCACATCGGCCAGGGCGCTCCTCAGCGCAGCCAGGTCAAGCTTGCCGGTGAGTCGCCAACCTGACGTGGCCACAGGTCTCTTTCCAAAGCCTCGTGAAGACCCGTCATCCTCATGTTGCAATCGCAAGAAGTCTTGTTCGAGCGCGCACGGAAATTGATTCGCAGGGACACGCATCGTCTCCGGTTTTGTCATTTGCCCGGCGCTCCCTTGCCATTCGACCGTTGCCCCGAGCGGGCATAAACCCGATCATCCGGGGCCAAGCAGACGATCACATCTCTTCGATTGCTGTGCTGTTTTGGCCGTGAGAGTCGTAAATCAGCCACTCCCGCATCTGACGGCCGGCGAACGCCAATCTCCGCACGATTGAATAAGCCAGGGACGACGCCATCCGGCAATCTGACTGAGAATCGTCGGCTCTGAATCTGCGCCCTGCGCGGGCCGGGCCCGTTATCGATAACGGCCTCGGACGGCGCATGTCAGAAACCGAGCCTTGGAACCAGACAGACCTGGGAGGCGAGGATGACGACGCAACGGGCGTCGGCCGCGCGTACGGGGGCCGGAGTCATGGCCCGGTTGAACGGGCCGCAGCATCGAGTCGCAGTCAACCTGTTCATGGTGATTGTGATCGCGCATTGGGTGGAGCATCTGGCGCAGGCGTTCCAGATCTGGGCGCTGAATTGGCCCATTCCGGAATCCCGTGGAGTGCTCGGGCTGCTATACCCGTGGCTGGTGACGTCAGAGTGGCTGCACTACGCGTACGCCCTCGTGATGTTGATCGGCCTGTACCTGCTACGGAACGGTTTCCATGGTCGCGCCCGCACCTGGTGGTTGATCAGTTTCGGGATCCAGTTCTGGCACCACATCGAGCATCTGCTGCTGTTCCTTCAGGCGCAGACCGGGGTTTTCCTCTTCGGCGCCGCCGCACCCACGAGCATCGCGCAACTCGTCATCCCCCGTGTCGAGTTGCATCTCTTCTACAACACCGTGGTGTTCGTGCCGATGGTGATCGCGATGTGGCGGCACCTGCGCCCCAGCGAGTCCGAGCGCAGCCGGGCCCTCTGCAGCTGCGCCGCGCCGCTGACCCTGGCAACCATCGGATGAACTGGTGGCCAGGTACCGGATGTCCGCGCGACGGGTGTGGCCACGCAGGCTAGGGGCCGGCGTCGTGGCCCTGGTCGCGACGCTGGTGGCCGGTTTCGCGTTCCTCGATCCCCAACCCGCCACCGCATTGGCTGCCGTCACCCCCCGGGACGGGGCTACGTTGCACGGCGCCCCGGCCGAGGTGAGGCTCTCCTTCACCGGCCCGCTCCGGCGTACCCGGGCACATGGCACGGTCGCCGGCGCCGACGGGGCGAAGGTGACGCGCGGCGAACCGAGGCTCGACGGCAACCAGGTGATCCTCACCGTGCGGGTCGCCGAGCCCGGCGGGTACCTCGTCGCGTATCACGTGGTCGCGGCTGACGGCACGGAACTGTCTGGTCAGAGCAGGTTCCGGGTGGTTGCGACGAACGGCAGGCAGCCGGCAGCGTCGCTGCCCCCGCGCTCCGATGCGACCGGCGGGCATGCCCATGGCAGCGACGATCCGCTGAGCCTGGCGCTGGCCTTGCTGGACGCGTTCCTGATCGTCGTGGTCGCGGCGCTGATCCTGCGTCGCCCCCGGCTGCGTGTCGCGAAGTCGCCGTGCCGAAGGCCGCTGAGGTGGCGACCGCCTGCTGGACGATCTCGTTGACCGCGCTCGGGGCCGCCCAGGTTCGATGCCCACGTATGTGATCCAAAAGGGGTGCTCATCATGAACCGTTGCCCGCTCACTCTCGATCCCACTGGCTCTGACATCCATGCTGAGACCGCGAAGTTGCGCGCTGAGGGGCCTGCGGTGCGGGTGCGGTTGCCGGGTGGGGTGTGCGCCTGGTCGCTCAACAGCCACGATGTGATCAAACGGGTGCTGACTGACCCACGAATCACGAAGAGCGCCCGAAACCACTGGCCGGCGTTCATCAACGGGGAGATCCCGCCGGACTGGGAAATGATCAGCTGGATCGCGATGGACAACATGGTCACCGCGTACGGGAAGAACCATGTGCGGCTGCGCCGGCTGGTCGGCAAGGCGTTCACCTCACGTCGTACCGAGTCCATGCGTCCCCGGATCGGGGAGCTCGCCGGTGAGCTGTTGGACGAGTTGGCGAAGGCCGACCCGGATCAGGTGGTGGACCTGCGGGATCGGTTCGCGTACCCGCTTCCCGCCCGGTTGGTCGCCGACATGATCGGGATGTCGGAGGACGCTCGGGCGAAGACCGCCACGGTGATCGACATGATGGTCGACACCACCGTGACCTCAGCCCAGGCGCACGCGGTGTTGCAGGGTTGGCGGGACGCGATGGCGGAGTTGATCGCCGTCAAACGGCAAGAACCCGGTGAGGACATCACCAGCGACCTGATTGCCGCGCGGGACGAGG
>JBOGDL010000259.1:0-5346 GCA_050701815.1 Micromonosporaceae bacterium | reverse complement strand
CCCTGAGCCCGAGCTGCACATGAGGCCGCCGAAGTCGTACGCGGCCGGGGCGCCGGCGCTGGCCGCGACGCTCAAGAGCGCGCGCCGGGAGATGGGCTGGCGCCGCACATACACCACGTTGCGGATGCTGAACCAGAAGCGGGGGTACGACTGCCCCGGCTGCGCCTGGCCCGAGCCGGGCAAGCGTCATCTGGCGGAGTTCTGCGAGAGCGGGGCGAAGGCGGTCGCCGACGAGGCGACCCGTAAGACGGTGGCCCCGGAGTTCTTCGAGAAGCATTCGTTGGCGGAGTTGGCGGACAAGCCAGGGCGTTGGCTCAACCAGCAGGGTCGGCTCGTCAGCCCGGTGTTCAAGGACTCGGGCGACGAGCACTACCGGCCGATTTCCTGGGACGACGCGATGGGGCTGATAGCCACAGAGCTGAAGCGGTTGAAGTCGCCTGACGAGGCGGCGTTCTACACCTCAGGGCGCACCAGCAATGAGGCGGCGTTCGCGTACCAGCTGTTCGTCCGGCAGTTTGGCACCAACAACCTGCCCGACTGCTCCGACATGTGCCACGAGTCCAGCGGTGTCGCCTTGAACGAGACGATCGGTGTGGGTAAGGGCAGCGTGTTGCTGGAGGACCTGCACCAGGCGGATTTGATCTTCGTGGTGGGCCAGAACCCAGGCACCAACCATCCCCGCATGCTGATGGCGCTGGAGAGGGCCAAGCGACGCGGCGCCCGGATCATCGCCGTGAACCCGCTGCCGGAGGCGGGGCTGCTTCGGTTCAAGAACCCGCGGCGTCCGTTCAAGATGTTGGGCCGGGGCACGACCTTGGCGGACCTATTCCTGCAGATCCGGGTGAACGGTGACCTGGCGCTGTTCCGGGCCCTCAACCAGCTGTTGGTGCAGGCCGAGGACGCCGAGCCCGGCAGCGCACTCGATCGCGAGTTCATCTCCGAGCACACCGACGGCTATGAGGCGTTCTCCAAGGAGGTCCGGCGTACCTCATGGATCGCGGTGAACAAGGCGACCGGTTTGACCGCGGAGCAGATTGACGCCGCGCACCGGATGGTGCTCGACTCCAAGAAGATCATCGTGTGTTGGGCGATGGGGGTGACGCAGCACCGCAACTCCGTGGCGACGATTCGGGAGATGGTCAACTTCCTGCTGTTGCGGGGCAACATCGGACGTCCGGGCGCCGGGGTGTGCCCGGTGCGGGGGCACAGCAACGTGCAGGGCGACCGCACCATGGGGATCTCCGAGAAGCCGCCGCCGTGGTCGGACGTGCTGGGCAAAGAATTCGACTTCTCCCCGCCCCGCGAGGCTGGTCTGGACACGGTGCAGACCATCCGTGCCATGCGCGACGGCCAGGTGAAGGTCTTCATGGCCATGGGCGGCAACTTTGTCAGCGCGACCCCGGACACTGCGGTGACCGAGGCCGCGATGCGGCAGTGCCGGCTCACTGTGCAGGTGTCGACCAAGCTGAACCGGTCGCACGTGGTGACCGGCGAACGAGCCCTGATCCTGCCGACGCTGGGTCGCACCGATCGGGACATCCAGTCAGGCAAGGAGCAGGCGGTCTCTGTCGAGGACTCGATGGGCATGGTGCACGCCTCGCGCGGGGTGGTGGCGCCGCCGTCCAAGGATCTGCTCAGCGAGGTCGCGATCATCTGCCGTCTGGCACGCGAGGTGTTGGGCGCCCCGGCGCCGTGGACGGAATTCGAATCCGACTACGACAAGATCCGCGATCGGATCGCCGCGGTGGTTCCCGGCTTCGCTGACTTCAACACGAAGCTGAACGAGGGATTCACGCTGCCGCACCAGCCACGGGACAGCCGCACCTTCCCCACCAGCACCGGGAAGGCCAACTTCACGGTGAACCCGTTGGAGGTGTTGAAGGCGCCCTTGGGTCGGCTCATCTTGCAGACGATCCGCTCTCACGACCAGTTCAACACCACCGTGTACAGCGACGATGACAGGTATCGAGGCGTCCATAATGGACGCAAAGTGGTGCTGGTGAATCGCGCCGACATGGTCTACTTGGGACTCTCCGACGGGGCCACTGTGGACATCGTGAGCGAATGGAGCGACGGTCTGGAGCGGCGAGCATCCGGGTTCTCGGTGGCTGAGTACCCCACCGCGCGGGGGTGCTGCGCGGCGTACTTCCCCGAGACGAACGTGCTGGTGCCCCTGGACAGCACCGCCGAACACAGCAACACCCCGACGTCCAAGTCGGTGGTGGTGAGGCTAGAACTGACCTGAAGCGAAACGTCCGTCCCTTGTGGTCCGTCGGTGCGGCGCTGCAAGACGCCGCGCCGGACGACGTTGCATGGTCATCTGGGGCCGCCTGATACTGCTCACGCCAGATGAGGAGGGGCGAGGATGAGCAGATTGTCACGGCGAGCGGTGCTTTGGTGTGGGGGTCTTCTCGCTTCTATCCTGTCCGCCGGGAGTGCAGTGATGGTCGCCCGGCCGGCGGCTGGCGCGGCGCCGCAACGCAGCCGTCGGGAGGGATCTACCACGTCCAGCACAGGTGCCGAAGAGTCCTTCGTGCTTAATGCGACCGCAGTCAGGATGGGCGACTACATCTATCGCTCCTTTGAGGTCCCCAAGGGTGTGAACCGGGTCGCGGCGTCGATGCAGAAGTCGGGTGACGCTTCGGTGGGCATCGGGTTGTTCGACCACCGTGGCGCCAGTTACGGGTCGCCCGGCTTTCGCGGCGTGTACGGCGCGGAGGCCAGCTCGTTTTTCGTGGCCGCCGACGACGCGTCGTGGGCATTCCGGCCCGGCAGGATCGAGCCGGGTGTGTGGACGATCGTGGTCCCTGTGTTCCAGGTGACCACGCCCACAGACCTGGCGATCACAGTCACCCTCGACTTTGGCCCGCAGGCCGCCGTCCCACCCCTGGGAGCAGAACCAGGTGTGGTACGTGAGGCGCCGGGCTGGTACCGCGGAGATCTGCACTGCCACACCACTGAGTCCTCGGACGCGCGCTCCTCCGGCAGCGCGCTCAGCCCCGCCGACTACCCGGCCGCCATGCTGCGCGCGGGCTTGGACTTCGTCGCCTTCACCGACCACAACGTGACCACCGCGAATCACGATCTCGCCGCGCACGCCGGGGATTCCGGGGTGTTGCTGATCGGTGGCCAGGAGATGACCAACTGGTTCCACGGCCACGCCACGGTCACCGGGCTCACGCCGGGGGCGTGGCTGGACTGGCGGCAGCGCCCCGCGGCGGCGCCGTTGCGGGAGCACGAACGCCGTATCGGGGCGTTCTTCGACGCCGCACGCCGCGCGGGGGCGTACGTGTCCGCCGCCCACCCACTCAGCGGCCACCTCTCGTGGCAGTTCCTCGCGGAGGGTGTGACTGACCCATCGCTGCTCCCGGATGGCCTGGAGGTGTGGAACGGCGCCCGGTCACTTGATGACGAGGCCGCGATCGCCGCGTGGGACACGTTGCTGACCGCGGGTCGCCGGGTGTTCGCCAACGGCGGCAGCGACGTGCATGGCACCGCGAACCCGGAAGCCTCCGCGCTCGGGGCGCCCACCACGGTGGTGTACGCGGAGAACCTCTCCCGGCAGGCGGTGGTGGCCGCGCTCAAGGCCGGGCGCAGCTTCATCACCTCGGCGCCGGACGGCCCGGAGTTGTACCTGGAGGCAACCGGGCCGGGTGATCAGCGCGCGATCGTGGGCGGCGAGGTGTCGGGCCGGGCTGCCGAGAGCGTCGATTTCTCAGTACGAGTGCGCAAAGGCGCCGGCAAGACCCTGGTGGTGAGGCGGGGCGCCGTGGTGGCGAAGACGGCGCACATCACCAGCGACGACCAGACCGTGAAACTCCGGCAGCCGATCGGGATCGGCGGGTACCTGCGCACCGAGCTGCGCTCAGCGCCCAATGTGGACACCGGGGATCCGGTCGCGAGCCACGGCGGAATCGAAGCCCTCACGAACCCGATCTTCCTGGTACGCAAGGGAACCTGATTCCCGTCCGGTCCTCAATGGACTTTGGGCGGCCACTGAGGACATCCCCGCTGTCTGCTTGCAGAGGCAGGGCCCTAGAAGCTGAAACGGAGCGTCTCCGCCCATTCCCAGCGCAACTTGTAGACCGCGATGCTCTCGCCGTACCGGCTGGTGAATCCGTCGTACACCCGGCCGTCCTTGACGAGCACCGTGTGGCTGGTCCATCCGGTGTTGACACCGCGGTACGCCCCCAGCTCACCGGCGCCCATGGGAGGAAGGATCTTCTCGATCGTGCCACCCCCGAGCCGGTCCTGAAGATCGTCCATACCTGGCAGGCAGCGGGTGGACTCGGTGGTCTCCCGGACATCACACGGCACAAAGGTCGGCCCGAGATCGTCCTTGCGCGGCGAGTCGCCCTGGCTCTTGCGGATCCGCTCCGCTTCGGCCTGGAGCGCTTCCGCCATCTGCTTGATGGCGGCCTCGGCCAGGTCCCGCGCCACCGCCAGGCCCTTCGCTCTGACCACGTGCTTACCTGGCGAAAGCGTGTACGTGGCGCGGCACTTGACCTTCGCGCTGTTGTTCGTCTCCATCTTCTTGGTGATCTTGCAGGTCTTGATCGGGTTCCCGTCCAGGGTCATCTCGATCGTGACGTTCGCGTAGATCGTCTCGTCCACGTACGTGTACGGGCTGCCCTCTTCGACCTCGTTCTTGATGGTCAGATTCGCGGTGCACCCAGAGCTGTTGCAGGGCTTGAGTGAGATGGAACCGACAAGCTCGAAGTTGACCCGCGAGTCAATGGCGCCCTTGAGGCCCTTGACCTGCTTCTTGAGCTGCCGGGCGAGGGCGATGAGCTGCCCGTCAGACAGGCCCGAGACATCGAACTCGAAGTCTCGATCGGTCGGCATCCGCACCGGCATGAGGTGACCTGGTCGCGACGCGCCCTGTGGCTGGGCGCCGCTCTGCCAGCTGGCGCGGGCGGGCATTGTTCGGCCGGTCCCACCGCCGCCTTGGCCGCCGCCGTCGTCGCTGGGCTCCGGACTGGCCTCCTCGGAGCTGCTCACGATACGCACGATCTTCTTTGGCTCGGTATTGGTGACGTAGACCCGGGCCAGCGGTGTGATCACCTCGCGCGTCTCAACCCCGTTGATCGTGGTCGTTTCGCCGAGTTCGGCCTCCCCGCGTTCCACCGCGACGCCGAGGTCCGCGCCGAGCAGAGCCGGGGTCAGCAGTCGAGTCAGGTTGACGTCGAAGTGGTCTGGCGCGACCTTGACCCATTGCTTGGCGTACAAGGCTTCCTTGCCGATGGGCGCCTGGTTGTTGTCCCAGTACTCCTTGCTTGCCTTCACGTACGTGCGCAGGCCGTTGCTGAAGACCTTCGCCTCGCCATCGTCGGTGTCGACCGTCGC
>JBOGDL010000258.1:0-4319 GCA_050701815.1 Micromonosporaceae bacterium | reverse complement strand
GCGCCGCCCACGCGTCAGCGTCGGCCCGGCGCGCGGCCAGCGGATCCAGATTCACGCCGTCGCAGTACGTCAGCCACAACACCAGATCCCGGTAGTACGCCCGTCGCGTGTTCTGCGGCCGCCCCAGCAGCCAGGTCACGGTGACCGGCCGCGGACCGTACCGGTCACGCGGGTCTGCGGGAGGCAACGCTGGCAGCGCCGCGACCGCGGCAGTCACCGCCGACATCTCCGCACCGATGCCAGACGGCTGCTCGATCGGACGTGGCGGCTCCTGGCCCAGCGGACTGACCTCGACATCTCGCACAGCAGTGAGGCTAGCGGTGCCGATCGGCGTTCCTCGATGAAGGAACGCAACCGTCGCCCACTGCTGCGCTGCCGAGCGCGGAGGTCGCCACGGCAACGTCTGCTGATTTACGGCGTCCTCTCTCGCACGATGGTTCAGGCCACGAGCAGTCGGAGGCCGAGCTCTGCCGCATCGAGGGCGACGAGGTCGCGGTTGCGTTCGCCCCACCGGCCTGAGGAAAGGTCCTCGCGGAGTCTGTTGACTGCGCGCTGCTCGGCCTCCGGCCCGACTCTGGTGCATACCGACACCGCGCGGCGCACATGTTCGTCCAGGTACGCCTCGGGCCGGCGCCAGTAGGCCTCGAAGAAGCCGTCAACGCAGTCCCATGGGATGAGCACCGGCTCCATATGGGCCCCGATCGCGCGGGCCAACTGGTCCACCGAGGGCCGGTCGGTGACCAGGCCGGTGACCTCAGGCAGGTAGTCACGGGTGAGCCAGAACCGGTGACGCCAGCCGGTGTCAGTGGCATCGTGTGTGAACACCACCACGCGGCGGGCCACGCGCCGCATCTCGCGCAGCCCGGCGATCGGGTCCTGCCAGTGATGAACGGTGCTGAAGGCCATTGCGGCGTCGAAAGACCGGTCCTCGAACGGGAGGCTCTCCGCGCTGGCGGCCACGCATCGCGCCGCGCCCGAGGGACGCTGCGCCCGCATGACCGCCGACGGTTCCACCGCCGTGACGTCGCGGTCGGGGGGCTCGTAGGAGCCGGTGCCAGCCCCGACGTTCAGCACCGTTCGTGCGTCCCCGAGCGCATCCCAGATCCTCGCGGCGATCCGCGGCTCCGTGCGCCGCGTCGCTGCGTAATCGGACCCGATGGCTTCGTACAACTGCGCGCCGAACACTTTCAGTTGTTCCTCTGGCATCGTCCTGATCCCCATTGCCCGTGCTTCCAGTTCCCTGTCGATGACCGTCACCATGGCGGCAGCGCGGTCGCGCTGTTCCAGCAGCAGGCCGCGCAGGCGGTGCAGGTGCGCGACCGCGTCGGTGGTCGGGTCGTCAACCAGATCCGCGATCTCGCGCAATCCGAAGCCCAGCCGCCGGTAGGCGAGCACCTTCCGCAGTCGTTCCACGTCGCCCGCTGAGTAGGCCCGGTACCCGGCCGCGGTCCGCGCGGACGCCTGCACGAGGCCGATCTCGTCATAGTGATGCAGCGTGCGGATGCTCACGCCGGCCAGCTCGGCCACACGTCCCACGGTCAGGTGCTCTTCCACGCCACCGACAATGCGGCATGACGCCACGTGAGGGTCAAGCGCTCTCGCCCCTGGTAGGCCCTGTTCTCGCATGGCTACGGCCCGTCAAGTCCGGCTACGCGCCGATGGGGTGTGGGACCTTCCTTCTGTTCCGGCCGTTCGGAGAGCGTTCCGCACGCGCCTTCACGCGTATCCCATGGCTGGGATGACACCGTCAAGCGTTCGTTCGACGAACTCACGGGTTCCGGGGTCAAACTGGTCATCGCGGTGGTCGAGGCTGCGTGACTTGAACGTCGAGGTGGTCGCGAAGTCGTCGACACCGAGCAGTTCGAACAGGGCGCGGCGCTGCTCAGGCCAGTTGGCGGCGAGATCCTCGGCCCTCACCTCCACATATCGCCTGCCCGTCAGATCGACCGTGGTCTTCCAGGCGAGCCATCTTTCATAGACCGGTTTGAGCCAAGCGAGCGCGCCGTCGACCGTGGGCGGCGCCCACGGCTGGTCGACGTGTGAGGCGATCACCGCGACTGGGTGGCGCTTGACATGGACGATGGTCGCCTCAGGGACGAGCTCCCAGAGAAAGTCCATGCACAGAAGGTTGAACGGTGTCTTCTCGCACCAGGTCGGCTTTCCGGCGTCGGCAGCTGCCCCGCCGAACATCGTGTCGATTGCGCGACGAAGGATCTCGAGCAGCTCGCGCCGGTCGTTGAAGTGCCTCGGGACCGCCCACCGGTGACTCTGAGGCTCGAACGGCCCGGCCGGCCAGCCGCCATGCCCGAACCCTGCCGCAGGTAGGGACTCGTCGAACGTGCTCGCGACCAGCTCCGACCACAGCCGTCCCACCGCGTCCCAGTAGTGCCGCTCGCCGATCGCCACGGGAACGGTATGACCACGATCTCTGTCGCGCTTGCCGACCAGTCGCACCGTCAGGATGTCGCTCAGCCTGCGGAGGGCGTCGTTCCCGACGTAAGGGTCGTATCGAATCGTGAGCGCATCCGCCAGGTCACGCAAGCCACCCGGATCGACAATGAACCGGGTCTCGATCGGAATCCTGTGGATCTGCGGGTGTTCGCCAAGAATGTCCGCGAGCTGCGATGTTCCCGAACGACCCGTACCCGCTACGAAGATCGGTGAGGGGGCAGACATGGCATTCAGCTAAGTCTCGGCGCCGCGCCCGCGCAACGAAATATACGGTCTCCAACATGAAGCCTTCCGGGTGTCGAGAACGTGACGCTGGCTCCGTCCCAGGCACACCAGCGGCCACGACGGGCCGCGCGACGAAGAGGGAGAACCACCATGACGATTCAGCGGATGGACAACGTCGGCATCGTCGTCGATGACCTTGAGGCTGCAATTGCGTTCTTCGTGGAACTCGGCATGGAACTGGAAGGCACGGCGCTGGTGGAGGGGCGTTGGGCGGCACGTCTCGTCGGGCTCGACGACCAACGAGTCGACATCGCGATGATGCGCACCCCGGACGGCCACGGGCGGGTCGAGCTGGCGAAATACCACACGCCGAAGGCGATCAGCGGCGTGCCGGAGGACGCTCCGGCGAACACGCTGGGCATTCGCCGCATCATGTTCGCGGTCGACGACATCGACGACGTCATCACCCGCCTGCTCGCCTTCGGCGCCGAACTCGTCGGCGAGGTGGTGCAGCACGAGGACAGCTACCGGCTCTGCTACGTCCGCGGCCCCGAGGGGATCGTCGTCGCGTTGGCCCAAGAGCTCGGCTAACAGCCCGTCGCAGCCGACCCATGACCCACCAGAACGATCCGCTGAATGGACCGAGAACGACAACGGGAGGAGCAACCATGCGACCGAACGAGATCACCGAGGTGCTGAACCGACCGATCAGTCAGGAGCTGTTGGCTCGCGACGTGACCCGCTTGGCCTACGTCGCAAAGGACGGCACACCCCGCAATGTCCCGATCGGGTTCACCTGGAACGGCTCGGAGATCGTCATGTGCACGCCGAAGAACGCTCCGAAGCTTCGGGCCTTGAGCGTGAACCCGATGGTCGCCCTGACGATCGACACCGAGGTGCACCCGCCCAAGATCTTGCTCATCCGGGGTCCGGCCGAGCTGGACTTCGTCGATGGCATCCCGGACGAGTACCTCCGGGCGACCAGCACCTACCAGATGACGCCCGAGCAACGGGCCGAGTGGGAAGTGGAGGTGCGCTCGCTCTACCGCGACGGCATGGTTCGGATCGTCGTGACCCCGACGTGGGCGAAGCTGATCGACTTCGAGACGACTCTGCCGAGCGCCGTCGAGGAGCTGGTCCGGCGGCGGGAGGAGCGGCAGCGTGGCTGAGCGGCGCGCGGTCGCGGGCATTGCGTGGGGTCGCCCACGCCTCAAAACCTCATCGCGGTACGCGGAGTCTGTGAAGTCCGCCGGGCAATGCGCCGGTGGGATGTCGAGAACCCGCGCGCGGCTCCGTCCCCGGAGCGAACACGGCCACAATGGGCCGTACGAATAAGGAGATCATGATGGCCAAGTACCTGCTGCTCAAGCACTACCGGGGTGGCCCGGCCCCCACCGTGGACTTCGCGTCGATGGACCAGTGGACGCCGGACGAGGTCGACGCGCACGTGCAGTTCATGCGCGACTTCGCGGCCCGGCTGGAGGAGACGGGCGAGTTCGTCGACACCCAGGCGCTGGCGCCCGACGGCGCGTTCGTGCGGTACGACGGCGAGGGGCGGCCACCAGTGACCGACGGGCCGTTCGTCGAGACCAAGGACCTGATCGCCGGGTGGTACATCATCGACGTGGAGTCGTGGGACCGCG
>JBOGDL010000257.1:0-4982 GCA_050701815.1 Micromonosporaceae bacterium | reverse complement strand
CCGATGCGATCCGCGCCGTGTACGAGTCGTACCCGGCGCCGTCGGAGCCGGTCGACCTGGTGGTGCTGACCGGGCCGCAGCTGTCCATCTTCGAGTTGCGTGCGGCCGCCCAGTTGATCGAAGGGCGTCGGGTGCATCCCGACACCACGTTCCTGATCACCACCAACGCGCAGAACCGGCACCTGGCCAGCCAGCTCGGGTACCTGGACGTGCTCAGCAAGGCCGGCGTCACGGTGCTCGCCGGCACCTGCTTCTACCTGATGAACGTGCCGGCGATGCGACGCGAATTCGGCTGGGGCAACGTCATCACCAACTCCGCGAAGCTGGCCAACATCGTGGGCGGGTACGGGCTGCGCGCGACGTTGCGGCGTACCGCGGAATGTGTGGACGCGGCGGTGACCGGGCGGGTGGCCGATGCCTGAGACACCGGGAGGCCAGGCGATGACTGAGACGCTGCGACTGCATGCCACGGGCGGTTGCGGTCCTGCGGTCACCGGGACCGCTCTGGTCTCTGTGGACCCGTTCAGCCCCCGCTACGACCTGGACCGCAACACCGGGGTGATCTCCCGGGTCGACCACGCGTTGCACGGCCACAGCATCGCGGACACGATCCTGGTGGTGCCCGCGCCCAAGGGCGGGGTGGCCGCCGGCTGGGCGATCTACGCGCTGCGGGAGATGGGCATCGCGCCCCGCGGGTTCGTGTTCACCACCGTGAACCCGGTGTTTGTGCAAGGGGCGGTGCATGCCGGGCTGCCCATCCTGCACGGATTCGCGGACGACCCGGTGAAACTGCTGAGCACCGGCGACCTGGTCCGACTTGATCCCGCGGCCAGTGTGCTCACGGTCATGGAGCCGGCGCCTTGACCAGCGGCAGACCCGCGTGGTTTATCGGTATCGGGCGGTTATCTGACCTTCCGGAGTCGGGCCACACCGGTGAGCCACGACCCCGCGGCAGCTGCCGGCGCCAACCCGAACAGTTCCTCGACGTAGAAGCGCAGTCACCAGCCTGACATCACGGGAACCGACTCATCTCACCCACGAGGAGAGCGATGCAGACCCACTGGATCAGCAACACCGCCGTCAGTGGTGACGGCGCGGGGATAGACGTGCTTGACCCGGCCACCGAGCAGGTGCTGGACACGATTCCGGTCGGGAGCACGGGCGATGCTGACGCCGCGGTCCTCGCAGCCCGCGCCGCACAGCCCGGCTGGGCGGCGTCCCCACCAGCCGCTCGGCGGGACGCGCTGCTGGTCGCCGCGTCCCGGTTGGAAGCGGCGGCGGACGAGATCGCCGACGTCTTCGTCTCGGAAAACGGCAAGACCCGAGCCGAAGCGCGGGCCGAGATCGGGCTCGCGGTGTCGGTCACCCGCTCCTTCGCCGAACTGGGGGTGCACCTGCGCAGCGGCGCCCAGTCAGCGGCCGCCAGTGACCTGGTGTTCCAGCACCGCCGGCCACGGGGAGTCGCGGCCTGCATCGTGCCGTGGAACTTCCCGGTGATGGTCGGGGTGGAGAACATCGTGCCGAACCTGATGGTCGGCAACACGGTGGTGATCAAGCCGTCGGAGAAGACCCCGCTCGGCACCCGGCTGCTGGTGGAGCGCGCCTTCGGGCACCTCCCGGAAGGGGTGCTCAACGTGTTGCTCGGCGGCCCCGCCGCCGGCGCCGCGCTGGTCGACCACGACGACGTGGACGTGGTGGTGTTCGTGGGCAGCGAGCGCACCGGGCGAGCCATCGGCGAGGTGTGCGGCCGGCGACTGCGCAAGGTGGTGCTGGAGCTGGGCGGCAAGGACCCCTTCATTGTGGACGAGACTGTGGACATCGCCGCCGCGGCGAAGCTGTGCGCGACCGCCACGTACCTGAACGCGGGTCAGATCTGCACCGCCACCGAGCGGGTGTACGTGCACCGCAGCGTCCAAGAAGAGTTCCTGGACGCGTTGCTGGCCGAGAGCCGGGCGCACCGGGTGGGGCCGGGCTGCGAAGCGGACTCGACCATGGGGCCGCTGGTGGACCAGCTGCAGCTGGACAAGGTCGCCACGCACGTGGCGGACGCGGTGTCCCGCGGCGCCAAGGTGCACCACGGGGGGCAGCGGCTGGACCGGCCGGGCTACTTCTACCCGCCCACGGTGCTCACCGAGATCGACGACGAGATGTTGTTGATGCGGGAGGAGACCTTCGGCCCGGTGGCGCCGGTGATCGGTTTCGACGACTTCGACGAGGCGATCGCGCTGGCCAACCAGGGCCGGTACGGGTTGGCCGCGATCGTGTGCACCACGTCCGCGCCCCGGGCGATTCACGCCATCAACTCCCTGGACGCTGGCATGGTGAAGATCAACCACACCAGAGGCAAGGCCGGCGGCGCCACCTCCGAGCCGTTCAAGAGCAGCGGCATCGGCCATGGCTACGGCGTCGAGTTCCTGCAGGAGCTGACCCGGCAGAAGTCGGTGCACTGGCGAGCCCAGCTGTGAACCGGGCAGCTGGGAGCCGGGCAGCTGGGAGCCGAGCAGCCTGGCGCGGGGCCCGCGCCGTTCCGGACGAGAGGGAGGTCGCTCATGGCTAAGGATCGGATTGGCTTCATCGGGCTGGGCGCGATGGGCGCCCCGATGGCTCGCCAGATCGTCGCCAGTGGGGCTGCGGTCACCGTCTACGACGTGAGCGCGGAGTCGGTCGCCGCGCTGGTCGAGGCGGGGGCCAGGGCGGCGGCGACCCCGCGCGAAGCGGCCGAGCAGTCCGACATCGTGATCTGCATGCTTCCGCACCCGGACGTGGTACGTGGGGTGCTGCTGGGCCCCGACGGGGTGGTCCACGCCGACCCGGCGCCGCAGCTCGCGATCGACATGTCGACCTCCGGCCCGGAGGTGGTGCGGGAGTGCGCGGCCGCGCTCGCCGAGTCCGGCATCGGGATGCTCGACGCGCCAGTCGGCAAGGGGCCGTGGGCCGCCGAGAAGGGCGAGCTGACCATCCTGCTGGGAGGCCCCGACGAGCTGTGCGCGAAGGCGGAGCCGGTGTTGCGGGTGGTGGGCAGCACCGTGCTGCGGTGCGGGCCACTGGGTGCCGGCCAAGCGGTGAAGCTGGCCAACAATCTGGTGGCCTGCGCCAACATGGCCGCGGTCACGGAAGGCTACGCCCTGGCGAAGCGCGCGGGCGCCGATCCGGCGGTGCTGTTGGAGATGATGCCGGGCACCAGCGCGGACAGCTGGCAGCTACGCCACACCATGATCGGGAAGATCATGCAAGGCGACCTGTCCCCGATGTTCAAGCTGCAGTTGGCGCACAAGGACATGCGCCTGGTGCTGGAGCTGGCGTCCGGATCCGATCTGGACGTCGGGTGCGCGAAGGCGACGTACGAGTGGTACGACGCGGCCATGCGGCACGGGTACGGGGACCACGACTGGGGCGCCATCGCGCTGGTGGCCGACCCGGACCTGGCGCCGCAGCCGCCGGTGGGCGACGTGAGGTGAGCGTCATGGGGCGTCGTCGACACTCGAAGCGAGCACGGGCATGAGTGAATCGTTGCGGCGGGCGGTGCAGATCCTGGACGCCCTCAGCAGCGAACCCGACGAACTCAGCGCGCGAGAGCTGGCGGCCCGCATCAACCTGCCGAAAAGCACCGCGCAGCGGCTGTTGCAGAGCCTGGAAGAGCTGGACCTGGCCGAGCAGAACCCGCGCACCCGGAAGTACCGGCTGGGGCCACGCACTCTCACTTTTGGGATGGCGTACCGGTCCCGGCTGGACATTCGCGCGGTCGCCTTGCCGCACATGGTCCGGCTCCGCGACCTGACCGGCGAAACCGTGGGCCTGTCGGCGCCTGTGGGCCAGGAGCGGATGTATCTGGAGCAGGTGCCGAGCCGTTCGGAGCTGCGCCGTACGGCGGAGGTGGGTCGCCCGTACCCGTTGTGGACGGGCGCCCCGGGGCGGGTGTTGCTCGCCGCGCTGGACGACGCCGAGGTGGAGCGGGTGCTCGCGCGGGCAGGCGACGAGGCGCTGCGGGTGCTGCGGCCACGTACCCGGGAAGCGTTTTTCGACGCCGTCGAACAGGTCCGGCGGCAGCAGTACGCGATGGGGTACGAGGAGACCATCGCCGGGGTGAACACGGTGGCGGCGCCGATCCATGACGGCGGCGACACGGTGATCGCGGCGCTGAGCGTGTCCGGCCCCAGCCTGCGTTTCACCGGTGAGGTGATGGACGGCGTGCTGCCTGATCTACGCGAGACCGCTGCCGCGGTCAGCAGGGCGCTCGGGGGCCACCCACGGGGGCACAGCTCTCGCTAGCGATCCGCGTGCTCGTGCTCGTACGCGTGCGTGATCAGCGCTTCCGCGGCGGCCCGTGCGGTGCTCGCGGCGTCGGGCTCATCGGCGATCGAGTAGCTGACGATGGCCCCTTCATGCAGGCTGAGCAACTGCACCGCGAGCTCTTCTCGCCGGGTGACCCCCGCTTCGCCAAGCAGGTGGTGGAAGAGGTCCCGGAGCCACTTCTTCTCGCTGACGATCACCTGTCGTCCGGGGTGGTCGGGTTCTGGCAGCTCGGCGAAGGCGTTCACGAAGCTGCAGCCCCGGTGGCTTTCCGACAGCCATTCCGGGAGCACGTCGAATGGCGTCAACACGCGCTGTACCGGGTCGGGGCCCGCGGCGTCCAAGCGGGCGCCGATCAGGTCGCGCCAGCGTTCGTCCCGGATTTTGAGGTACATCAGGATCAGCCCGTCTTTTGAGCCGAACCTGTCGTAGAGGGTCCGCTTGGTGACCCCGGACTCGGCGGCGATGGTGTCGACGCCGACAGCGTGGATTCCGCGGGAGTAGAACAGCTCCGAGGCGACGTCCAAGATGCGCTTGGCGCCTGGTGTCAGGCGTGGCTCTGTTTCGTCGGTGACGGACATCGCACCCCCTTGCCTTCACAGATCTGTGTACCTAGAGTTCAAGGTGTACTTCACAGACCAGTGTAGTGGAGGCCATCATGTGGAACATGGCACGGGCTTTGGGGCGGATCG
>JBOGDL010000256.1:0-5289 GCA_050701815.1 Micromonosporaceae bacterium | reverse complement strand
CGGCTCGGAGTCAGGCTGGAGGAAGGAGTCAGGCTGGAGGAACACGCCGGCGACCCGGGTGCGACGGTTCGCCGTCCACGCGATCACGGAACTCTCGGGGACGGGTAGCGCCCTCGCGAAGGCTCCGCTGTATCCCGATTCGGTGAGAAAGACACCCAGAACTGCGGCCCAGTCTTCGACAACCCCGGTCTGGAGGTTGAAGACAGGGCCGGGACGGGGCCGTACCCGGCGCTGCGCGACGTAGCCGCGTACGGTCGCCTGCTCCAGAGCGTGCGCCCAGTCCTTTTCGGAGGTCTCCCAGCCCACGACGATGTCCTGCCCCCCGTAGCCGACACGCGGTTTGAGGATCAGGTCGGCGCGACGCTCGTGACAATGGGCAAGCAGGTCGGCGTCAGTGTTGCGGTCCAGCGACCGGGTCCACGGCACAAGCCGGTCGACGAGGGCGGTCTCCCCGGCCGTGAACGAGCTGCGCGATCGGGAGTCCGACAGCAGGGCCAAGGCTCCTTTGTTCGAGAACAAGCCGCTCTCGAACGTCGTGAACAGAACCGTCTTTCCGTTCTCGTGGGCCCGCAGCACAGGCTCGACCCGCTGCGCGCCTTGCGGATCCTGCAGGACCGCGTCCACAGAGAAGTTGCGCAACACCACGTCGATGGGTGTGCCGTGCAGAAAAACCTTGCCACGCCGCGTACGCGCCTCGTGCAACTCCCCGAGCCTCAGCTCGACCCCGTGGCGCCCCAGGACTCTCTGCAGCGCCCGGTGCCAATCGGCGTACGCGGCGAGATCGCCGGTGTCATCGAGCAGCGCCACGGTGGGCTCGGCGCCGGAGGTGACTGTCCGGCCCACCTGCCGCAGCGTCGCGGCCAGCCGTTGCGCCGTGTCAACGTGCTCAAGCTGATGCCGCTGGGCGAAATCCCGGAACTCGGGCACATCAAGCAAGGCTCGGTTGGTTTCGGCCAGATTCATACCGCCCAGCTCGCTGCCGAGGTTCAATTCCAGCAATCGGTACGACTCACCATCGTGAAAAGTGTCGGCCCGACCGAGCAGCGCCGGACGGCCCCGCGCTCCTCGGCGCAGCAACGCGGCCCGCTGCGGTGGGATTCCGAGGGCGGCACAGTAGCGGTTGAGATCGCCGTCGAACAGCCGCTGCGGCAAGGACACCAGGAGTTCGAACAACGCGCACACATCTGAAGCGAACGCCTCGATCTCGGCACGCGCCGCAAACCACGGACGATCGAGCGGGTTCCCACCGAAGATTTCGGCGATAGCGGGCTGCTGAAGAACGCGTGTCATCGCCGCTCGCAGCAGACCCCGCCCCTTGCCGCATTCATCGACAAATGCGCGGGCCACATCGGCTGCCACTGTGTCTCACCTTCGCTTCCTCCCGGAATCCGCAGCGTACTCGTTAGGTGTGGAACATGGCGGCCTCCTTTCGGGAGAGGACGCCGCATGACCAGGCTTGGCTTCTTCGGCACGTGTCCCTCATTCACGTCCAGCCCTAGGCCGTTTTGCGCATTCGCACAACATCTGAAGCACATTGCTCATCGGCACGTACGGGGAAGCGCCAACCTCATGACGTAGCCTCTGCCAGCCACACGTCAGCGGCATTCAGGTTTGCTTTGTGCGCAGTTTTCACACTTAGCGTAGACAACGGCGACACTATTGTTCGTACTCCAGATCCAGGGCGCTTAACAATTCTTTCGTGCAATCAGAAACACGCCTGCGAAGCCCAGAGCCTGGGTCAGGCTCGATAACGGCTGGCGATGCGACTACTACCAATATTGGTAGTAGTCGTGAGCTCACTGACGCGGTCATCGGACTCATAGTTCAAAGTCCAGAGAGAGTCTCCTCAGAGAGGATTCGTCCAGCCACTGCGGTCTCTCAAGTAATGATGCTCGACGGCTGGTCGATCTAGCGTGGATAATGTGCGCCCACCAAAGAGATCAGACCGTACAACCGAGCCGAAAGAGGCCGTGGTCGATGTAGTCATTCTTCGTCAACGTCCTCAGGATCCGGACATGGAAAACAAACGGAGAGTAGTCAACCAAGGCCTCATTGCCCTGCGCCCTGGGCGCCGTGGGGAACCTTGGCGAATTCGCGTCGAATCGCGCTAGCTATGGCAAGCGAGTTTGTCGGGCCGCTGGTGTCGACCACCACCACGGGGCCGCCGAATATAGGCGCCCAGTCCCGATATGCCCACTCGTGGTCCTGCGATTGCCGGATAGTGTGGATCGGATGACGGTGGGTTTCCCGTTGACGCGCTCGGGCAATGAGCAATGATGGCGGGCATGCACAAAAGACCTCGACAATTGGACGGTCGAGCGCCTTGAGCCGCTCGACTGTCTGTGGCCGCCAATACATCTCGAGGACGGCAGTGTCAACATCGGCCGCCAGGGCGAGGAGCGCGTCGATTGATGCTCGCCCGAGCATTCGCGACCACGACTCGTCGCCTACTCCGAGTGTGCCCGCAATTGCTTCCTTGATTAGATCCTTTGAAATGAGTCGCACGTTGAGCGCTTCAGCAAGTTGGGGAGCGAGCGTTGACTTCCCCGCCGCTGGCGCGCCGGTGACCGCGACCAGTCCGAGCACGCCTCCTCTTATATCACAGGATTGATCAGCTACCTGAGCGATTCTCCTCCTATGCTCACGACATGGTTGACTTGGCCACGAAAGCTCCTGATTGGTGTGGAGGGGCTTGACGGCTCCGGAAAGAGCACCGTCGCGCATTATCTCGAAGCGCGCCTGGCCGATGTCACCAGTCGCCCCGCGTGGATCCTTCGCCCATTTGGGCTGTTGGACACAGGATGCGTTGGTTCTATCACTCGCATTTCCAACGAGGGACAACACTGACTCCGGATCTGGAAGGAGTCGTGGACCAACTCGTGGAGGCGGCATGGAATCAGCAGCCCTCGAGTATTCCGGAGCTCGGGTCGTACCAGCCGACGACGGGGAATCGATCTTGTGGCTCCACGTACACCTAAAAGGCCGAGATCAAGATCGGCCTGCTGATGCTCTACCCCATGGGCGCCGACCTGGCCGCCTACGCCCGTTGAGCTGACGCGTCAGACCTCCGGTCAGACAAAGACCACCTCAAGGCATTAAGGTAACGGCCTTGGCCGAGTAGACGATCTATGTCTGACAAGCCACCCCCCACTTAGGGATCCGCACGCGTGTTCGCCGCGGCCACGCGGAACACGCCTCCGGTGACACTGACCTTGGAGCACGAATGGCCCCCCTGACTGCCCGTCGGCCGCGCACGTTGGCGCGCGTCGCCGCTGTCTCCTTCGCGGCAGCCCTCGCTGTCCTGACCTTCGCCGGCCCCGCCGCCCTCATCGCGGAGGTGGCACCCGGCGTGGCGTACGCAGACCCCGGCAAGCCAAAGCCGACGAAGTCGGGACAACCGACGACGCCAGCAGACCCCACTGAGTCAGCCGACGCGACGAAGCCACCACACCCCACCAAGCCGGCGGAGCCCACCGAGTCAGGCGCTTCGCTTCCAGCGCCAAGCGCGTCAACTGATGCAGAAGCTCCCGCGAAACACGCGCCCGTCCCGGACCGGACGGAGCGGGTCAAGAGCCCAGGAACGATCACCTGCGAGGACCTCGGCCTCGGCACGACACTGCAGAAGATCAACGGCGCCAGGAACAACAAGGTGCTGACGGGCGACAGCGTCAGCAGCGTTGTCAAGGACACCGACGTAGACAAGGACGGCGATCCCGACAGCCTCTTCGTCACGGTGACCGAGGGCGCCGCCACTGCGGTCGTCGCCCTGCACGGCAACCGCGCCAGCATCTACATCGACTCCTTCGGGGTGGGCGAGCACGGTCCGTTCTATTCGCCGTCCCAACCGAAGAACGTCCACCCACCGGTCACCCACCGGCTCGTGTGCGGCGCTTCGGAGACGCCGGAGCCGATCGAGTCCTCTGAGGCGAGCCACTCGCCCGACGCCCCAGAAGGCTCGGACGACGTTGGTGGCGACCTGCCAGTGACCGGTTTGGCCCTCACGGGGCTGCTGGTCGGCGGCCTCGGCATGGTCGGCGCCGGTGTCGCAATGCGCGCCCTGCGTCGCAAGAGCAGCGCTGGCGAGAGCGATGACTGACGCCTGACAGAACAGAACGGCGAACGGAGCGGGGCAAACCGCTCGCCGCCCAGAACGTGCCGGCGCCGGCACGCAGCCATCCCAGGTGGGCCTCACCCAGCGTCTCCACGTAGTTGGACGCCCTACCACCTCACCGCGCGTGGCTGGTCGCGCGCCCGGATGTCATACGTTGCGTGATCCACGACCGGACGTCGCACGAATCCGACCGCTCGTCCCGGTCGAGGCGACGGCTGCGTTGTGGTCCGCATCACGCCGGCTTTAGGTTCCGATGAACGGGGCCTGTGTTCCCGGGGCGGAACGCCTCGGCGGGTTCGCGGCGGGGACCGGGCGTCGTACTGTCCTGCCGCTCCGAGGAGACGCCGTGCGCCTGTCTCAGACTCCAGAAGGCATCGAAGTCATCGGACCCGTGCAGGAGCGGCACGGGCAGATCCTCACGTCACGTGGCTTGGCGCTGATCGGCGGACCGGCGATGGAACGACGCGCAGCTCGTTCACCGAAGTCGCACTCGACGACGAGTACCCCGACTTCCTCACCCCTGACCGCTTACCAGCGGATGCCGCCAGATCGGCAACAACCGGGGGCCCCATCGTTCCCGGTCCACCCCACTAGGAGGTTTCGTATATGTCCGAGATGACCGGGGCGACGGGCGCCCGCACCATGGCGTCCGAGTTACCGAGCAAGCACGTCCCCGCGGTCGAATACGCGGACCTGCCCGAGCCGCTACCGCTGAAGAAGGTCCTCGGGCCGAGCGTGATACTCCTTGCTGGGGCCATCGGCTCCGGCGAGTTCGTGCTCTGGCCGTACATCACCTCCCAGGTGGGTCTGACGCTGGTCTGGCTGACCCTGCTCGGGGTGCTGACGCAGTACTTCCTGAACATGGAGATCGAGCGGTACACGCTGGCCACAGGCGAGACCGCGGTCACCGGCTTCATGCGGCTCTGGAAGCCCTGGGGGCTGCTTTTCATCGTGATGACGATCGTGCCGTGGGCCTGGCCCGGATGGGCGACCGGAGGCACCACCACCCTCAGCTTCGTGCTGGGCTTCTCCGAGTCGACGGTCCCGTACGTCACGATCGGGGTCCTGGTCCTGATCGGCGCGGTGCTCACGGCGTCCCCGGTGGTCTACCGGACCACGGAGAAGATCCAGTTCTTCATGGTCGCGATGATCGTGGCGTTCGTGCTCTACGCCATGTT
>JBOGDL010000255.1:0-7507 GCA_050701815.1 Micromonosporaceae bacterium | reverse complement strand
TGTCGAACCCCCTCGCGGGTTACCTGCCGCCCAGCTTGGACCCGGCGCCGGACAACGGCCTGTGGCTGGCCAGGATGATCAGCGCACGTCTCGACGTCCGGCACAAGGAGCACGGTTCCTCGGTGCGGCTGCACCTGCCGAGTCCGGGTGAGGTGTGGCTCAGCCTGATAGCCGACCGATGATCTCGGCGCCGTACGCGGCGAGAGTCTCGTCCTTCTGGTCATGCATCAGATAGATCGAGAAGTTGTCCACCCCGATCTCGGACAGCTCGGCAAGCCGGTCGATGTGCGCCGAAGCGGGCCCCAGCAGGCAGAAGCGGTCCACGATCTGATCCGGAACGAAGTCGGTTGACGGGTTCCCGGCTTTGCCGTGGTGGGAGTAGTCGTACCCCTTGCGGCCCTCGATGTAGTCGGTCAGCGCGTGTGGCACCTGGCCGTCGGCGCCGTACCGGGCCACCAGATCCGCCACGTGGTTGCCCACCATGCCGCCGAACCAGCGCAGCTGCTCCCGTTGGTGCGCGAGGTCGTCACCCACGTACGCCGGCGCCGCGACGCACATTGTGATGTCGCTGGGGTCCCGGCCCGCGTCGCTGGCGGCCTTGCGCACCGAGGTGATGGTCCAGCGGGCGATGTCCGGGTCGGCGGTCTGCAAGATGAAGCCGTCCGCCTGCTCCCCCACCAGCTTCAGCGCCTTCGGCCCGTACGCCGCCATCCAGATCTCAAGCTTGCCGTCACGCACCCACGGCAGCCGCACCGGGGTGTCGTTCAGCATCGCCTCGCGGCCTTCAGCCAGGTCCTTGATCACCCGCATCGACCTGCCCAGCGTCGCCAAAGTGGCGGGCTTGTTGCCGATCACCCGGCTGGCGGAGTCACCCCGTCCGATCCCGCACACGGTGCGGTTGCCGTACATGTCGTTGAGGGTGGCGAACAGGGACGCGGTGACGGACCAGTCCCGGGTGTTCGGGTTGGTCACCATGGGACCGACGATCATCGACTCGGTGGCGGCGAGGATCTGGGAGTAGATCACGAACGGCTCCTGCCACAGCACGCAGGAGTCGAATGTCCACCCGTGCCGGAAGCCGCTGTCCTCCGCGACCCGCATTCCCTTGATCACGTCACGAGCGGGCGGGTCGGTCTGGAACACAACACCGAAGTCCATAGGTTTCTCCAGATGGTCAAGGCTGTCGGCGGCCGCAGCGGCGGTCGCGGCGGCGGTCACAGCAGGTACTGGTTCAGGTCTCGCTTCAGGAACTGGCCATGGCCCGCGCTGCCGTGAAACTGCCCGTCAGCGATCACCACATGGCCGCGGGAGAGCACGGTGGCGACCTTGCCGGTGATCGACATTCCCTCGTACGCGGAGTAGTCGACGTTCATGTGGTGGGTCTCGGCCGAGAGGGTCTGGGTCTGGTTCGGGTCGTACACCACGATGTCGGCGTCGGCGCCGGGGGCGATCACGCCCTTGCGCGGGTACAGGCCGAACATCCGGGCCGGCGTGGTCGAGGTGACCTCCACCCACCGGGCGAGCGACATCTCCCCGGCGACCACGCCCTGGTGGATCAGGTCCATCCGGTGCTCCACCCCGGGCAACCCGTTCGGGATCTTGGAGAAGTCGCCCCGGCCCAGTTCCTTCTGCTCGTTGAAGCAGAACGGGCAGTGGTCGGTGGAGACCACCGAGAGGTCGTTGGTGCGCAGGCCCTGCCACAGCGTGTCCTGGTGTTCGCTCGGACGCAGCGGCGGCGAGCAGACGTACTTGGAGCCGTGGAAGTCGGGCTTGGCCATGTCGTCCAGGGACAGGTAGAGGTACTGGGGGCAGGTCTCGGCGAACATGTTCTGGCCGTGATCGCGGGCGTTGCGGACGGCGGCCAGCGCGGGCTCGGACGAGAGGTGGACGATGTACAGCGGCGCCCTGGTCACCTTCGCCAGCACCCCGGCCCGGTGGGTCGCCTCCCCCTCCAGCTCAGCGGGGCGGGTCAGCCCGTGGTGCACCGGGTCGGTCTGCCCCTTGGCGAGTGCCTGCGCCGCGAGCTGGTCGATCGCGATCCCGTTCTCCGCGTGCATCATGATCAGCGAGCCGTTCTCGGCGGCGCGCTGCATCGCGAGCAGGATCTCGCCGTCGGTGGCGTAGAAGACCCCCGGGTACGCCATGAACATCTTGAAGCTGTTCACCCCGGCCGCCACGCAGGCGTCCATCTCCTTGAGGGTGCCTTCGTTCACGTCCGAGATGATCATGTGGAAGCTGTAGTCGATCGCGCAGTTACCATCGGCCTTGGCATGCCATTTGTCCAGCGTGGACAGCAGCGACTGACCTTTGGGCTGCACCGCGAAGTCGATGATCGTGGTGGTGCCGCCCCAGGCCGCGGCCCGGGTGCCGGTTTCGAAGGTGTCCACCGAGTGGGTGCCGCCGAACGGCATCTCCATATGGGTGTGCACGTCGATGCCACCGGGCAGCACGTACTTGCCGGAGGCGTCGATCACAGTGTCCGCCTGCGCCGCCCAGGCGTCGGCGAGACCGGCCTCGGGCGCGGCGAGCGCGGCGATCCGCTCCCCCTCGATCAGCACGTCAGCGTGATGCACTCCGGTGGCGGAGACAACCTGGCCACCTCGGATCAGGGTGCTCATTTCTGCTACGCCTTTCCTTCGTTTACGGGGAGTGGGTGGGGCGTGTGATGCGCACGCAGCCGCCGCGAACAGGCTGGCTGGTGGAGGCCCGGCGCCGGGATGCGCCGCCCGCGACGGACGAGCGGACCTCGTCAGGGATTGCCGAGCGCCTGGTACGTGTCGGGCCGCCGGTCCCGGTAGAAGGCCCAGACGTCACGTACCTCGGCGAGCTGACCCAGGTCCAGGTCCCGGACCACGATCTCTTCCTCAGTGTCGGAGGCCGCCTTGCCCACCAGCTGGCCCCGGGGGTCGACGAAGTACGACTGCCCGTAGAACTCGTTGTCCCCGAGCGGCTCCACGCCGACCCGGTTGATGGCGCCGATGAAGTACTCGTTGGCCACCGCGGCAGCGGGTTGCTCCAGCTGCCACAGGTACTCCGAGAGGCTGCGGCTGGTGGCGGACGGGTTGAACACGATCTTCGCGCCTGCCAGGCCCAGCGCCCGCCAGCCCTCCGGGAAGTGGCGCTCGTAGCAGATGTAGACGCCGATCCGCCCCACCGCGGTGTCGAAGATCGGGTACCCGAGGTTGCCGGGACGGAAGTAGAACTTCTCCCAGAACCCCTTCACCTGCGGGATGTGGTTCTTGCGGTACTTGCCGAGGTACTCTCCGTCGGCGTCGATCACCGCGGCGGTGTTGTAGTAGACGCCGGGCTGCTCCTGCTCGTACATGGGGACGATCAGCACCATGTTGTGCTGCCGCGCCAGGCCCTGCATCAGCTCGGTGGTGGGACCGTCCGGGATGGCCTCGGTGTACGAGTAATAGTCGGCGTCCTGAATCTGGCAGAAGTACGGGCCGTAAAACAACTCCTGCAGGCACAGCACCTGGGCGCCTTGGGAGGCCGCCGACTCGATCGCCGAGACCGCGTTGGCGATCATCGACTCCTTGTCGCCGGTCCACTTCTGCTGCACCAGGGCGGCGCGGACGATCTCAGACACTCGGCTCTCCTTCCTGCGACGTGGCGGCCGCAGGCTTGTCCTGCTTCGGGTCGGCCCGCTTGGCGCCGGTGGGGTCGGCAGCGGGCTCGGTCTGGTTGGCGTCAACCGCCGCGGCCTCGGCCTGGTCGTGCGACTGGGACGAGGGCTGCGGCGCAGGGGAGGTGGGCGCAGGAGACGCTTCGCCGCCCCCGAACAGCTTGCGGCCCAAGTACACCATCGATTCGAGCACCAGGTGGACCAGGAACGCCGATACCAGGCCGACCAGCCAGCTGTAGTCGTACAGCGGTTGCAACTCGGGGATCAGGCCGGCGTCGGGGAACGGGCCCTTGCCCGGCGCGGACCAGGCGCCACCGACCGCGAGCACCGCACCGAGGACGCTGGCGACGATCGCGCGCCAGTTCCACCCGCCGGTGAACCAGTACCTGCTGTGCTTGTGGTACAGGTCCGCCAGGTGAAGCTGGGTGCGGTCGATCAGCCAGTAGCCGGCCACCAGCACCCCGGCGATCGATGCCAGCACCCCGCCGTAGAACTGCAGCCACGCGAAGATGTAGATGTTCGGGTCCGAGAGCAGCTCCCACGGCATGATCGCGATGCCGAGCACGCCGGTGATCAGCCCGCCGGTGCGGAAGCTGATCCATCGGGGCAACGCGTTGGAGAAGTCGTACGAGGGGCTCACCACGTTGGCGGCGAGGTTGGTGGAGATGGTCGCCAGGATCACGATGAGCAGACCGAACAGCACCGCCACCGGATTGTCGAACCGGGTGGTCAGCTCGACCGGGTCCCAGACCGCCTCACCGTAGATCACCACGGTGCCTGACGTGATCATGATGGAGAGAATCGCCAGGAAGGCCATGGACGTCGGCAGCCCGAGGACCTGCCCGACGAGTTGCTTGCGCTGGCTGCCTCCGAAGCGGGTGAAGTCGGGCATGTTCAAGGAGAGGGTCGCCCAGAAGGCGATCATCCCCATCAGCGAGGGCACGAAGACTTTCCAGAAGTCCGGGCCCCAGCCCAGCTCGGACGGTTGCGAGAGGATCGGCCCGAGGCCGCCCGCCTTGTACAGCACCCAACCCAGCAGCCCGAGCAGGCCGACCACCATCAGCGGGGCGGCCCAGGCCTCCATCTTCTTGATCGCTTCCATGCCGCGCCAGATGATCACCATTTGGACCAGCCAGAACAGCAGGAACGACAACCACAAGGTCCTTGGCTGCCCGAGCAGCGTCGGCGTGTCCCGCCAGGCGTCCCCGGCGAGGCTGCCGATGATGGCGTACGTGGCCTGGCCGCCGATCCAGGTCTGGATCCCGAACCAGCCGCAGGCGATGAAGGCGCGCAGCAACGCCGCCAGGTTGGCGCCGCGGATCCCGAAGTACGCCCGCGCGTACACCGGGTACGGGATGCCGTACTTGGTGCCGGCGTGGCTGTTCAGCAACATCGGGGCCAGCACCACGATGTTCGCGATGGTGATGGTGAGGAAGGCTTGCACCCAGTTCATCCCGATCGCGATCAACCCGGAGGCGAGCAGGTAGCTGGGGATGCAGAACGCCATCCCGATCCAGAGGGCGGCGTAGTGGTAGGTGTTCCACGTCCGCTGCGCCATCGAGGTGGGCGCCAGCTCCCTGTTGTGGTAGCCGCTGTACGCGATCGCGGATGGGTCGGTCAGCTCCACCCTTCCGTCGGGGTGGGTCAGCTGCGCCGAGTTGACGCCCGAGGCGCCGGTGCCAGTCGCAGTCTTCATCACGGCATCCTGGGTGTGCGCGAGGCCACACGGGAGTGTCAAAGTGTCCAGGATCAGACACCACGATGGACAGTGTGTTCCCATGACCGTGGTCGCGACTGGATCTAAGGCTGGGTGGCGGCTGGACCCGTACCGCCGAAGGAGTTCTTTTGGGGCGGTCTGTCGGCGGGTGTGACTGTCCGACGAGGTGATGTGCCGCTGCCGTGTGGAGGGGTTGTCATGCCACAAGGCGGGCAAAAGAAAGGGCAAGGAAAACGAACTCCCTGCCACTCTTAATGTATAGCACGCAGGGGGCCTTGCGGCAAGGCCCCCTGCGTGCCGCAGAATTGCCGGCCGAGGCCTGATGCTGGCCAGGAACTGCGAAAACGGGGGGACACGGGATGCGTGTGTTGTTGTCGACGTACGGGGGACGCGGCGACGTCGAACCGCTGGTGGGGCTGGCGGTCCAGCTGCGAGCGCTCGGCGCGGAGGCGCGGGTGTGCGCGCCGCCGGACTGGGCGGAGCGGCTGGCCCAGTCCGACATCCCGCTGACGCCGATCGGCCCGCCGGTGCGCCAGTTGATGCACGGGGTGCAGCCGCCGTCGAAGAAGGACGTGCCCCAGCGCGCGGCCGAGTTGATCGCCGAACAGTTCCACAAGCTCCCGGCGGCGGCGGAGGGATGCGACGCGCTGGTGGCGACCGGCCTGTTCCCGGTCACGGCCAGCGTGCAGGCGGTGGCCGAGAAGCTGGGCATCCGGTACGTGTACGCGGCGTACTGTCCGATCGTCCTGCCGTCGCCGCGCCACCGGCCGCAGCTAATACCGGGCCGGCCGTTGCCGCCGGACGTGACCGACAACCGGGTCCTGAACGAGCTGGCCATCCAGAACTACAACGTCTTGTTCGGTGACGCGCTCAACACCCACCGGACGTCGATCGGCCTGCCACCGGTGGACAACGTCCGCGACCACGTTTTCACCGACCACCCGTGGCTGGCGGCGGACCCGGTCCTGGGCCCCTGGCAAGAGCCAGCGGATCTTGACGTCACGCAGACCGGCGCGTGGCTGGCGCCGGACGAACGCCCATTGCCGGCTGAACTGGTGGCGTTCCTGGACACCGGCACGCCGCCGGTGTACGTGGGCTTCGGCAGCATGCGCGCCCCGGAAGCCGTCGCCCAGGTGGCGGTCGACACGATCCGCGCGCAAGGCCGCCGCGTGCTCTTCGCCCGCGGCTGGGCCGATCTCGCCCCAATCGACCACGCCGACGACTGCTTCACCGTTGCCGAGGTCAACCAGCAGGCGCTGTTCCCCCGGGTAGCCGCCGTCGTGCACCACGGCGGCGCAGGAACCACGACGACGGCCGCCCGCGCCGGCGCGCCCCAGGTGGTCGTGCCGCAGATGGCGGACCAGCCGTACTGGGCCGGCCGGGTGGCTGACCTGGGCATCGGCGTGGCGCACGACGGTCCGACTCCGACCACCGAGTCGCTGTCCACCGCGCTCAAGACAGCTCTGACCGCCGAGACCCGGGCACGAGCGACAGCCGTGGCCGGCACGATCCGCTCCGACGGGGCGGCGGCAGCCGCGCAGCTGCTGCTCGACGCGGTCCGGAGCTGATGACCGTGAACCCACTGACCACCAGCGCGTTCAACCTGCCCCACCACCTCGCCGCCAAGGCTGATCCGGGGCTGATCGCCGGCGACGAGCAGCACTTCGCAGCTATCGCAGAGAGCCTTGAGGAGACGATCGCCGAGCTGTCCGACCGTCTCGACGCCGAACGAAGGGCACCCGGCGGCAAGGGGCAGCGGGCCCTGGACCGGGACCAGGAGATTCGCCGGTTGACCGCCCGGCTGCACACCCTGCGTCGCTTCAGCCTGGACCTGTGCCTGGGGCACATCGTCAAAGCGAATGATTCCGAGCCCCTGCACATCGGACGGCTCGGCCTCAAGGACAGCGAAGGTCGCCGGCTGCTGATCGACTGGCGCTCCCCCGAAGCCGAGCCGTTCTTCGGAGCGACCCACGCCGATCCGATGGGCTTGGCGAGCCGGCGCCGGTATCGCTGGACCCGTGGCCGGATCAGCGACTACTGGGACGAGGTGTTCACCGAGGACGGCTTCGAAGACAACGCCGCGCTCGACGACCAGTCCGCCTTCATCGCCAGCCTGGGCGGCAACCGGTCGGGCCGGATGCGGGACGTGCTCGGCACCATCC
>JBOGDL010000254.1:0-4064 GCA_050701815.1 Micromonosporaceae bacterium | reverse complement strand
GACCGGTCGAAAAACGCCCACTGGCACAAATCGTTGCGGCACACCTTGAGCCGGCGCCAGGTCCCGTCGACCATGGCCTCGGCCGCCACCACGGGCAGCTCGCCAACGGCACGGTTGACACCAGTGGCTTCGGGGGCGAAACGGAACCCTCCGGAAGGCACGAATTCCACCGCCAGCCGTGCCCGCGCCGCGGCAGCGGTGAGCACCTGAGAGGCGCCTTCCAGCTCGGTGTTCGCGGCGCTGTCAGTGGTCCTGTCATGGTTTGCGGCCAACAGCTCGCGGATCGCCTCTCGTAGCTCGATCGCGCGGGTCAGGTCGCCCTGACTTGCCATGACGTCGCTGTTAAGCAAGCCATGCTGGCTCAGCCACTCGGACAGATCGTGGGGCGTGGACAGCGCTTCGCTGTCGCTCTCGTAGTCGCGGGTGTTGACGAACCCGCGTACCAGCTCAAGTTTGCCCGCTTCCATCACTCACCCCTCACTCCAATGATGTGGGTGCCACCATCCCAGTAACCGTCATAGTAACTTTGCCGGTTATGGTCGTACGGTGACCACACCCCCTTTGACGGCGCCCGAGCGGGGCTCCCTGTGGCGAGCCCCGGACTTTCGCAAGCTCTTCGCCGGTGCGACCGTGTCGTGGTTCGGCAGCAAAATCAGCGAACTCGCGATCCCGCTGTTGATGATCGGGACACTGCACGCCAGCGCGACCGAGGTCGGGCTGGCGCGGGCCGCGCAGTTTCTGCCATTCCTGCTGTTCACGCTGTACGCTGGCGTGCTCGTTGACCGGGTCCGGCGACGTCCGTTGATGATCGCCGCCGACCTGGGACGGTTCGCCGTGATCGGCGTCATGCCGGTGTTGATCTGGTCCGGGATTGATCAGATTGAGCCGCTGTATCTGTTGATCTTCACGGCCGGTTCGCTCACCGTGCTGCATCAGCTCGCTGACATGGCGTACCTGCCGACTCTGGTCGGGCCTGACAGGTTGCTCACCGCCAACAGCAAGCTGGGGGCCTCACAGGCCGCCGCCGACATGTCCGGCCAAGGTGTCGGCGGGCTGCTGGTCGCCTGGCTGACGGCGCCTTTCGCGGTGCTGGTCGACGCCGCGTCGTACCTGATCTCCGGGTTGCTTGTGTTCCGCATCCGCGCGCCGGAGCCGAGCCCTGCCCAGCACATGACAGGACAACGCGACTCGTTGCGGGCAGACGTCGCGGAAGGCTTCAGCCTCCTGCTCCGCAGCCGCAACCTACGTGCCCTGCTGGGTGAGGCGACCACGTTCAATCTCGCCCACGAGGTTTTCATGATCGGGCTACTGCTGTGGCTGGCGCGTGACCTTGACGTCTCCGCGGCGCTGATCGGGTTGGTTGTCAGCTTGAGCGCGGTCGGCGCATTCATCGGCGCCGCGACGGGCGCGCGACTGTCCGCACGGTACGGCTTCGGCCGCACCATGGTGGTCACGCTGACCATCGGGAACAGCGCCCCGCTGGCGGTGGCCCTGTCAGCCGATGGCGGCGCCGCCGCCATCGCGCTGCTGGGCGCGGTGTTCCTGGTGATGGGATTCGGCATCGCGCTCGCCAACGTGCACAACGTCACGCTGCGCCAGACGGCGATCCCGGAGCACCTCCGGGGGCGGGTCAACGCGGCGTACCGCCTGGTGTCCTGGGGCGCCCTTCCGGTAGGCGGAGCGCTAGGAGGGCTGCTCACGGCGCAGCTGGGCAGCCGTCCCGCCACGCTGGCAGGCGCGGTCGGGATCGCCGTCGCCACGCTGTGGGTTGTGTTCTCGCCAATCCCCCGACTGCGCGAGTCCCCCCAGACGATCGACGAGCCTGCCCGCTCGGCCGCCACCGGCTGAACCTCACAGTCCGATCTTGTGCCAGGGGCCCCAGATCGCGAAGGTCATGCCGGCGCCGGCTTGAATGTTCACAAACAACGTGTCCCCGTACGGGCTGAAGGTCGACCCGGCGAACTCGTCGTCGTGACGCGGCGTGCCGTCGCGCCCCACCAGCCGGTTCAACGCGATGTCGAACAGCTCGCCGCTGCGGCTGAGCCCTCGCAGATAGTTGTCTTCGGTGTTGTCCTCGCAGACCACCAGGGCGCCGCGCGGGCTGGTGGTCACGTTGTCGGGGAAATCGAGCGTGTCGGGGCCTGGCGACTCGTACACGAGCTGGAGGGTTTGAGACTGGGTGTGGTACGCCCAGATCTGGCCATGGCCGTTGCCGTAGCCGTCCGCGATCGGGCCGGCGCCTTCCTCAGCGGGCCCGCCGCCCTGAGTGGAGGTGAAGTAGACAACCCCATGGTCGTAGACGGCGCCCTCCAGCCGCGAGAACTGCGCGGCGCCCTGCTCACGACCCTGTTGGCCGACGTACGCGATCGCGTCGTTGTTGCTGGTCGGCGCCTCTTGTCCGGGTGTGTACGGGAAGCTGGGATCCGGGTCGTCGATGTCGACCCATTCCACCCGGCGGCTTGCCCCTGGACGCTGGGACGCCTCAAGATGCGCGTTCGGCTCGGCTTTCACCGCGAGCATCTGCAGCCGTCCGTGGTTGTCCAGCCGGCCGGTCCGCATCGGATTGTCACCAGGGAGGTAGCGGTAGAAGCCGGACGCGAACCCGAAGTTGTCCTCCGTCAGATAGAGGATGCCGTCCTTGGGGTCGAACGCCACCGCCTCGTGGGCGAACCGACCCGCCTTCGTGATCGGCTCCCGGCTGGAGTCGCCGTCGACCGGCACCTCGAACACGAAACCGTGTCGCTGCGTGAGCGAGGTGTTGGGAGCGCCGGTGAAGTCGGGGCCGACGTCCGGTCCGTTGACAGTCTCCTCGCAGGTCACCCAGGATCCCCACGGCATCGGGCCGCCGCTGCAGTTCATCATCGTGCCGTTGAGGCTGGTGTGCGCCGTCACCACCTCGCCGGTCGGGGTCACCTCAACCGTGGTGGCGCCACCGCGGGCCATCGGGTCGTACGGGTCGCCTGGGCCGAACGCGGGGCCGGCGCCGTTCACCTCGTGGTTGCGGATCAGCACCACGTTGCCGTTGTCGCCTTTGAACGCGGCCATCCCGTCATGCCGGCCCGGCAGCTTGGTGCCATCGTCCAAGGTCACCGGGACTTCAGTGTCGTGAAAGGAGCGATACCGGAACCCCTCGGGCAGCCACAGCCGGACCTCGCCGTCTGCTTCGTCCGGGATCGGCTGCAGCGACCGTCCCTTTTTCGAGGTGCTGTCCTGCTCCGCCAACGCGGTACGGGCGGCGAAGCCAGCGAATGGCCCGGCCACCAGCGCGGCGCCCGCCGCGACTGCGCCGCGGCGCAGCACTTTCCGACGGTTGAGATTCCGCGCACGCGGCTCAGCTGGGACGTCCATGGACTCCACACCCTCCGACAGCGGCAGCCCTGGCGCACGATCGCGCCGCCCAGGGTCTCCCCGAAGGTCCACACAGTACGCTCGGCGCGACCCACTCGAAAGACCGCCGTCGATGTCTGGCTCAGGCCCAGCCGATACCACGGCGATGCCGGCGCCGTGGTCGGTCAGGCTGCCCATTCCTTGACCAGCTCGACCTGACGCACCGGGTCCTCGCCCACGGGAGTCAGGTTGAGCATGGTCACCCCGGCCTCCCGGAACGCCTCGATCCGCTCCTTCACATAGCTCGCCGGGCCGACCAGGTTCATCAACTCGATCAACTCGTCGGGCACCGCAGCGGCGGCTTGATCCTTCTTGCCGGCCAGGTACAGCTCCTGGATCCGCTGAGCCTGCACCTCGTACCCGTAGCGTTTGACCAGATCGTTGTAGAAGTTGCGGGTCTTGGAGCCCATCCCGCCGACGTACAGGGCGACGAAGGGGCGAGCCGCCTCCCGTAGCCCGGTGACGTCGTCGCCGATCGCGAGCAGACCTCCAGCCGAGATCTCCAGCGGCGCCAAGCTGGGATCCCGCTTCGCGGCGCCAGCCCGCAACGCCCCGCCCCACACCTGCTGCGCCTTCTCCGGCACGAACAGCAGCGGCAGCCACCCGTCGGCCACCTCAGCGGTCATCCGCACGTTCTTCTCGCCGAGCGCCGCGACGTAGATCGGGATCTGATCCCG
>JBOGDL010000253.1:0-5197 GCA_050701815.1 Micromonosporaceae bacterium | reverse complement strand
ACCGCTGTGAAAGGCGACAAGTGATGGCACTGGGGGCTGAGGTGTTGTCTGGCCAATCGGTCACGACTGTGGCTGCCGAGAGCGTGAAGCTGCCGGCCATCGACTATCTGGCGCTGCTGCCGATGCTGGTGCTGTTCGGCGCCGCGTGCGTGGGGGTGCTGATCGAGGCGTTCGCGCCGAAAGCGCAGCGCTACCGGCTGCAGGCCCCGTTGGCGATCGTCTCACTGCTGGTCTCGCTGGCCGCCGTGGTGCTGGTCGCCGATAAGCGGATCACCACCGCCGGCGGGGCGATCGCCATCGACGGGCCAGCGTTGTTCCTGCAGGGCGGGGTGGCCGCGCTGGGCGTGGTGGCGCTGCTGCTGATCGCGGAACGCACCCTGGAGCGGGGCGGCGCGTTCGCCACCCGCGCCTCGTTGGCCGCGGTCTCGGCAGGCGGCGCCTCGCCTGGAGCGACAAGCGCCGAGGGGAATGGCGGCCAGAGCGCCCGTGCCGAGAATGGCGCCGACGCCGAGCAGCCCGCCGCCACGGAGGTCTACCCGCTGACGTTGTTCGCGCTGGCCGGGATGATGCTCTTCGTCGCCGCGAACGACCTGCTGACACTGTTCGTGGCGCTCGAGGTGCTCTCGCTGCCGCTCTACCTGCTGTGTGGGTTGGCGCGCCGGCGTCGCCTGCTCTCCCAGGAGGCGGCGGTCAAGTACTTCCTGCTGGGCGCCTTCGCCTCCGCCTTTTTCCTGTACGGGGTGGCCTTGCTGTACGGCTTCGCCGGATCGCCCGCACTGTCGGACCTGCGCCAGGCGGTCCAGTCCGGCGAGGGCAACACCGTGTTGCTATTCCTCGGAATGGCGATGCTCGCGGTGGGTCTGCTCTTCAAAGCCGCCGCGGTCCCGTTCCACGTGTGGACCCCGGACGTGTACCAGGGCGCCCCGACACCGATCACCGCGATGATGGCCGCCTGCACCAAGCTGGCCGCGTTCGGCGGGCTGCTGAGGGTGTTCACCGTGGCGTTCCCGGTCCAGCAGGCGGACTGGCGTCCGGTGCTGGTCGCGGTGGCGATCGCCACCATGGCAATCGGCGCGATCATGGCGGTCACCCAGACCGACATCAAGCGGCTGCTGGCGTACTCGTCGATCGCCAACGCCGGGTACGTGCTCACCGGTGTCATGGCGTTCAGCCCGGAAGGCGTTTCCGGGGTGATGTTCTACCTGGTGGCGTACGGGTTCACGGTGCTCGCCGCGTTCGGCGTGGTGACTCTGGTGCGCGACGCCGATGGCGAGGCCACCCACATCGCCCGCTGGGCGGGGCTGGGGCGGCGTTCCCCGCTGGTGGCCGGGGTGTTCACGTTCCTGATGCTGGCGTTCGCGGGGATCCCGTTGACCAGCGGTTTCACGGCCAAGTTCGCGGTCTTCTCGGCGGCGCTCGGGAGTGGCCAGCTCGGCCTGGTGATCGTGGGTGTGTTGTCGAGCGCGGTGTTGGCGTTCCCGTACCTGCGGATCGTGGTGTTGATGTACCTGTCCGAGCCGGCGGAGGACACCCCGTTGGTCTCGGTGCCTGGCGTGTTGACATCGGTGGCGCTGACCATCGGGGTGGTCGCGACCGCCTTGCTGGGGGTGCTCCCAGCCTCGGTCCTGGAGCTGGCGGCTAGTGCCGCTGGTTTCGTGAGCTAGCCATCAGCGCATTCCCGACCAGCGGTGTTGGGACAGGGCACTAGCGGACCAATGGCTCAGATGTGACAAGGTGAGACCGTGATGGCTACCGAAGAACCGTCGTTCGCACGGTCCTTCTCCTCGGTCGGGATTGAGCTGATCGACACGGAGTTGGAAAGCTCCATTCGATCCAGCCTGACCGCGATCGAGGAGCGGCTCCATGCTGGGGTGGAGAGCGCGGATCCCGTGGTCGCCGACGCGGCGACACACCTGGCGACGGCGGGCGGAAAACGGTTCCGGCCGTTGTTGACGCTGCTCGCGGCGCAGTTCGGCCCGAACCCCACCGCGTCGGAGGTGCTCGACGCCGCGCTGGTGGTGGAGCTGACGCACCTGGCGACCCTGTACCACGACGATGTGATGGACGAGGCGCCCGTACGGCGCGGCGCCCCCAGCGCCAACTCCCGCTGGACCAACACCGTGGCGATCCTGACCGGCGACTACCTGTTCGCGCGGGCGTCTGACATCGTCGCCGCGCTGGGCCCGGAAGCGGTCCGGATTCAGGCTCGCACCTTCTCGCGTTTGGTGCATGGGCAGATCCGGGAGACCACCGGCCCGCGTCCAGGGGACGACCCGATCGAGCATTACAGGTACGTGGTGGCGGAGAAAACCGCCTCGTTGATCGCCACGGCGGCTCGGTTCGGTGGGATGTTCTCCGGAGCTGACCCCGCGACTGTGGAGGCGTTGGCCAAGTACGGGGAGAAAATCGGGACCGCCTTCCAACTCTCCGACGACATCCTCGATATCGCGTCGGACTCGGAAGACTCTGGCAAGACCCCCGGCACCGACCTGCGGGAGGGCATCGCCACCCTCCCGGTGCTGTACGCGCTCGCCGCCGACGACGCCGCGGGGCGCCGGCTGCGGGAAATCGTGGATGGCCCCATGACGGACGACGCGCTGGTGGCGGAGGCGTTGGGCCTGCTCCGCGGCTCGGAGGCGATTGAGCGTGCCCGAGCCACGTTGCACAGCCACGCCGACTCTGCCCGAGCCCTGCTGAACGACCTGCCGGATCGACCGGCCCGGGCTGCGCTTGAGGGTCTCTGCACGTTTGTGGTCAAGCGCACCAGCTGACCCGGCGGATCAAACGGGCTGACCCGGCGGATCACCCTCAGGGTGGCATCGGCGGGGGTCAGTCGTCACGTTTGCCGTCTGGGACGACCAGGTTCAACACGAAGCTGACCACACCGACGATGACCGCGCCGACCACCGCCGACGGCCAGAAGTCCACCACCTCGAACGGGATCCCGCCCTCTTTTGCGATCCAGCCGACGAGCAGGAACAGCAGCCCGTTGACCACTAGAGCGATCAGACCCAGGGTCAACACGTAGATGCCGCAGCCGATGGTCTTGATGACCGGCTTGAGCACCGCGTTCACCAGACCGAAGATCGCGGAGACCACGATCAGAGCGGCGATGTTGGCGAAGACGGATTCGCTCTGGAGTCGGATCCCCGGCAGGATCAGCGTGGTGATCCACAACGCGACAGCCGTGATCGCGACTTTGATGATTATGCCCACGGCGACTGATGCTCTCATGGATGTCCGATTTCTTCAGGCGCCCCCAGGCCGTGTCTCAAAGGCCCACTGGCCGGGGACTTCGAGACACGCTTCAGCTCGCGGACGATCCGCGGTGTCACAACCCTGGTCCGGCCGGAGCTGCCGAGGGTAGCGAAGCGGCTATCGCGCACCTGCGCGCTGCAACAAGCTTCAGCGCTTCGACGCGGTACAAGGGTGCTGCAGATCAGTGATGCCGGTTTCGGCATGACCCGTATCTCTGTGTCGTTGGAAGATCCCCTGGCAGAGGCTGTCAAGCAGGCGGCGGGTGGGGACGGCAAGGTCAGCAAGTGGGTTGCGGGCCTTATCCGGGAGCGGTTGCTTGAGGACGCCGCAGCGGCAGTAGGCGCATTCGACCGGGCTCAGGCCGACGAGCGTTGGGAAGGCGAGCGGCTGGCGGGCCAGGCGTGAGCGATGCGGCCCCCGCATTCACTCCGTGATCAATCCGCTGTAGGGGCGGCTGGCCGCTCGGGCGCGCCGTTCTACTAGTTTTCTACTAGAATTGCGAAGATGACCGCTGCCCATTCTGACAATCAGCCTGTCTCCGTGACCGAGCTCAATCAGCACACCACGGCGGTGCTGCGCCGAATCAAAGCGGGACGCACATTGCCGGTGACTGAGCGGGGGAAGGTGATCGCGTTCCTCACCCCGCCTCCCGCGGCCGTGACTGGCAATCCGACTATCGACCGGTGGATAGCGGAGGGCCGTCTGCTCCCGGCGGCGGAGCCTGGTTCCGTGCTGGATCTGCCGCCAGCCGCAGAGCCTGCCGAGGGCGGTATCAGCCTTGCTGACGCTGTCATCGCTGAACGTGACCGGGAGCAAGGTGACGAGTGATCTACCTTGACACGTCAGCGGCCGCCAAGCTGGTTCATCGGGAGGCCGAGTCGCCAGCGCTCATCGGGTACCTCGCGGGCCGGGTCGCCATCCCACTGGTCTCTTCGGTCCTGATCTATCCAGAACTGGTGCGTGCCGTCAGCCGCCACCGTCCAGAGCTGGCGGATCGAGCGATAGCGCTGACACGACGAATCTTGACCGTGCCGCTCAGCCCCGACCTCGTGATGGCGGCCGCAACAGTTGAGACGCCGGATCTGCGTACGCTCGACGCCTTGCACCTGGCAACGGCCATGATGATGGGCAGCGAACTTGATGCCCTTCTCACGTACGACAAACGCCTCGCGGGAGCTGCGGAAAGTGCGGGGCTCCCCACCGCGGCGCCCATCTGAGCCACCCCGCACCGGGGCGTTGCGTCACAGGATGGTCCAGGTGTCGCCGCTGTTGAGCAGCTTGCCCAGCTCCTCGTCCGGCCCGGCCACAGATTGCCGCGCCGCGTTGAGCTGCTCGCGTACCACCTCGTCGTAGTTCGGGCGGTCCACGGCGCGGAGCACGCCGATCGGGGTGTTGCGCAGATCTTCGTCGGGGAGCCGGGACAGCGAGAACGCGTACGACGGACGCTCCACTGTGGTGTCGTGCACGATGATCTCGCTCGGGTCGACGTCAGCGGTCTTGGCGACCTGCAGCCCGAAGCCCCGCGGCTCCTTCACCACACACTTCTCGCCGTCCGCGCCGAAGGTGACCGGCTCGCCGTGCTCCAGCTGGATCAGCGCCTCATCCCGCTGCTGCGGGTCCTTCAGGATCTCGAAAGCGCCGTCGTTGAAGATATTGCAGTTCTGGTAGATCTCCACAAACGCGCTGCCCGGGTGATGCGCCGCCGCCCGTAGCACGGAGGTGAGGTGCTTGCGGTCCGAGTCGATGGTGCGCGCCACGAACGAGGCCTCAGCGCCCAGCGCCAGCGAGATCGGGTTGAACGGCGCGTCGGCAGACCCGATCGGAGTCGACTTGGTGATCTTGCCGACTTCAGACGTGGGCGAGTACTGGCCCTTCGTCAGCCCGTAGATCCGGTTGTTGAACAACAAGATCTTGAGATTGACGTTACGCCGCAGCGCGT
>JBOGDL010000252.1:0-5090 GCA_050701815.1 Micromonosporaceae bacterium | reverse complement strand
TTTTGGGGGGTGCTCTTTGGCGGTTGGGCCTGAGCGCCGGCAGGAGCCTGCACAACGCCACCGAACGCCACGGCGAGCAACACCGGGATAATCCAGAGTCTGCTACGCAACGTAGCCCTCTCTATTCGCTTAGTGAAATATTTACAGCCGCCCATAAGGCTGCGCGGGAGTCTACTGCCTGCAGCAAAGCTGTTGGAGCATCGGATGTGAGGATGTCGGGATGCCGACGGAACAGGGCCGCACGAGCACCGAGGAGGACAACCGGCTACTGAGGTACGACGCCGAACACCTGTGGCATCCGTACTCGTCAATGACCGATCCGACGCCTGTGCGGCTGGTGGAATCAGCTGCGGGCACGCGTTTGCGACTGGCTGGAGGCGTCGAGGTGATCGACGCCATGGCGTCGTGGTGGTGCGCCATCCACGGTTATCGACACCCCGCCTTGGACGCCGCGGCACGGTCCCAACTGGACCAGATGAGCCATGTGATGTTCGGCGGCCTCACGCATCGTCCCGCTGTCGAGCTTGCCGAACGAGTGGTGAACATCACCCCGGACCAGCTCGAGCATGTGTTCTTTTGCGACTCCGGCTCGGTCGCGGTGGAGGTCGCGCTCAAGATGGCCCTGCAAGCCATGCCTGGGAGAAGTCGTGTGCTCACAGTGCGTGGCGGTTACTACGGCGACACGCTTCACCCGATGAGCGTGTGCGACCCCGTCGGCGGCATGCACTCTCTGTTCACCGGGACGCTCCCGGAGCAGGTGTTCGCGCCACGTCCTCCCGGCGGATTTGACCGCGCCAGCGATGATCCGGAACTCAACGCCTGGGCAGACGAGGTGGCGAGGCTGCTGGAGCAGCATCGCGACGAGATCGCGGCGGTCATTGTCGAACCGATCGTGCAAGGCGCCGGCGGGATGCATGTGTATAGCCCCGTTTGTCTACGGGCGTTGCGCGATCTGGCAGACCAGCACGGCGTGCTGTTGATCCTGGACGAGATCGCCACCGGCTTCGGCCGCACCGGCGCCCTGTTCGCGACCGAACATGCGGACGTCCAGCCGGACATCATGTGTCTTGGCAAAGCGCTCACCGGTGGCTATCTGACACTCGCTGCGGTCCTCTGCACGGCCGAGGTCGCCACCGCCGTGAGCCGCAGCGGGGCGGGCGCGATGATGCACGGTCCGACATTCATGGCCAACCCCCTCGCTTGCGCGGTCTCGATAGCCGCGGTGGACCTGCTGCTGGCGTCGGACTGGCGGGCTCGGGTGGGTCGGATCTCAGCTGTGCTGTCCGAGGGCCTGGCCGATTGCGCGGGCCTGCCCGGAGTGGCGGAGGTGCGGGTGCTGGGCGCTCTCGGAGTGGTGCAGCTCACGTCCCCAGTGGACGTGGCGGAGGCCACTGATGCCGCGCTCGCGGCCGGAGTGTGGCTGCGGCCGTTCCGGGACTTGATCTACACCATGCCCCCGTACGTCTGCTCAGACGACGAGGTGCGCCAGATCACCGCCGCCATCGCCGCCGCTATCCAGGCCCAGCCGACCGGCGCCCCATAACCCGGGCACGACGCCCGCCACAAGAACGACGCCCTTCACAAGAACGACGCCCGCCACAAGAACGACGCCGCCCGGGCGCGCCGTGGTTTCGGGCGCCGGTCGACCCGCGTGCCCCGTGCCGGTCGCGTGCCCGGCGATCACCCGACACGGACCCTACTCGTGGGTAACGCTCTGGCACTCGTATCGAAAGATCTCTATTTTTTCGGATACGTCACCGCGCAATGACGCTGCGCCGGGACGCGACAGTGCCACAGCACCTACAGGATCGGCCGCGATCCGGTCGGTCCGGAAAGCGTGGTTCGCATGAGAAGACAACTCCTCAAGACCGGCGCGTTGACCGCCGCCAGCGGTCTGCTGCTGCTGGCCTTCACCGGCGTGGCATCCGCGGCGCCGGTGGCTGGCGATGGCGCCGCCACGTCCCATCGCGCTGCCGACACGGCCTCACAGCAACGTCACGTCGCCGAGCACTGGACAACGAAACGGATGCGCAACGCGACACCGATGGAGCAGCTGCTCGACTCCGGACGTCGCTCCTCCGGCCCGATCGCCACGGGCAAGGCCACCACTGTGAAGCCCACGCTCCCCGCCACTGACGCGGTCGAGCCTGCCGCGTTCCCCCACGCGGGCGGCCCGTGGACCGGCGGAGGCGCCATCGTCAAGACCGAGGGACGGGTGTTCTTCACGTACCAAGGGCGCAGCGCTTCCTGCTCCGGCACCGCGGTCACCAGCGCGAACAAGAGCACGGTGATCACTGCCGGGCACTGCGTGAAGCTGGACGGCGCCTGGCACACCAACTGGGCCTTCGCCCCCGCGTACGACAACGGCAGCACCCCGTACGGCACCTGGACGGCCAAGTCCACCCACTCCACCCCGCAGTGGGTCGCGAGCGAGGACATCAACTACGACGTGGGCGCCGCGGCAGTCAACCCCCTCAACGGAGCCCTGCTGACCGACGTGGTGGGAGGCCAGGGCGTGGCGTTCAACCAGGCCCGCTCGCAGGCGATGTACGCGTTCGGCTACCCGGCCGCCGCCCCGTACGACGGAACCAAGCTGATCTACTGCAGCGGCGTCACCTTCGACGCGCTGATCAGCGACGGCATCGGGATGGACTGCGACATGACCGGCGGCGCCAGCGGCGGCGGCTGGCTGATGAACTTCAACGAGTCCACCGGCGCCGGCATCGTGAACTCGGTCAACAGCTACAAGATCAACTTCATTCCGTACTGGATGTTCGGGCCGTACTTCGGCGCCGACGCGCAGACCCTGTACAACACCGCGCAGGCCAGCTGACAGGCGCGCACCCAGCCCGCTGGCCAGGGCGTCCGGCTTCCCCGCCGGGCGCCCTGACGCTGCGGCCAGCCGCCCGTCGCACAGGTCTCACGATCGCTGTTTCGGGAACAGAGCTGAAGCAGCTACTTCACCTTCGGTGCGGAACTCTTGAAGGTGGCCGCGGCGCTCCGGGGAGGGCCCTCACGGGGCGCAGCCTCAGGAGGCGCCTGAGATCACCCCGCTCGATAGCAGCGCCTCGATGTCTTCGTCCCGATAGCCCGCCTCAGCGAGCACGGCGACGGTGTCAGCGCCTGGTCGCGGCGCGGGGGCGCCGGCGGCGCCGGGTGTCCGTGCGAAACGCGGGACCGGCGCCGGCGCCAACCCGTCGCCTTCACCCAGGTAGCTGCCGCGCGCCTGCAGGTGAGGGTGCTGGGCGGCCTCCGGAACCGAGAGCACCGGCGTGACGCACGCGTCACTGTCGCCGAACACCTTGACCCACTCATCCCGGGTACGGCTGGCGAACCGCGCCGCGATCCACTCCCGCAGCGCCGGCCAGTCCGCGGGATTGTGCCGGGACGGCGGGTCAGACCCAGCGCCCTTCGAGCCTTGGGCGCCCTCCGAGCCCTGGGTGGCCTCCGAGCCGGGCGCGGCCTCGGCGAGCCGGGCGATGAATTCCTGGTAGAACTGCTCCTCCAGCGCGCCCACCGCGACGTGCTCGCCGTCGGCGCACTCGTACACGTCATAGAACGGGGCGCCGCCGTCGAACAGGTTGCTCCCCCGCTGCTCCGACCACATGCCGGACGCCCGCATCCCCAGCAGCATCCCGAGCAGCGACACCGTGCCGTCCACAATCGCCGCGTCCACCACCTGACCCTGGCCGGAACGCTGCGCCTCCAACAGCGCCGCGACCACACCGAACGCCAGCATCATGCCGCCAGCGCCGAAGTCGCCCAGCAGGTTCAGCGGCGGCGCCGGCGGCCCTCCGGCGGGGCCGAAAGCGCGCAGCGCGCCGCTCAACGCCAGGTACGTGATGTCGTGGCCCGCCGCATGCGCGAGCGGGCCGTCCTGACCCCAGCCGGTCATCCGCCCGTACACCAGACGGGGGTTGACCTCCAAGCACTGCTCCGGGCCGATGCCGAGCCGTTCCGCGACCCCGGGTCGGAAGCCTTCGATCAGCGCGTCCGCACCCTGCGCCAACCGCAGCACCACGTCCGCGGCGCCGTCGGCCTTGAGGTTCACCGCGATCGAGCGGCGGCCCCGGAACAGCACCTGATGCGCCTCAGCCATCGGCTGCCCTCCGGGGCGATCCACCCGGATCACCTCGGCGCCCAGGTCCGCGAGCAGCATCCCCGCGTACGGGCCTGGGCCGATCCCGGCCAGCTCGATCACCCGCAGGCCTCGCAGCGGCCCGGGCTTCTCAGCCTTCACCGGGCCGCTCGCCATCTCGGTCACTCGAGGATCTCGCCCTTCTCAGCCTTGGTGTGAAGCGACTTCGGCGGCGTGAAGCGGTCGCCGTACCGCTCGGCCAGCTCCCGCGCCCGGGCGACGAAGCCGGCCACGCCGCCTTCGTACTGGTTGATGTACTGGATCACGCCACCGGTCCAGGCCGGGTAGCCGATCCCGAAGATGGAGCCGATATTCGCGTCCGGGACGGTGCGCAGCACGTTCTCGTCGAAGCACTTCACGGTCTCGATCGCCTCGATGAAGAGCATCCGCTCCTGCATGTCCCGCATCGAGATCTCCGGCGGGCCGGCCTTGCCCCCGAACGCCTCGGCCAGACCTGACCACAGCCCGGCCTTCTTGCCGTCCACGTAGTTGTAGAAGCCGGCGCCGGCGGAACGGCCCTTCCGGTCGTGCTCATGGATCATCTGCTCGAACACGGCGGTGCCCGGGTGCTCCACGAACTCGCGGCCTTCGGCTTCGGCGGCGACCTTCATCTCGTGGTGGATCTTCGCCCACAGCGTCAGGCTGATCTCGTCGGTGAGCGCCAGCGCCCCCACCGGGTACCCGGCCTGGGTGCACGCCTGCTCGATCGAGGCACCCGGGACGCCCTCGCCGAGCATCGCCACCGCCTCCATCACGTACGTGGCAATCACCCGGCTGGTGAAGAAGCCGCGGCTGTCGTTTACCACGATCGGGGTCTTCTTGATCTGCTGCGCGTAGTCGATCGCCCGCGCCAAGGCTTCATCGCTGGTCTTCTCCCCCGCGATGATCTCCAGCAGCGGCATCTTGTCCACCGGCGAGAAGAAGTGCAGCCCGATGAAGTCCTTGGGCCGGC
>JBOGDL010000251.1:0-3187 GCA_050701815.1 Micromonosporaceae bacterium | reverse complement strand
TGGCCGGCGAAGGCGTACTGGTACGCCTCAGACTCGACGTCGAGGTCGAACTCCAACGTGCCGGCATCCTTGCGCTGGCGGACCAGTTTGACGTCGGTGGTCCGGGTCCGGGAGAAGCACCACGTCGGATTCTCCGGCGGCCACCATTCCACCTTGGCGATGCCCACCTCAAGCTTCGCCACCCGCCTCGCGTCCTCGTGCCGATCCATGTAGCCGGCGTCGCTCATGCCGACCCGCTCACCCGGCAACAGATACAGGATCTCGTTGCGCATCACGCGGGTGTCCCGGTGGTTGTCGCTCAACGAGCCGCTGCCTTTGAGAACCTTCCCGGACGAGTCCCGCGCCCGGATCCGCACCTCGACGAAGGCGGCCACCACGTCGCTGGTGTTCTCGAACACCAGCCCGTACGTCAGTTCTGGGTACCTGACTTCTTCTCCCTCGTCGAGGGTGACCGAGAACCCCTGCTCCACCAGCCGCACCGTGCCGCCTCCCGGTGGGCTGGGATAGGGCGAGGTGACCACCGGGCTCGGTGAGCGTGAGGGCGCACCGGCATCCGGACTGCCCGGCGCCGAACAGCCCGCGACCGCGAGGGCGGCGAGCATCGCCGCCACCACGCACCACCTCGCCGTCGCCCCAGGGGCCACGATCCACGCCCTCGGTAGAGGCGACGTGATTGGGTTTTTCATCGGCCCAGGCCCCTTCGTCGTGCCATTGCCTGTCACGTCGGCTCCAACCAGCCGGACTCCCTCACGCCACCGGACCGCGAGTTGAGAAGGTTCGGCGGGGCCGGCACGTAGCTGTTCGTCTCGGACCTGACGGTCTTCAGGTTCTGCTTCAACATCTCGACCACCGCCTGCTCCTGCGCGTCGATCCACCGGGCCAGGGTGCGCATCGCGTCGTCCATGTTGTCGATGACCCCTTTGGCGGTCGATGCCCCCAACGGGATCTCCTTCCGGTCGGGCGCCAGGTTCGACACAGCGCCGGCGCCGGCCGATATCGACACCAGTGCGATGACAGCTCCTCCCGGCGGAAACGCGACCGAAGCCACTCCGGCCAGCGCCGACGCGATCGTGAACGTCACTTTCACGTCGTCAGCGCCGCACCCCACCGCCTGCAGGGCGGTGACCGTCTTCTCCGCGATGTCCAGGATGTCGGCGCGTGCCGTCTCGAAGATCTTGCTGGTGCCCACCATGGCGTCCTGCAGCGCGACAGCGAGATTTCCCTGGTTGCTGAGACCGGTCTCCCAACTGGCTGAGAAGTCGGTGAAGTTCTTCTTCGCCTTGCCCTGCCAGCTGTCGAAGCAGCTCTCGGCGCCCCTGATGCCGACCAGCACCGTGGCCTCGGCGGGATACAGCACGCCGTCGCGCTTGTGTGCGATACCCAGGCCCTTCAACACCGGGTCCATCGCGCCGGCGAGCATGCTGAAATCCACCGGATCGGCCAGCCCGGACCAACGCTGGTACGCCTCGGGAATCCAGCCGAAGAGCTTCTCCTCAGCGGGATCGTCGCGATATCCGAGGTGGTCCAACACTTCGCGGTGCTTCTTCTTCGCCAGACGCTCGATCTCGTAACCGCGATAGAGCAGGGTGTCGGCCACGCAGTCAACTGTCCCGGCGGGACTGTCACCGATCAGGTCGTCCACCCGTCACTCCTTCGGCTCGGGCATCACGGGCGCCGGCAGGTCGTCGTGCCGCGGCTCGCGTACGGCTTTGGTCGACGAGTTGGCCGTGAGCTTCTTGAGCTCGTCAGCGGCCGCCTCATCGTTGGCGCACCAGAGATCGACCACCTTCTCCAAGGCGTCGCAGATATCGACGAAACGGTTGGAGTTCGTGCCGAGGATCCGCTGGAACTCGTCTCGCAGCGCATTCCAGTGCTTCATCACCCGGGTGTCCCCAGTGGACACATCTGCGGTTGCGGCGACGGCACGGTTAGCGTCCAGGTACGCGTCCGCGACACCGGGCAAATACTCTCTCGACGCGTGGCGCAGATCCGACAGATCCATCGCGATTTCATGGGCGGTCTGTGACATCCCGTTCCTCCCCGTTCACGCCCGCGCGCTGACCGGCCGGGCACGCCGACAGAGGATAACGGAGAAACCACACAACCAGACGAGTGTGTACGGAGGTTGACAGCTGGCGAAAAGTGCTCGGCCATAGCGTGGACGACCCGGAACCCAAGTACGGCATGGGCATGGCGGTCACCGGCGTGGCCGACCCAGAGCGGTTGCTGCGCACCGACAACGGCAATCCGGGGCTGCCGTTGACGCCGCTGCTTGATCGTCCTACCGTGCCCCGTTCCGCTGCTTCGCCACCGCTCGCTCCTTCTGCGGCGTCACCGTGTACACCGGGTCGTTCGCTGAGGCGACCCCGCCGCGGTAGATGCCGAACCGGGTCGCCGCCGAGCCGGCCAGCAATGCGGCCCCGGACAGCGCCGAGAGCACCCGGCTGCGGCGCCCCAGCATCGCGCCCGCGACACCGGCCGCGGTCAACGCGCGTCCGACCCGCAACAACCGGCCCGCGCGTCCGGTGCGGTACGGCTCGCTCAGCAGCCCGAGCCGCCACTCCACGCTCTGCGACGCGGTGAACTCGATCGCCGCTCCGGCGACCGCCATCCGCCGCGCCGGCCCGGTCTCTTCCGGCGGCGCCGCGATCAGCCCCACTCCCGCGCCGCTGGCCAGCGCGCTGCCGGTGAACACGTACGGCAGCTGGTGGTACGCCGCGTGCCACGACGGCACGGCGGTGTCCGAGAGCAACACGGCGGTGTAGTTGGCCAGCGCCGGGGCAGCCGCAGCGGCGGCGACTCCGGCGACGCGGCCCGCGCCGGCCAGCCAGCGCCAACCCAGCAGCTCGGAGGCGGCCGCCACGCTGGCGGCGGCCCCGAACCCGCTCAGGATCCAGGTCCCCACCGACATCGGCGAGGTGGGCTTGGCGACCCGCAGCATGTGGTAGAAGCGCTCCGGCCGTCCCAGGTCATTGATCAGGAAGTACGTGCTCGCCGCGGTGGCCCCGACCGCCGCCAGCCGGCCCGCGCGTCGCAGCCGAGATCTGCCGGTGGCGTCGGCGCCCACCGCGAGCAACGCCGACCCGGCCGCGACCCCACCGGTGAACAGGTACGACGGGATGTCGTCCCGCCACACCGGCGCTTTCACGATCGGCTGCCCGTAGTACGACTCGAACTCCGCTGGCGG
>JBOGDL010000250.1:0-4993 GCA_050701815.1 Micromonosporaceae bacterium | reverse complement strand
ATCTCTGTCAGCGCTGTCGTCAGGTCTCTCGGGAGCTGTTCCAGCACGTAGTTGGTGAAGAGGGTCTTGCCGTGGAGAAAGTCCCGCGACGGGCCCAGGTCCAGCAGGTCGCCGAGCCGGGCGTCGCACTCGATGCCGAAATGCGCGAACTGTCGCCGCACGGCGCACACCGCCGATGGGGTCACGTCGAGCCCCCCGAGGTTCGTGAAGCCCGACGCCGCGAGCGCGATCAGGTTCTTCCCCAGGCCGCAGCCGAGCTCCACCACTGGGCTTGACGGCTCGGCGTGCTGGGACACCACGTGAGCGATCTTGCGCCCCCGCCAGGTGAAGAACGCGGGCGCGCTGATGTCGAAGACCCCGAACTCCATCAACGCCCGAAGCTGCGCCTGTCCGTACGAGGAGAGCCCCGGCGCCTGCGAGATGTCGGCGACCGACAGCCACCGGGCCGCCTGCTGTTGCCTGTTCCAACGGGCCTCGTACTCATCGGCGGAACGGGCCGGGGTGCGGTCCAGGCCGTGCCGGCGGAGCAACGTCGCCGTCTCCCGGCGCGCGGCGCGAGCCACGGCGACGAGCCGACCCAGACCGCCCACCGGCTTCGCGCTCGACGGCACCGGCATCGGGTACGCTGCGGTCATGACAGCACGCGGTCCAGCGCGTCCACGACGGCCTTCACCACGTGTTCGACTTCCTCGTCGTGGAGTCCGTCGATCATCGGCAGCGAGACGATCCGCTCTTGGAGCGTGTCGCAGCAGGGCAGCTGGCTCGCGGAAAAGCGTGCGGCGTGAGCTGGTTGGCGATGAATCGCGACGGGATAGTGCACGTCCCAGCCGACCCCCGCCTGCGTCAACAGCCGGCAGAACTCCTCCCGGCGAGGCACGTCGATGACGTAGACGTAGTAGCTGTGCTCTGCCGGGTCGGGGACCTTCGGGTTGTGAACGACCCCGTAAGGCTCGAACGCCGCCGTGTACGCCGCCGCGACAACCCGGCGTCGCTCCAGCAGGCGCGGCAACACCCGGAGCCTGGCGGTGAGGTACGCCGCCTCCAACGGGTGGATCCGAAAGTTCAGTCCCATCGTGACGTGGCTGCCGCCATCGCGACCGTGGTTGTTCCAGTGCCGGAGACGTTCGGCCAGGTTGTCGTCGTCAGTGGTGACAGCGCCGCCTTCACCCAGTCCCGCGAGCGGCTTGGTGGGGCCGAAGCTGAACACGGCGCTGTCGCCCAGCGCGCCGGCGACGGTCCCGCCGCGGGTGGCGCCGTGGGCGTGACACGCCTCTTCGATCAGGGCGATCCCGCGGTCCCGCGTCGCTTGGCGCAAGGCGTCGAGCTGGGCCAGCCGCCCGTACGGGTGCAGCGGCACGACCGCTCTGGTGTTCCCGGAGAGCATCGACACGGCTTGTGCTTGATCGATGGCGTGAGTACGCGGATCGACGTCCACCAGCCGCACCGTCGCGCCCAGCATCAATGCCGCCTCGGCGGTGGCCACAAACGTGTTCGGAACCGTGAGAATCTCATCCCCGGGGCCAATCCCGTGGGCTAGATAGTCAAGTAGCAGCGCAGCTGAGCCGCTTGAAGTCGCTATCACGTGTCGCACACCGCAGAAGTCGGCGTAGGCGCTTTCAAAGGCAGCGATCAGAGCATTGGGACGCCCGAAGTCGTGTGAATCGATCGCCGCGTCAATGGCGGCACGAGATTCGTCACGCTCAATTGCGTGCAGCCTTGCAAGATCACGAAAGGGCACCCGCGTGCGCTGCGAAGAAATGATCAAAGTTCGCTTCCTACGATGAAGCTCGAAACATGAAGCCCGGAACGCCCAATGTGGACGCGATCACGTGCACCCTACAATAGGCCCACCATTGGGATCTATCGATAGGGAAGAGCACAAATAGAACGCCTTATCACGAGTGACCTCCTGCTCCGGCAATGGCGGCGCTCAGACGCCGATGAGCTGGCACAGTTATTCGCGGATCCCCACTTCAACTGGCACCCGTACCGTCGGGCCCGGACCCCGGAGGAAGCCGCGGATTTTGTCGCGACAGCACGTCGGCACTGGTTCGAGCACGGCATCGGCCGGTGGGCCGTCTGCGATCGCTGGAGCAGCGAGCTGCTGGGATACGCCGGTGTCGCCGAGCTGACCTGGCCGGTGGAAGCGGATTCCTGGGATGTCGGGGTGCGCTTGGCCGCCGGCGCCCAAGGGCGCGGCCTGGGTCTGCAGGCGGGCAGAGCCGCCCTTGACGACGCCTTCACCCGCACGCCGGCACGCGCGGTCGTCGCCACCGCCGAAATCGAGCACGCGCGCTGCCGCCGGCTGTTCGCTCAGTTGCGCCTGGATGAAGTCACCGAAGCGGTTCACCCGGAATTCGGCACGCCCCACACCGTGATGCGGTTGGCGCGAGATGCCTGGGAGAAAACAGGATGACCGTCAATTGCGTGGCCTCCGGCCGGCATCCGCTGACGTACCAGCAATGGGCCCGGCTGGAACGGGAGCGGCAGGCCCGCGACGCCGGGGACACGCTGCGCACGAACCTGATCTCAGAGGAACACGACCTGGTCGGAGACCTCAACCCGCGGGCTTTCCGGAACGCGGCTCGTCAGATCACCCGTCGGCATCCCGCGCTGCGGGCGGCGTTTCTCGGGGACCAGGTGAACGTGTGTCCGTGCGACCTTTCCGACGCTGGAGTGCAGGTCAGCGACGATGTGGCCGGGCCCGGGTTTCCGGCCGATCGGCACAGTCGAGCCAGATTGCAGCTTCGACGCATCGGCCCCCGGAAGCATCGGGTTGCCCTCAGCGCGGACCATCTTGTTTTCGACGGCCATTCCTCCCGGGTTTTCTGGCGAGACTTCTGGGCCGCGTACACCGCCGGCCACGACCCCGCCCCGCAGGCCGCGGCAGGCTGCCGGTGTCAGCCGGCGTTCCTGGAGTTCATCCACCACCAGGCAGAACAACGGCGATCACTGTCGCCTGGCCTACGCGAGGCCATCTCCATCCTGGAGGAGCGCGACTCGCCCTTGGGCTACGTGGAGCTCCCGGTCCGGCTTGAGCTTTCCCAAGTCGGATCCCGCGCGGTGGCCACGCACACGCACCCGCTGCCGGACTCGTTCGGAGAAACCCTCCGCGAGTACGCCCGGTCGCGGCGCACCACCCCGTTTGTCGTGATCGCCACCGCCGTGTTCGCGGCCCTTCACCGGTTGACCGGCGCTGCGCGTCCGATGGTCTACACGTACCTGCGTAACCGCAGAACGTCTGCCGAGAGGGACGCGATCGGGTGGTTCTCGGCGACGGTGCTGCTGCTGGGCGCCGTGACGTCCGACCAGACGCTCGCTGCGGCGTTGGGCGCCGCCAAGTCGGTGCTCGCCAGGGCGCAGGTCTCCGGCGCGGTCGCCACCGAACTGCTGCATCGGGAGCGTGACGCCGGCAACCGGCACGCCGTCCTGCCGTCGGTGTCGCTGTCTTTGGCCGACGAGGAACCCGAGCCGCTCACCGCCGACGGACTCGTGATCCAGCGCCGACACGATGTTGAGACGCCCGCAACCTGGTTGCCGCGAGGCCGGATCGCCATTGAGGTGTCGCGTGCCCGGGTCGAGGTCAGTCACGAGGTGGAGCGGTTCTCACCGGCAACCGTCGCCGCGCTGGCTGAAACCTTCACCACCACGCTGCAGGAGATCACCCGGGACGAGGGTGCGCGGGTCGGGCGATGAGCGCAGACACCGTCCCCCCGAAGGCTGGCCCGACACTGCGCGGCCGGCTGGGACGGTTGCTTCCGTCCGAGCAGCTCGGCCGAAGGCTCGCGGTGCAATCGGCGCTGTACGCCGTCGGGTCAGGGGTCTTCGTCACCGGCAACGCCGTCTTCTTCACGGTCGTTGTCGGGCTGTCCGCGTCGCAGGTCGGGCTGGGGTTCTCAGTCGCCGGCATGGTGTCCTTCGCGCTCGCTGTGCCGCTGGGACGGTTGGCCGACCGGATCGGCGGTCGCCGGACCTGGGTGCTGGCGGCCTCGGCCGAGGCGTTGATTTACGTGGCGTACCCGTGGATTCGAGGCTTCGCGGCGTTCCTCGCGATCGTGATTCTGCTGGCGGCGATGGAGAGCCTGGGAAGCTTCGGTCGCGGGGCGTACACCTTGAGCGCGCTGCCGCGAGGCGAACGGGTGAGCACCCTCGCGTACGTCCGGAGCGCCCTCAACGTCGGCTTCACCGTGGGCGCGTTGCTGGGCGGGCTCGCCCTCGCCGCGAACGACCGCACCATCACGATGCTGCTGCCGCTGCTCACCGCGGCGGTGCTGCTGGTCAACGCGGTGCTGGTCTACCGGCTCCCGCAACCACGTCACGAACCCGGTGCTGTCGAACCATCCGGGTCCTCGCCGCCGCGGCGGCCCGGGCCGATCCAGGCCAGCCGGGCGGCGCTGCGCAACCTGGGCTTCGTCGCGCTGAGCGGCCTCAACGGACTGCTGGGCTTGAACAGTGTGCTGCTCAACGTGGTGATCCCACTGTGGGTGGTGCAGCGCACCGACGCTCCGCATGCGCTGTTGGCCTGGTTGTTTGGCACGAACACCGTCATGGTGGTGCTGCTGCAGGTGCGAGCCGCGCGTGGATCCGAGTCGGTGCGTGGCGCGGTGCGGGCCTATTACCTGGCCGCGATCTGCTTCGTCAGCTCGTGTGTGCTCGTGATGACCTCTGGGTGGACGTACTCGTGGGCCACTATCGGGTTGCTGTGGCTGGGGTACATCGCGGTGACCGGGAGCGAGCTGTTTCACTCCGCGGCGGTCTGGGGCGTGCTCGCGGAGCTGTCTGACCCCACCCGGCGCGCGGAGTACCAGAGCGTGTTCCGGCTCGGCGCCCAGCTGCAACGCATCATCGGCCCGGCGGCCTTCACCTGGCTGGCGTTGGGTTGGCGGCCAGAAGGGTGGCTGGTCATCGCGGCCTTCCCGATCGTCGGAGCGATGTTCCTGCCGTACGCCGCCAGAGCCGCGGCACGATTCGCCGCTGACTTCGATCTGCGTAC
>JBOGDL010000249.1:0-5415 GCA_050701815.1 Micromonosporaceae bacterium | reverse complement strand
GGACCAACCTGCTGACGATTCCGCGAAGCAGCCGGCCCACGCCGGAGCCACTGCGGGCGGAGACGCTTCACGCACCTGATCCGAGCCGTTCCCTGCCGACTGAGCCATCCACAGGCGCCTGACTGGGGGTGCCCCAGTCGGCGGGGAAACGGTACGGTGCCAGACGGATCACCCTCCAGGGAAGGCTCACGCCGTGCGACATCTCCTCAGCATCCTCGCCGGTCTGATCATCGCCCCGGCGACGTGGGTTTTGGTTGGACTTAGCCAGGCCAAGTTCGCAAGCGCGACTCGTGGCGCGGATGGCTTCACGTTCGGTGACCTCACCACGCCGTTGGCGTTGCTGGCCGCAGCCGGCTTGGTGTTCGGTCTGATCGCGGTCACCAAGATCTCCCCGCTGGGCCCGGCGCTTGGCGGTCTGATTTTCATCGGCGGCCAGTTGATGTACGCCTGGCGACCGATGACCATGGCCGACCTGCTGTCCGCGAAGAACATCTTCGGCGAGACCGGGGTGCTCACGCTGCCAGCGAGCACCGGCGTGGCGATGATTCTGGGCGCCGCGATGTTGACCGCGCTGTTCAGCGTGGGACGGTGGCGGACCTGGCCGAAGTTCGACGACCCCGATGACGCGTTCCTCGGCGAGAGTGCTGCCCCCATCGGCTCACCGACTCCGGCGGGCGCTCGGCATGCGTACGGTGGCGCCTTCGGCGGTGAGCCGGCCCCGCCGGCACGTCCTCTCAGCCCCCCAGCCGCAGCCCCCCCGGGGCAACCCGCGCACGCGTTCTCCGGGTCCTCGCCGTCCTCCGATCAGGGTCGGTACGAGCCGTTCGGGTACGTCTCCGACGAGCCCACTCGGCAGGCGAACCCCTCGTCGTGGCCGGACCCGCTTGAGCCGTCCTGGCGTCCCAGCGCTGAAGACGACCGCACCGAAAGCACCACACGGTTGCCGCCCGGATCATCCGGCGACAGCTACGGGTCGGGCCAAGGAAACCCCTGGTCTGAGCCGCCTCGCCGGTACTGATCGCCCCATAGTTATACGGTGATCAACTTAATTAGAGTTGATCACCGCTATCGGGTGGTGAACGCTCCGCCGTTGACGTGGATGGCCTGGCCGGTGATGTGACGGGCACCCGGAGACGCGAGGAAACACACGGTCTGCGCGATGTCGTCCGGCGTGCCCGGCCGCTTGTTGTGCGTCTCCTCCACCAGCGCCTGATGGCGTTCGACACTCATCTGGCCGCCGAAGAAGTTGGTTCCCGCGATGTAACCAGCGGAGATCACATTGCTGGTGATGCCGTACGCGCTGATCTCGGCGGAGAACGAGGCGTTCCAGGCGGCGAGCGCGGCCTTTGCGGCGCCGTACGAGCCACCCCGACGTTCCGCCCCGATCGAGCCGATGCTGATGACAGCGCCGCCGGGGACGAGCTTGTCACGTACCGAAGCGGTGGTCAGCACGGCGCCAAGCAGATTTTGGGCAAGCGCGGACTGCCACCCGGCCAGCAACACCTGAAGCGGCGGCCCGTCAGGGGGGACCGTGGGCAGCCCACCAGCAGCGTTCACCAGCACGTCCAACCTGTCCAAGCCCCCGGCCAAGGCGCTGACCTGCTCCGGGTTCGTCGCGTCACACACCACACCGCGCACGCCTAACTCGGCGGCGACACCTTCCACGGTTTCGGAGCGACGTCCGGTGATGACGACCTTTGCGTCTTCGGCGGTGAACCGTTGAGCGATGGCGCGACCGAGGCCGCTGGTCCCCCCGGTCACCAGCACAGTGCGGGTCAAGAGCTCTCCCTTGAGAATCAGTGAGACAAGGCCTGTGAGACGTTTGCGGCGGTGTGCGCCGGTCAGAGCCGGCGCATCAGACCAGCAGCAGGGGGCCCAGCTACGTCAGCAGTTGACGCGCCATCACCACCCGCTGCACCTGGTTGGTGCCTTCGTAGATCTGAGTGATCTTGGCATCCCGCATCATCCGCTCCACTGGATAGTCGCGGGTGTAACCGTAGCCACCCAGCAGCTGCACAGCGTCGGTGGTGACTTCCATCGCCACGTCCGACGCGAAGCACTTGCCCGCGGCGCCGAAAAAAGTCAGACCCTCGTCCACGTCAGGCCACCCAGCTGCCTGCTGTCGAGCGACCCGCTCGGACTTCGCCGCCGCCACGTACGTGAGCTGCCGCGCCGCCTCCACCTTCATCGCCATCTCGGCCAGCATGAACTGGACTCCTTGAAAGTCGCTGACCGGCTGACCGAACTGGGTGCGGTGCTTCACGTACGAGGTGGCGAACTCAAGCGCGCCAGCGGCGATGCCGACCGCCTGGGCCCCGATGGTGACCCGGGTGTGGTCCAACGTGCGCATCGCAAGCTTGAAACCGTCGCCGGGAGCGCCGATCACCCGAGTCGCCGGGACCCGCACATTGTCGAAGTACACCTCCCGGGTCGGCGAGCCCCTGACCCCGAGCTTCTTCTCCGGCGCCCCGAAGCTGACCCCCGGGTCCGACTTCTCCACCACGAAGGCCGAGATGCTCCGCGCGCGGTCGTCCCGCCCCGGACCCGAGCCGTCAGAGACAGCGGCGCCGTCTGTGGCCGCGAACACGGTGTAGAACTCGCTCACCCCGGCGTTGGTGATCCATCGCTTCGCGCCGTTGAGCACGTAGTTGTCGCCGTCCCGCTCGGCGCGGGTCGTCATCGCGGCCACGTCACTACCGGCCTCTGGCTCCGACAGGCAGTACGAGAACAGCCCCTCGCCGCTGGCCACCAACGGCAGGTACGACTTCTTCAAAGCCTCGCCGCCGGCGAGCAACAGCGGCATGGTGCCGAGCTTGTTCACCGCGGGGATCAGCGATGACGACGCGCAGACGCGGGCGATCTCCTCGATCACGATGGCGGTGGCCAGGGCGTCAGCGCCGGCCCCGCCGTACTCGGTCGGAATGTGGGGCGCGTGGAAGTCAGCGGCCCGCAACGCCTGGTAGGAGTGCTCCGGGAACTCGCCGGTCTCGTCCGCCTCCGCCGCACGAGGCGCCAGCTGCTCCCGGCACAACTGGCGGGCCGCATCCCGAACCGCCTGATGCTCCTGCGGCAGCTGATAGACGTCGAACTGAGCGTCGGGGTCCACCTGGCCTCCCCTCCACGGACACCTGAACGAAAGCTAAGCGCGAGGATACCGACCGCCGTACGCTGAGACACTGATCGGTGTCGATGGCAAGACCAGCGGACCTCCGACGGCGCGGGTCCGGCGGAACTGGCGGCAGGGCACGGCGACGGGTGCAACGGGATCCAACGGTGAGGTGCGGCGTACCCGGATCCAGCAACGGCGGGGTGGCGGCGAGATCCAACCGGCGCCCGCCGGAGGCCGGCAGGCTTGGGGTGACAGACACCGCATCTGAATGAGCTGTATGGGTACAGACTGGGCGTAACGACAGGCAGAGCCGTTATCCTCACGGTGGCGAACCGCGAGCGGAACGTACGATCAACGAGATTTGCCCGATTTCCATCCGCGGCCCACCGCCCTCGAAATCTGCTGCATCGTCGAGAGGAGGCCTCCGCTGACGGCGCACATAATTCGATCCCGGTCCACAACCACCGCGCCGGCTTTGGCGCTTCCTTTCCAAGGAGACAAGGCGTGACTGTCCAGTACCCGAGCACCTCGCTTGTCCAGCCGCGCGCGACTGTGCAACCGCCCTCCGGAGCGCCCCGGCCGCGGTTGGCCTTCCTGGGGACCGGCTACCTGGGCGCGACCCACTCGATCTGCATGGCTGAGTTGGGCTACGAGGTGCTCGGATTCGACCCTGACGAGGCGAAGATCGCCAAGCTGTCATCCGGAGAGGTGCCGTTCCACGAGCCCGGGCTCGATGACCTGCTGCGCCGCAACCTCGACACTGGACGGCTGCGTTTCACCACGGACTACGCCGAGGTCGCTGAGTTCGGCGATGTCCATTTCGTCTGCGTCGGCACCCCGCAACGCCCGGACGGCATGAACGCTGACCTCACCTACCTGGAGACCTGCATCAGCGGGTTGGCGCCGCACCTGTCCCGCAAAGCGCTGATCGTCGGCAAGTCGACGGTGCCGGTCGGCACCGCGAACTGGGTGGAGGAGCTGGTGGAGCGGCACGCCCCCGCCGGCGCCGGCGTCGAGGTCGCCTGGAGCCCGGAGTTCCTGCGGGAAGGGTTGGCGGTGCAGGACGTGCTGAAGCCGGACCGCCTGGTGTTCGGGGTGCGCAGCGAGTGGGCGCGCGCGATGCTCTACTCCGCGTACAAGGGAGTGTTTGAGCTGGCCGCGGCCGAAGACCGCGAGGTCCCGGTGGTGGTCACCGACTTCCCCACCGCTGAGCTGGTCAAGGTCGCCGCGAACGCCTTCCTCGCCACCAAGATCTCCTTCATCAACGCGATGGCGGAGATCTGCGAGGCCACCGGCGCCGACGTCACCCTGCTCGCCAAGTCCATCGGGTACGACGCGCGTATCGGCAAGGCGTTCCTCCGCGCCGGGGTGGGGTTCGGTGGTGGCTGCCTACCCAAGGACATCCGCGCGTTCCAGGCCCGCGCCGGCGAGCTGGGCATCGGAGAGGCGCTGCGGTTCCTGCACGAGGTCGACCTGATCAACCAGCGCCGCCGCACCCGGGTGCTGGTCCTCGCGTCCGAGTTGTTGGACCGCCCCATGGGCCCCGCTGGGCCGGACCTGTCCGGGGTGAAGATCGGCGTGCTGGGCGCCACGTTCAAGCCGAACTCCGACGACGTGCGTGACTCGCCCGCCCTGGCCGCGATCAAGTTGCTGCAGAAGTCCGGGGCCGAGATCTCCGTGTACGACCCCGAGGGGATGGACAACGCCCGCGCTGAACTGCCCGAGGTGACGTACGCCAAGACGCTCACCGACGCGGCGCAGGGCGCCGACCTGGTCTGTGTGCTGGTGGCGTGGGAGGAGTTCCGTCACGCTGACCCGCACTCGATCGGGGAGCTGGTCGCCGGTCGCAGAGTGATCGACGGGATGAACTGCCTCGACCCCGCGATGTGGACCGCCGCCGGCTGGACATACCGGGGAATGGGCCGGCCCGCGCCGGAGTAGCACGACCACCAGCTGCGCCTCGCCGACCTGGGGCGACGGCACGAGTTGCCCCGACAGGGGATGCTGACGCAAAGTGTCCGCTCTCCTCATCGGGGTTGGTGCATGGTTTCGTACCAGTGTCTACGTTGCCGGGCGGTCGCCACGGCCCAGGCGGGTTGCCCCGCCTGTGGCGCCGCGCCGGACCCGTTGGCGATCGAGTTGGCCGAGGCCGCCCAGACCCGTGCCGGACTTGACCGGCGTGAAGCTGAGCTGCGCCAGGAACACGCGTCGATCCTCTGGCAGCGCAATCAGCTGGATCAGCGGGCGGCCCAGCTCTGGACCGAAATCTCACGACGCGACGCCGGCCACCCCGGCGCGGCCGCTCC
>JBOGDL010000248.1:0-2100 GCA_050701815.1 Micromonosporaceae bacterium | reverse complement strand
AACTCCAGCCCCTTGGCGGTGTGCAGCGTCATCAGGGTCACCACGCCCTGATGGTCCTCGGAATGGTCAGCGTCGGGCGGGATCTCGTCGGCGTCCGCCACCAGCGACACCTGCTCCAGGAAGCCCTCCACCGTCGACTCCGGCGGCGGGGCGGCGTCAGGCGCCAGGTCGGCCAGTTCCGCGGCCTCGGCGGCGATCACGGCGATCCGCTCGGTGTGCTCGCGAGCCACGCTCACCAGCTCTTGCAGGTTTTCCACCCGAGTGGCGTCCTGAGGGTCCTCGCTGGCCTCCAGCTCGGCGAGATACCCGGAACGGGCTAGAACTTCCTCCAGGACGATCTCAGGCGGCTCCAAGGCGGCCAGCTCCCGCAGCGCGTCAAGCAGAGCCACGAAGTCACCGACGGCGCGCGCCCCCCGGGTCGGCATCCCCGGTGCCTTGTCGGCGTGCCGGAGCGCCTCCCCGAACGAGATCCGCTCTCGGGACGCGTACGCCGCCACGCACGCTTCGGCACGATCGCCGATGCCGCGCCGCGGCGTGTTCAGGATCCGGCGGATGCTCACCGTGTCGTCGGGGTTGGCGATCGCCCGCAGGTACGCCAACGCGTCGCGGACCTCTTTGCGCTCGTAGAAGCGAACCCCACCCACGATCTTGTACGGCATGCCGAGCCGCACGAACACGTCCTCAAACACCCGGGACTGCGCGTTGGTGCGGTAGAACACCGCCACGTCCCCGAATCGGCAGCCCTGCTCGTCGCCTTCCCCGCGGGCGTCTGACAAGCGGTCGATCTCGCGCGCCACCCAGTCGGCCTCGGAGTGCTCGGTGTCGGCCACGTACCCGGTGATCCGGTCCCCGTCGCCGGCCTCGCTCCACAGCCGCTTCGGTTTACGCTCCGAGTTGCGGGAGATCACCGCGTTGGCGGCGTTCAGGATGGTCTGAGTGGAGCGGTAGTTCTGCTCCAACAGGATCGTCCTGGCCTGTGGGTAGTCGCGTTCGAACTCCAGGATGTTGCGGATGGTGGCGCCGCGGAACGCGTAGATCGACTGGTCAGCGTCGCCCACCACGCACAACTCGGCCGCGGGCAGAGACTGCGCGCTCGCCGGGTCACCAGATCCGTCCGTCACCGCCCCGGCGCTGGCCTCGACCGGCGCGACCAGCTCGCGGATCAACGCGTACTGGGCGTGGTTGGTGTCCTGGTACTCGTCGACCAGGACGTGCCGGAACCGCCGCCGGTAGTGCTCCGCCACGTGTGGGAACGCCTGCAGCAGGTGCACCGTCGTCATGATCAGGTCGTCGAAGTCCATCGCGTGCGCCTGACGCAGCCGTTGCTGGTAAAGGCTGTACGCCTCAGCGAGCGCGCGCTGCGCCGGCCCCTGCGCCCGATCCGTCCAGGTCTCGTAATCGATCAGCTCGTTCTTCAGGTTGCTGACCTGCGCTGCCAATCCCCGGGCCGGATAGCGCTTCGGGTCCAGATCGAGCTCTCGGGCGACCAACCCCATCAAACGGCGGGAGTCATCCGCGTCGTAGATCGAGAAATTCGACTTCAGCCCCGCATGCTTGACTTCGGCCCGCAGGATGCGAACGCACGCGGAGTGAAACGTGGAGACCCACATGAAGCGTGCCCGCGGCCCGATCAGGCTCGCCACACGCTCCTTCATCTCCCCGGCCGCCTTGTTGGTGAACGTGATCGCCAAGATCTCGCTGGGACGAGCTCCGTGAGCCGCCAGCTGGTACGCCACCCGATGCGTCAGCACCCGGGTCTTGCCGGACCCGGCGCCAGCCACGATCAGCAGCGGGGACCCGGTGTGCAGCACGGCAGCCCGCTGTTGGTCATTGAGACCCGTGAGCAACCGATCGGGGTCAACGCGTCCGTCACGCCCGCTTGCCCGAAGGCGGTCGGGGCGGCCCTCACCGGGCGGGGCGGGCTGGTCGTCGGTGGGCGCCTCGGAGGCGTCAGATGGGGGAAAGTGAAAGAGCGCATGCATGGCTTGATCAGTCTATGCCTGCGGTCTGACAGCGGCCGAAACGGCAATCCCCGACACACTCCGGACAACCGGCTGGAACAACGTCGACACGCACATGCCGCGGCCCCCGGGCGTCTGA
>JBOGDL010000247.1:0-3131 GCA_050701815.1 Micromonosporaceae bacterium | reverse complement strand
CACAGGCCATCGCCGACTGTGTGGTCGATGACCTGCGCCCCGATCAGATCGTGCCGAGTCCACTGGATGAGCGGGTGGCCTCGGCGGTGGCGGCAGCGGTCGCGGCGGCGGCCAGCTAGACACTGAGGTTCACCGCGCCGCGGCTCGCCGCATCGTGCGGCGGGAGGTTATCGGCTTCTCACGGAGTCGCTGCGGGCGGCTGCGGAGCGCACCGGAAGTTTCCTCGAGGTGGGGGTGGCGTACGTGTGCTTCGCGACCGAGCACCGGGGACATTTCGAAGTGATGTTCCGCCCCGAGCAGCTGCGCCAGTCAGATCCGGAGCTGGTGCACGCGCGGGCCGATGCGCGTGAGCGTTGTACCAGGGGCTGTCCGAGCTGAGTCCCCACGCTGGCGGCGCAACCGCGGGCGGGGAGCGGGCGCCGAGTGACGGCTCGGCTGCGGGGTCAGGCGGGCAGTCCGCTGGCGGGCGGCAGGAAGCCGAGGCGCTGGCGGCGTGGGCTCTGGTTCACGGGATGGCCACGCTGTGGCTGTCAGGCAGTTTCCGCGCAGCCTCGGGGAGGATCCGGAGCAGGTGGCGCGGGCTGTGGCGGGGGTGCTTTTCGAGTGAGGCGGCAGCGTGCCCGGTGCCTGTCAGTCTGGAATTGAACTGGTCAGGCGGCGGTTCGTGGGTTCCGGCATTGCTATTGCCGAGCGGTGTTCACGGCATTACGCTCCACGGTATCTGTGGTGCGTAATACGAATCGAGTTTCCTTATGCGCAACACCCATGGTGGCCAACTGATGGCCGAGTTGTTCTTCTCACCTCGCTACGAGGTCATCCCGACGCCCGGCATCGAAGCTGCTCTGGTGGCCGCGGCGCCACGTGCGGTCGCTGTCACGGTGACCGCCTCGCCGGTCAAGGGTCTGGACGCCACCCTCGACCTCACCGAGCGGCTGATCCGCCACGGGTACCGCGTCACACCGCACATCTCGGCGCGGCTGGTGGTCGACCATGCCCATCTCAAAGACATCGTGGACCGGCTGGTCGGGCTCGGCGTGGCGGACGTGTTCGTGCCAGCCGGGGATGCCGATCCGCCGGCCGGCTCGTACCACGACGCGCTCAGCCTGCTGCGTGACCTCACCGCGATGGGCCGTCCGTTCCCGCACGTGGGGATCACCGGCTACCCGGAGAGCCACCCCGCCATCGACGACGACGTGACCATCCAGTCGATGTGGGACAAGCAGCCGCATGCCAGCTACATCGTCAGCAACCTGTGCTTCGACCACAAGGTGCTGGCGCGCTGGATCGGTCGGATCCGGCGTCGGGGAGTGACCCTGCCCATCATGCTTGGTGTCGCCGGCCCCGTGCAGCGGGCGAAGCTAATCAAGATGGCGGCCAAGATCGGGGTGGGGGAGTCGGCCAAGTTCCTCACCAAGCACCCGTCCTGGTTCCTGCGGTTCTCCACCCCAGGGGGATACAGCCCGGATCGCCTGCTGGAACGCTGCGCCCCGTTGCTCGCAGCGCCGCAGACAGGGGTCGCTGGCCTGCATGTGTTCACGTTCAATCAGGTCGCCGAGGCAGAGCGGTGGCGGATGGCGAACGCGGTACGACTGGACGCCGCCCCCGCCTGACCTGGCACCGCGCCGCGGCTGTCGGCGTCACCGGGCTCGCCTGGCGTCGGTTTCCGATCGATCCGGAACCGACCAGCGGACTTGTGGAACACTTCCTAGCCTTGCGACTGGGCACAGGGAGGGGCGAGATGGCGCAGCCAGGGCACTACCAGGTCTCCACCACCATCGACTCCGAGGCGGCGGCGGCTGAGCTGGCGGCTTCCGCGGTACGAGCTCGGGTGGCGGCCTGCGGCCAGGTGGTGGGGCCGATCACCAGCGTGTACTGGTGGCAAGGGGACGTGGAGAACGCCGCCGAGTGGCTGGTGCTCTTCAAGACCGCCGGCGACCGTCGCGACGCCCTGGTGGAGCATCTGCGTTCCGTGCACTCGTACGACGTGCCGGAGATCATCTGCACTCCGATCACCAGCGGCAACCCGGCGTACCTGGAATGGGTGCGCGAAGAGACCCAGCCGTATCGCCCTCCACAGCCCCCGCCGGACTTGGTGGGTTGACGTGCCTTCGACACGCCGTACGCCATGGCGTGTCGACAGCTCCGCAACCCACCAAGTGCCTGGGGTGGCGCGGCGCCGTCACACGGGCTGCGGGTGCGGCGCGATCAGCGCGGCGAGCTCGCGCTGCAGCCCGATGTCGCCCACCCGGATCACCCGTAACGGCAGCCCGAGCGTGTCAGCGGCGGCCTGCGCCCTGGCGCGTAGCTCGGCGGTCGGACGCTGGGCCAGCCACACCACCCGCCGGTAGTGCTGGAAGTACGTGTCGCGCAGCTCCGGGTACCGGTCCAACCCCAGTTCGGCGAGCACGGTGCGGCGGAACGACCGCACCAGGAAGTCGGTGAGCACGTACGTGCCGGGCTCGGACTCGAACAGCTCGCGCATCCGTTCCGCGCCCGCGAACAAGTCGTAGCAGTGCGACCCGGTGAGGCGGCGAACTCCGAGCCGGTCGCAGACCTCGTCCAGCCCGCCGTAGCTGCCGCAATCGGCGTAACCGACCGCGATCGTCGAGTACCGGCCGGCGAGCTCGCGAGCCAGCGTCTCCACCTCGGCGGCGATCCGGTCGGGTCGGTTGTGCAGCAACGGCGGTAGCGGGTGCACGTCCACCGGCCACCGGTTCCGGTCGGCGATCTCGCTGATGTGCTGCGCCAGGGCGCCGCACGCGATCACCGCGACCGGTTCCGAAGTGACCCGGCCCGGCGCCGGGTTGAGCGGCGTGGCCTGATCCGGGGTGGGTGAGCCCGGGTCCAGCAGGTCGATCAGCGCGCCCTGGCCGCCAACCAGGGCCGAGACCCGTGGCGCGCTGGCTGTCGCCTGCTCAGCTGCTGAATCCGAGATTGTCCACGAAGCGGTCATTGAAATCGTCCCGATCGGAGAGTTCGACATACCGGACCTCCTCGAGGAGGGCTGCGGCGCCGGCGCGCTCTCGTACGCTCAAAATCGCCATCTTCGCGCCCTCGCCAGCCACGTTGCCCGCGCTCACAATCCGCAGCACCGGCAGCTTGGGCACCAACCCGATCCGCACCGCGCTGGA
>JBOGDL010000246.1:0-2021 GCA_050701815.1 Micromonosporaceae bacterium | reverse complement strand
CCACCACCACAACCATGTCGAAGCGATGCCGGGTGGCGCCCCCTCCACGCCAGCCAGTCAAAGCGACGAGAGGAGAGTGCTGATCATGGCCGCTCGACGAGCACGACGATTCACCTTGCTAGCCGGCGAGGAAGGAGCCTCCGCCGAGGTCATGGAACAACTTCACGAGGACATGCAGAAACTCGCCGTGGCCTATCCCCAGCAACCGCTTGCAGAGATCCTTGCCGACTTGGTCGACTTACAGGACGCCACGTTCACACTGCTAGAAGCTCGCCAAAAACCCAAGCAGTCGCGAGAGCTGTACTTCCTCGGCGGCATTGTCGGCGGTCTACTCGCGAAGGCCAGTCACGACATGGCCGACCCCCACTCAGCCATGACACAGGCCCGCACCGCGTTTCTCTGCGCCGACAACGCCGGCCACGACGGGGCCAGGGCATGGCTTCGTGGGCTGCAGTCCCTGATCGCGTATTGGTCGGGCAGATATCAAGAAGCAGTCCGGTACGCCCAATCCGGCAACGTGTACGCGGCCACCTCACGCAACACCACCGCTGTGTGGCTGCCGATGAACGAGGCCCGGGGGTGGGCCGCGCTTGGGAACGGCGAACAAGCACGTGCCGCAATCGAACGAGCGGAGGCCGCCTGGGACGAGATTCGTTCCGATGACCTCGACGAGTTCGGCGGCATCTGCACCTTTTCTCGAACGCGTCAGCTGTATTACGCCGCCGACGCCTTCGCCTGGCTGCCCAACCACTCAGCCGCCGCCGAGCGCTATTCCACACAGGCGGTAGACGCCTATGCCGACTCAACCCGCACCGAGTGGGCGTTTGGTGATCAGGCCGGCAGCCACAGCGACCTGGCGATCGCACGTCTCCACGGCAACGACTTGGAGGGCGCTATCGAGGCCCTTGAGCCGGTGTTCGATCTGCCTGTCACGCAACGGATCAACGGCATCATCAGCTCTGTCCAGCGGGTCCAAAAGTCGATCACAGGCCCTCCACTCACTTCTAACGCGCGGGATCTGATGGATCAGATCGAGGCGTTCACGCGAGCGCCGGCAGCGGCACTCCCCCGGTGATGCAGGATCAACGCATGTATCCGGTTGAGCTTGAGGGTAAGCGTGTGCGGCTTCGTGAGTTCCGCGCGACCGACGAGGACGCGGTGCTGGAGATCATCGGCGATGACGGCGTGACGCGCTGGCTGTCGTTTGCCAGCCGGGATCGCGAACAAGCAAGGGCGATGCTCGCCGGCGCCATGGATCGAGCCCAAGTGGAGCCTCGGGACGAGTACTACCTCGCCGTGGAGGCAGCCGGCGCTGAGATGGTGGGCTTTGCGCGTCTCGCCTTTGCGGGCGTGAGGGCCGCCAAACTCGGCTACGCGGTCCGCGCCGACGCGTGGGGCAACGGCTTCGCCACCGACGCCACCCGCTCCATCATCGACTTCGGCTTCAACGAGCTGAAGCTGCACCGGATCAGCGCTGCGATCGGACCCGACAACGAAGCCTCGATCGCCGTGATCAAGAAACTTGGCTTCCAGCACGAGGGCCGCCTCCGTGACCACGTCTTCACCAACGGCGCCTGGCGCGACAGCCTGCTCTATTCACGGCTCGCTTCCGAGTAGGCGCAACCAGCCGAGCGTCCCGCCCGGGCACCGTGCCAAATGCCACGTCCCCGGACGGGGCGGACGCTTGACCTGAAGTGCGGTTCATGTCGCAGTGTCGCCTTCATGGCTGTGACCCCGGTCCAGAGACCGAAAAATCGGAGGAAACCAACCCCTCCTCCTAGGTACGGTCGCCACGTGTCGTCATCTGGTCCTCACTCCAAGCCCATTCCCGACACATCTCTCCAAACACCCCAACGGCGTCCGCTCGCCAATTTGTGGCGGATTCGCAGTTACGTGCGGCCGTACGTCTGGCACATGGTCGTGATGACCACCGCGACCATGCTGGCGATGGGCGCCAGCATCGCGATCCCGCTGGTGATCCAGCGGGTGGTCGACGGCCCGGTCCGGCACGGCGACTCCGG
>JBOGDL010000245.1:0-2172 GCA_050701815.1 Micromonosporaceae bacterium | reverse complement strand
TCGGCGTCCTTCTCCTCAGCCATTCCAATCGGGCCCACCCGCTGGGCGTTGAGGAACTGCCGCACCACCGGCTCCTCGGAGCACAACAGCATCTCGCGGGGGCCGAACATCGCGAGGTGGCGGTGGTAGAGCAGGCCGATGTTGTCCGGGAGCGTACGGGCGGTGTTGATGTCGTGGGTCACGATCAGGAAGGTCGCCTCGATTTGCTGGTTGAGGTCGACGATCAGCTGATTCAAGTACGCGGTGCGCACCGGGTCGAGGCCCGAGTCGGGCTCGTCAAACAAGATGATCTCGGGGTCCAGGACCAGCGCGCGGGCCAGGCCGGCGCGTTTGCGCATGCCTCCGGAGATCTGACCGGGCAGCTTCTGCTCGGCACCGAGCAGCCCGACCATCTCCATCTTCTCCTGCACGATGTCGCGCACTTCGCGTTCGCTCTTGCGGGTGTGCTCCCGCAGCGGGAACGCGATGTTGTCGTACAGCGTCATGGATCCGAAAAGAGCCCCGTCCTGGAACAGCACCCCGAACATCTTGCGGACCTCGTACAGGTCGCGTTCAGACAGCCGCGGCAGGTTCTTGTCGTGGATCCAGATCGCGCCCGAGTCAGGTTTGAGCAGGCCGACCAGCGTCTTGAGGAACACGGACTTGCCGGTGCCGGACGGACCCAGCAGCACCGAGATCTCTCCAGGCGGCAATGTGAGGGTCACGTCCGCCCAGATCGTCTGCTTGCCGAAGGACTTGGTCAGCCCTTCGACACTCACCTCGACGCCCACCTGGGCTCCTCCCCCACGGGTAGCTCGCCGCACGCTGCCGGCAAATCGGTCGATCCCTGCCGACCGGAGCGCGGAAGATGGGCCGGGTCATGGATCGCTGAATCTGGATGTGTCATGAAGTTAACGGGTCAGTAATGCCGGATGGAAGACCCGAAAACTAGGTGACAGGCCATCAGAAACGCAATCGCTACTTTGGCCGGTCTACGTTACGCGAACCGCACTGCTTGGCAATCCCATCCGAAAAGGGACGATAAGGCACGAGCTAGATGAATTAGGTGATGAAACGTGATCACCGGCGACCCGGGAGCAGAGTTCGGGGCAGCCACCCCGGAGGATGACTGCCCCGAACGCACGCTGCAGAGCGCGGCCAGTTACTTCAGGCTGACGCTCGCGCCGGAGCCTTCGAGCTGCTCCTTGGCCTTCTCAGCGGCTTCCTTGGTGACCTTCTCCAGCACCACCTTGGGGGCGCCGTCCACCAGGTCCTTGGCCTCCTTCAGACCGAGGCTGGTCAGGGCGCGCACCTCCTTGATGACCTGAATCTTCTTTTCCCCGGCCGAGTCCAGCACCACGTCGAACTCGTCCTGCTCCTCGGCTGCCGGGGCCTCACCGCCGCCGCCACCCTGCACGGCCACCGCGGCGACCGGCGCGGCCGCGGTCACGTCAAAGGTCTCCTCGAACTGCTTGAGGAAGTCCGAAAGCTCGATCAGCGTCATCTCCTTGAACGCGTCGAGCAGGTCGTCGTGGGAAAGCTTCGCCATGGTTGTTCCTTTCAGTGCGTGTCACGGGCCCGTCGCGGCCACGTATTGCTGGTAGTTGGTTGTGAGCCGCGCCTGGTCGGGCGGGCCTTCCTGCCGTTAGCTCGATCCGGCTTCGGACTCCCGCTTCGACTGCAGCGCAGCCACCAGACGAGCTGTCTGCGACAAAGGCGCCTGGAACAGGCCAGCGGCCTTGCTCAGGTTGCCCTTCATGGCGCCGGCGAGCTTGGCCAGCAACACCTCGCGTGACTCCAGGTCCGCAAGCTTGGTGATCTCGGCCGCGGACAGCGCCCGGCCCTCCATGACCCCGCCCTTGACAACCAGGTTCGGGTTGTCCTTGGCGAAATCACGCAGACCCTTGGCCGCCTCCACCGGGTCGCCGGCGACGAACGTCAACGCGGTAGGGCCATTGAACAGGTCATCGATGCCCACGACCCCGGCTTCCACGGCAGCCCGCTTGGCCAACGTGTTCTTCGCGACCCGGTACTTGGTCCCTTGGCCCAGCGACCGACGCAGCTGCGTGATCTGAGTGACCGTGAGACCGCGGTACTCGGTCAGCAAGGTCGCGGACGCGCCCTTGAACCGATCCACAAGCTCGTTGATCGCGGCTTGCTTGTCGTCCGGGAACGGCTTCGTCCGTTCGTACG
>JBOGDL010000244.1:0-11806 GCA_050701815.1 Micromonosporaceae bacterium | reverse complement strand
GCGTCGCAAACCCAGCTCGGAGAAGCCCCACTGGCACAAGGTGCGCACCGCGTGGGTGGCGTAGCCGCGACCGCGTGCCCACGGCGCGACCAGAAAGCCCAGGTCGCCCACCCCGGGGTCGGCGGTCAGCCGGAGCCCGATGGAGCCGCAGCACGTGTCAGCCGCTTCGTACAGCCCGAAGTTGGCGGCGGCGCCGTCGGCCCACTCCTCAGCGACGTGCCGCAGGAAGAACTCAGCGTCCGAAGTCTGGTACGGGTGCGGGATGGTGGTCCACTTGGCCGCCTCCGGATCCCGACAGCTGGCGACGATCGCCTCGATATCCCGCGTGTTCGGGCGACGCAGAGTGAGTTCGCCGGTGGCCAGCTCGCCCGCCGCCAGCGCGGGTTGTGCGGCGCCGAACACCTTCGCTCGACGTGCGGTGACAGAGTCAGCCCCGAAGTCGCTCGGCGGGCTGCTGCGAAGATCGTCCGGGAGCAGGGAGCCGACCCACCCTTCCCGGTTGCCGTCTCTGGCTGGCTCGGCGAGCCGCAGCCGGCCCTCCATGCGAAACCCGCAGCGCAGCGCCGCCAACCGAGAGGCGTGATTGCCGACCACGGCCTGCCAGATCAGGCGTTTGAGGCCGAGTTTGTCGAAGGCCCATGCCGCGATCGCGCGGGTCGCTTGCGTGGTGATTCCCCGACCCCGAGCCCAGGGGGCGGTCCAGTAGCCGACTTCGGCGGACCCCAGGTTGCGGTCAATGGAAACCAGGCCGTTGGAGCCAAGCAGTTCGTCAGTGGCGGCGTCGAACACACCGAAGGGCGCCGCGTAGCCCGCGGCCCAACCCCGTGGGCTGCGTACCCCGGTGAACTCTTTCGCATGTTCCGCCAGATACGGGTCGGGCACGGTGGTCCAGCGCTGGATGTCCGGATCCTGGCAGGCCCGAAAAACCGCGTCGGCGTCGGACGGTTTCCAAGGTCGGATCTGCAGGTCTTCGGTGAAAAGTTCCACGGTGTCCATGACGTCAGAGTGGCGCGCGGCGTTGTTTCTGGGAATCGAAATTCCAGTTTCAGGGGGGCACGGTGAGCCCGACCTGACACATCGGGGGGGCGGCCGCATACCATGGCGGGGCGAAGACTTCAGTGGGGAGCGCTGACCCGTGTCGATTTTTGAGAAAGTGCTGCGTGCCGGCGAAGGTCGCCAACTACGCAGGCTCAAGGAAGTCGCTGACGCCTGCAACACGTTGGAAGAGCGGATCGCCGATCTATCCGATGCTGAGCTGCGCGAGCTGACCGATCAGTACAAGGAACGGGTGGAAGACGGCGAGGACCTCGACAGCCTGGTGCCCGAGGCGTTCGCCACGGCTCGCGAGGCGGCGCACCGGGTGCTCGGCCAGCGCCCGTACGACGTGCAGCTGATGGGTGGCGCGGCGCTGCACTACGGCAACATCGCCGAGATGAAGACCGGTGAGGGCAAGACCCTCACCTGCGTGCTGCCGGCGTATCTGAACGCGCTGTCCGGCAATGGCGTGCACGTGGTCACCGTCAACGACTACCTGGCGCAGCGGGACGCCGAGTGGATGGGCCAGGTGCACCGCTTCCTCGGGCTGACGGTCGGCACCATCCTGCCCAACCAGGGTTCCGAGCTGCATCGCGAGGCGTACAAGTGCGACATCACGTACGGGACTAACAACGAGTTCGGCTTCGACTACCTGCGCGACAACATGGCCACGTCCGCAGACGACTTGATGCAGCGGGGCCATCACTTCGCCATCGTCGACGAAGTGGACTCGATCCTGGTGGATGAGGCACGTACCCCGCTGATCATTTCGGGCCCGGCTGAGCACTCCCAGAAGTGGTACACCGAGTTCGCGCGGGTGCTGAACCGGCTGCAACGCGGCCGCGACTATGAGGTCGACGAAGGCAAGCGCACCGTGGCCGTCACCGAGCGTGGCGTGGCTCGGGTGGAGGACTGGCTCGGCATCGAGAACCTGTACGAGTCGCTGAACACTCCGCTCGTCGGCTACCTGAACAACGCGATCAAGGCGAAGGAGCTCTACAAGCTCGACAAGGACTACATCGTCACCGACGGCGAAGTCCTGATCGTTGACGAGTTCACCGGCCGGGTCCTGCACGGTCGCCGCTACAGCGAAGGCATGCACCAGGCGATCGAGGCCAAGGAGAAGGTCGAGATCAAGCAGGAGAACCAGACCCTCGCCACGGTGACGCTGCAGAACTACTTCCGGATGTACGACAAGCTCTCCGGAATGACCGGCACCGCGAAGACGGAGGAGGCTGAGTTCAACAAGGTGTACGAGGTGGGCGTGATCACCATCCCCACCCACAAGCCGATGGTCCGCGCGGACCATTCAGACGTCGTCTACAAGACCGAGCAGGCGAAGTTTGAAGCCGTGGTCGACGACATCATGGAGCGCAGCGAGCATGGCCAGCCGATCCTGGTCGGCACCACCAGCGTGGAGAAGAGCGAGCTGCTCGCCACCATGCTGCAGCGGCGCGGCGCGCGCCCGGAGGTGTTGAACGCCAAGAACCACGCCCGGGAAGCGGAGATCATCGCCCAGGCCGGGCGCAAGGGCGCGATCACGGTCGCCACCAACATGGCTGGTCGCGGCACCGACATCCTGCTGGGCGGGAACCCGGAGTTCCTGGCCGCGTCCGAGTTGCGTTCCCAGGGGATCTCCGAGGAGGAGGACCCGGACACGTACGCGGATGCCTGGGAAGGCGCTCTGAAGCGGGCCAAAGCGGCCTGTGAGGAGGAGGCCGAGGAGGTCATCGAGGCCGGCGGCCTGTACGTGCTCGGCACCGAGCGGCACGAGTCGCGTCGGATCGACAATCAGCTGCGGGGCCGCTCTGGCCGGCAGGGTGACCCGGGGGAGTCGCGCTTCTACCTGTCGCTGGGCGACGAGCTGATGCGTCGCTTCAACGCCGCGGCGGTGCAGGCCGTGATGGAGCGCCTCAAGATCCCGGACGACGTGCCGATCGAGTCGAAGATGGTGACCCGGCAGATCAAGGGCGCCCAGACCCAGATCGAGGGGCAGAACGCGGAGATCCGCAAGACCGTTCTGAAGTACGACGAGGTGCTCAACCAGCAGCGCAAGGTGATCTACGCCGAGCGCAAGCGAGTGCTCGGCGGCGAAGACGTGCATGAGCAGATCCTGCACATGATCGACGACGTGACCAACGCTTACGTTGTCGGGGCGACCAGCGAGGGTTACGCAGAGGACTGGGATCTGGACCAGCTGTGGGACGCGCTGCGGCAGCTCTACCCGATCTCGCTCACCGTCGACGAGCTCCTGGAAGACGTCGGCGGGATCGAGGGGTTGGAAGGCGAGTATCTGGTTGACCAGATCAAGGAGGACGCGCACGCGGCGTACGACCGCCGTGAGGAAGAGCTGGGCGAGGACAACCTCCGCGAGCTCGAGCGCCTGGTCCTGCTCGAGGTGATCGACCGCAAGTGGCGCGAGCACCTGTACGAGATGGACTACCTCAAGGAGGGCATCAGCCTCCGCGCCTACGCCCAGCGCGACCCCGTGGTGGAGTACCAGCGCGAGGGCTTCGACATGTTCTCCACCATGCTGGACGGCATCAAGGAGGAGACGGTCCAGTACCTCTTCCACGTCGCAGTGAGAGTCGAGGAGGAGCCGGCCGCCGACCAGGCGAAGCCGGAGGGGCCGACGGTGCGGCCAGCTCTGTTGGTGAAGGGCTTGAGCAAGCGTCAGCAGCAGCATCTCGAGTACTCTGCGCCGACCCTGGACGGCGACGCCGACAGCGGCGGTGTGGCGCTGATGGAGGAGGACGAGGACGCGCCGGCCCTGGGCATCGGCTCGCGCCGGGAGCGGCGCAGTCGGGGAACCGACGGCGCCGACGAGCCTCCCGCCCGGCGGGCGGGGCCATCATCGGCCATCGCCGCAGGTGATCGGAAGGTGGCGCCGGGGCAGAAGGTGGGCACCGCTCCCAGCCGGAATGCTCCATGCCCGTGTGGCTCGGGCAAGAAGTACAAGCGCTGCCACGGTGGACCTGGCGCCTCGTAACCAGTGCGCTGCCACGGTCTTCGTGGCGCGTTGACGTGTGCCGACCGCTATTGCCTAGCGGTCGGCACACGCGCGTTTGCGGGGTGCCGCGGCGCACCTGGTGTCGGTGCGGCTACGCGACGAACTCCAGTGCGGTGCAGGTCCATCGCGCCCGGGTGAGATGGCGCTCCAGACGCAGCGCGAGCGCACGAATCTGCTCGCCCCGCGCCAACACCACCGCGACTTCGACGGCGTTGGGCGCTGGCTCGCAGGCGCGGACCCGGCGCACTCGGATCGACGGCGGCCCAGCACGTAGCGGGAGGGGCGTCGCGGGCCGACCCGTACGGCGGGCGGAGCCGGCGCCGTGGCGGCCAGGCGGCCATCCATCATCGCTCCGTCGCAGCAGCTCCGCGTCAAGGCCGCGGAACACCTCGGCGGAGACGTGTGGGAGGAGATGGCGCAACGGGCGCCGCTGGTTCAACACCTCGACGTACATGTCCACGAATTGCTTGATCGCGAGCGGGAGATCGTCCGTCATCGGCTGCCATCGGGTCGGTTTTGTGGTGTCGCGGTGCGCGTCTGCCTTTGCGCGGCTTGGCGCGAGTGTCGAACCCGGACCCGGCGCTGAGGTCCGGTCGCGCTGAGCTGGCAGTCCCGGGCTCTGCGCCGGCTGGCCCGGGTGGCGCGGCGCCGCCGGAGCGGCCAATCCGGCTTGTGGGCGAGCCAATGGCCGATCCCATTCCAAAGGCAGCTCGAGTTCGCCCGCGCCTGGTGCGGGCGAGAGTGGGCCACGGCCGCGTCGAACAGATGACGCGCCCGCATCGAGGTGCTCGTCGTCGTAGGGGGGTTCCGGTTCCGGCGCCGGTCGCAATTGCACAGCGGCCGAGGTCGCCGTGTCGGCGAGCGCTGCGGTCATAGGGGGCCTTCTCTTGAGCTGCGTGGATTTGAGTGGCACAGATGTACGCGAAAGCTTTCGTTTGCCTACGTTTGCTTGTGATCGCACTTTCTACAGACGGTCAAACGCAGCGTCAAGTTCCCGCTGCCGACCTAACCGACACTGACAGGAACCGGGCACCTGAAATAAGTTCTTAACGGTACGAAACACCCACCCAGTCGCCTGTCAGGTTCTCGACACCGCAACTGCATTGCGGGGTGGGATGGATGTCGAGTGCGTCAGGAAAGCCGAGCTGGCGCCTTCAGTCGTCAGGTGATCAGAAGACGGTCACGCCGTACCGCCAGACACGAGGGGGCGTCGCCCGCCGAGACGGGCGCCGGGAGAGGCGTCGCCCGCCGAGACAGCCGACCGCCTAATGAGCTAGATCGCCTCTTCGTCCTCGTCGCGGGCGGTCAGTGGGTTGTCTTTGATCCACTGAGCGGTCTCCGCGTGCTTGTGGTCGATGTACGCCTCGAGGCGGCCGCGTTCCACACGCCATTGCCCGCGACCACCGATCTTGATCGCCGGCAGTTCTCCGCTGCGTACCATGTGGTACACCTGCGACGCCGAGACATTGAGGATCTCGGCGACGTCGGAGAGCTGTAGGAAGCGCGCTTCCATCGAAAGGTGGCACCTCGCTGCAGGAGCCGGCAGGGGAGACGGCGGTAACCGTTACGTTGCCTTAGTTTGCCATCGATTGCTTGGGCTCGTGCTTTCCAGCCCAACGGCGGGCCCTGTGCGGGCGGTGGTTAGCGGCGTGACCGCCGCGCCTCGGCGCCGTCCCAGCGGGCAGTCAAGGGTTGTGCCTCGGCGCCGTTAGGCGGCCGACGGCGGCTGCGGACGACAGGCGCTGCGGCGGGCAGTGGCTGGGTCGGCCAACGCCCGGCAGCCGTGCCACGATAGGCCACGCGGATAGATCCACCTGGCCGCGCCAGCGGCTTGGTTGGCAGAGGCCACGCGGTTGGAGGGACTACGGATGCGAGAGCGGCTCACCCCACTCGATGCCTCCTTTCTCTACCTCGAGGACGATGGCGCCGCGCCGTCTCACGTGGTCAGTCTCGGCCTCTTCGATCAGACCCTGGACTATCAGAAGCTGTGCGGACTGGTGGAGCAGCGACTGGCCTTGGCGCCGCGGTATCGCCAGAAGATCAAGCGGGTGCCGGGGGGGCTGGCTCGTCCGGTGTGGGTCGACCACACTTCCTTCAACATTGCCGATCATGTGTTTCGCTCCCGGTTGCCCGCTCCCGGCACAGAGGAACAGCTGCGAGAACTGGTGGCAGAGATGAGCGCCAGGCGGTTGGATCGACGCCGGCCGCTGTGGGAAATTCACCTGATTGAAGGGCTGGCCGAAGACCGCGTCGCGATGCTGTCCAAGACTCACCAAGCCATGGTCGACGGCGCCGCGGTGGACCTGACCCAGGTGATCTACGACTCCCAACCCAATTCGCGCCGGCCACGCGGCAAGCCGTGGGACCCGGTTCCGGAGCCGAGTGACGCGGAACTGATCGCCGACGCGGTCAGCGACCTCGCCCGGCAGCCCCAGGAGATCTTCAGCACGCTGCGCCACACGTTGGCCGATGCCGGGCGAGCCGTCTCCGGCGTGGTCGGCGTTGCCGCTGAGGTGCTGACTGCCGCCCGTCCCGCTCCGCCAAGCCCGTTCAATGTCGAGGTCTCCAAGCGGCGGCGGTTCGCCGGCGTGGCCACCGACCTGGCCGATTACCGAGTGGTGCACAGGGCGTACGACGTCTCGGTGACCGATGTGGTGCTGGCGACGATCACGGGCGCCCTGCGGTCCTGGCTGATGATGCGTGGCGAGCTGTTGTCAAACTCCAGTGTGGTACGTGCCATGGTGCCGTTCGGGGTTCGCGAGGGTCTCGACGAGCAGGCCATCGGTTCGGGGAGCACCCGGGTGTCGACGGTGCTGGTGGACCTGCCGATTGGGGAGTTGAAGGCCCCGATGCGGCTGCACCAGGTGGCGTACGCGCTTCACACTCAACGTCAAATCGGCCACTTTGTGCGGGCTGAGCAGATGACCTCGTTGTCCGGATTCGCGCCGCCCACCCTGCACGCGCTCGGCGCCAAGGCGGCGAGCCGGCTCTCGCAGCGCCTGTACAACCTGGTGGTGACGAACGTGCCCGGGCCGCAAGAGACGCTCTATCTGGCCGGGTCCCCGCTGACGGAAAGCTATCCGGTGCCCCCGCTCGGCCGGGGGCAGGGGCTGGCGATTGGGGTCACCTCGTACCGCGGTGGGGTGTGTTACGGGTTCAACGCGGATCGGGACTCGATGCCCGATCTGGATGTGTTGCCGGATCTGATCGAGGAGTCCCTCGCCGAGTTGCGCGACACCGTGTGACACCGCCCGCTCGCTGAGCCTCCCAGGCTTGTTGTGCTCTTGGTGGCTCGATCGCATACCAACGGATAACTGTGGGTATTTGCCCTCATGACGGGGGGTGATCTGATGATCGATCACGAGCGGATCGGTGAGCTGACGAGCGCCATCGTGTACGACCCCACAGGAGCCGAAGTCGGCAACGTGATCCAAGTGTTCGTAGACGACGACTGGGGGGCCCCCACCTGGGTGGTGGTGCAAACCGGCATTTTTGGACTCAGCGACGCGCTGGCCCCGGTTTACGACGCCTTGCTTGACGACGGCCGGCTCCTCATCGGAGTGGACCGGAACACCGTCAAAGACGCTCCTCGTCTGCAACTGCGCATCGATCCCTCCGGTCATGAGGTGATCGACCAGAGGCAGGTCGCCGAGTTGCACCACCACTACCGCCTCCCGTACGTCTTTCGTGGGCCGCAGCCACCTCGCACTCGGATCGACCGGTCTCAGATTCAGAGGAGTCAACACCCGACGTTGCAGTCGCCGTACGAGCAGCCGGACCGCGCGATCGGCGTGGCTCAGGTCACCAGGGTCGCGCCACCAGTGGGGGTGGCGTCGGTGGCCGGGACGGGCCAGCAGCCCGGGGCGACTCAGCCTGGGCCGTGGCACATCGGGCCACCTGCTGACCGTCCAGCTGTTGACGGCGGCACGCGGCGACGCAGACTGTCGTTCTTCCGTCGCCGCAACCGCCGGCGCAGGTGAGGCTGACACGGTGATTGGCGGCGCCCTCCCCGACGCGGCGCGCGGGTGAGGGGCTGTGCCGGTGTCTGGCCGCCTGGATCTGGCAGTATCTGCGGGGTCTGGCCGTGGACGGGCTCAGGCGAGGATGGAGGCAGCCAGGTGGCGAGGGTGGACGATGGATGCGAGCCCAGGCGTCGGCAAGCAGCAACCTGTGAGCCACGTACGTGAGTGTGGTCCGGGTCTACCTGCCCGCGACGGTGCGGATGTTGTCCTCGCTGGCAGAGTTCGGTGAATGGCGTTCCGTCGAAGCTCACGCGGTCACGCCCGCCCTGCGCGAGTGGTACACCGAAGGCGACGAAGAGGAGCTGGAGTACGTCGCGTTCACCCGGGCCGCGCAAGCCGCGCTGCAGTTGCTGGCCGACTCCGACGCGCCCTCGTTGCGTGTGGTGGTCTCCGCGGATGTGTCGGACGCGACGGTGAACACGTCCGGAGCCGAGTTGGGCTCCAGCACCGCCACGCTGCGGGAGCCGGCCGCGCTGCGTGATGTCGCGGCGATCCACGTGGACGCTGAGGAGGCCTCACCCGACGTGGCCGCGGCGGCAGCGGTGATCGACCGCGCGAAGCGTGGAGACGAAGCAGCCCAGTTCACTGTGGACAGCACTGAAGATCACGAACTCGAGTGGTACGACGTGACCGAACTCGACGACCTGATCGCCCGCTTCGCCCAGACTTGAACAGCACCCGCACCTCACTCGTGGCCGGGTGCTCCGCTCAAGGCTTGGCTCATTCCCCTGGTGGCTGCGTTTGTCGCGCTACCCGCGTGGGGTTCCCCGCCGCAACGGCCTGGGCGGGCGCTTGGGCTTGCTACGGCCAAGCGCGATCAACGAGGTCAGCGCGCCAACGAAGAAGATCACCAGCGCGCTGTTGAGGCGGGCCTCTCCGGTCAGGTGCAGCACCAATGTGTCGCCGGTGTGCAGGCCGCCGGCTGCGCTGACGACCACCGCCAAGGCGATCCTGCTGACCACTTCGCTGATCAACAGGAAGGCGCCTGCGGCGCCACCGGCGGCGATATGCCCCGCCAACCCGACCGGTCGGTGTCGTCGCAGCACCTGGTACGCGATCACACCTGCCGCGATCCCCGCTGCCACACCGGTGATCATCGCGAGGCGGCGCACCGCGTCGGCGACCTCGGGGCCGGCGCCGCTGCCGTCGAGCAGCCCCCGCAGCGGCGATGTGAACAACGCCGCCACGATCTGGATCGCCGCGACTGTGAGCATCCCGGCCAGGCCGGCGGCCAGCACCCGTACCCGAGCTGCGCTGGCCAACCCACCCAGCAGCGACGCCGCCGCCACGCTGACCGTCGCGGCGGTCTGATCGCCGGAGACGTGCACCGCGCCGCCGGTGATCACCGCGGCGGCGAGCCCGGCTCCGGCGCCGACGGCAAGGCGTACCACCAGGTTCTGGTTTTTCACCACCTGGAGCGGTGCCCAGGTCCGCAGCGCCATCCCGGCGCAGGCCCCCGCCGCGAGCGCGGGTGGAACCAACGTCGGCAACGTGTACGTGATCAGCGCGGCGATGGTCTTCGCGGGCACCGGGCCCGAGCTGGCGACCACGTTGAGGGCTCCTCGCACCGCCCAGAGTTGACCTGCGAACCACAGCATCGTGCCGGCCAACAGCACCCACACCAGGGTGGATCCTGGCAGTTCTGACGTTTGGTCGCGCTGGTCGTTTTCTGCAGGACCGCCAGGCTTGCGCTTCCCGGTCGGGTTGTGTTTGCCCTTCGCCGCCGCGGGCTCCTCCTGCTTGCGGGCCCCGGGCTTGCTTTTGCCGGCCTGAACCTCGCTCGGCCTGCGCTGCTCGGGCTTGCCCGTTTCGGGTTCAGCCGGCGCTGGCCCGCCCGGCTCGGGCTTGTTCGGCTGGTCCGGCACGGCTGCCTCGGGGCTGCTCGCGGTGCGCTTCAGCGCGGATTCGACCGTGCCGCCCGGGATCCTTCTCTTGGCCACGGCTGACCAGCGTACGCCGGGCATCCGGCAGCTGGGATGGGCGCTCTGGAGCATGCAAGACTGGCCAGGTTGGGGGACAAAAACTCGCCAGCGACGCCGAGCCTTGGAAGGTGAAACACACCATGAATGCCCAGATCTCCGTGCCCGAACCGAGGAACGAGCCACAGCTCAGCTTCGCACCGGGCACCCCCGAGCGGGAAAGCCTGACACGCAGGCTCGGCGAGCTCGCGGGAGAACAGATCGAGCTGACCATGACCATCGACGGGGTGCAGCGGATGGGAGGCGGCGACGAGATCAACGTGGTTCAGCCGCACAAACACCGCCACGTGCTGGGCGTTGCCCGGCAGGCTGACACCTCCGACGTGGCAGACGCGGTCACCGCCGCCAAGCAGGCCGCGCCGGAGTGGCGGGCGATGCCGTTCGCCGAGCGCGCGGCGGTGTTCCTGCGCGCCGCTGAGCTGCTCGCCGGTCCCTGGCGCGACACCATCAACGGCGCCACCATGCTGGGCCAGTCCAAGTCTGCCTACCAGGCGGAGATCGACGCGGCCTGCGAGTTGATCGACTTCCTCCGCTACAACGTGCACTTCGCTCACAAGCTGCTCGGGGAGCAGCCGATCAGCTCGCCGGGGGTGTGGAACCAGTTCGACCACCGTCCCCTGGAAGGGTTCGTGCTGGCGATCACGCCGTTCAACTTCACCGCGATCGGCGGCAACCTGCCGACGGCGCCGGCCCTGCTCGGGAACGTGGCGGTGTGGAAGCCGTCACCGACCCAGCAGCTCTCAGCGCACTACTTCATGCGGGTGCTGGAAGCCGCGGGGCTGCCACCCGGTGTGATCAACATGGTGACCGGCGACGGGAAGGCGGTGAGCGAGGTCGCGCTCACCGACCCCGACCTGGCCGGCGTTCACTTCACCGGTTCAGTGGCCACGTTCCAGCATCTGTGGCGCACGGTCGGCAACAACATCGACCGGTACAAGAACTACCCACGGGTGATCGGGGAAACCGGCGGCAAGGACTTCGTGATCGCGCACCCGAGCGCGGATCCTGACGCGCTGCACACCGCGCTGATCCGCGGCGCGTACGAGTACCAGGGGCAGAAGTGCTCGGCGGCGTCTCGCGCGTACATTCCGCAGTCGATCTGGAACGCCGGGCTGCGGGACCGGCTGATCGCCACCATCTCCGAGATCAGCTACGGGGACGTGTCCGACTTCTCGCACTTCGGCGGCGCGGTGATCGACCACCGGGCGTACCAGCGGTTGGACGCGGTGCTGAAATCGGTCGCCAGCGACTCCGCGTGCACCGTGCTCGCCGGCGGGAAGGCCGACGACTCGGAGGGCTATTTCGTCGAGCCGACCCTGGTCCAGGTGTCCGACGCCGAGCACGAGGTGTTCTGGAAGGAGTACTTCGGCCCGTTCCTGGCGGTCAACGTGTACGCCGATGACAAGTTCAGCGAGGTGGTGGCGCAGGCCGCCGACATCGCCCCGTACGGGTTGACGGGTTCGATCTTCGCGACCGACCGGCGGGTGATCGAGCGGGCCAGCCAGACGCTGCGGTTCTCGGCCGGCAACTTCTACATCAACGACAAGCCGACCGGCTCCGTGGTGGGGCACCAGCCATTCGGAGGCGCCCGCGGCAGCGGCACCAACGACAAGGCGGGCAGTTGGCAGAACCTGGTCCGCTGGATCTCGCCGCGCACCATCAAGGAGACCTTCGTGGCGCCCACCGAGTGGCGCTACCCCCACATGGGCTGATCGTCGCCTGAGTTCTAGGAGCGGGGGTTCCGCCGGCCGAAGCCGGCG
>JBOGDL010000243.1:0-34144 GCA_050701815.1 Micromonosporaceae bacterium | reverse complement strand
TGCTACCTCGCCGTGCGGGCGAAGCTGCAGGCGCACCGGTTTCTCGGCAGCGTGGCGCCCGACCCCGCCCTGGGTTTCGGGTGGCATCTGGCCGCCGGTGACGAGGTCCCGCTCACGGCGTCGCCTGGGCGCCCGTACGCGGACCCGCTCACGTTGAGCCGGCTCAAGCCGCGGTACGGCAGCCCCTGGACCCTGCAGGTCTGTGCCGGCCCGGAATGGGACGCGTTCCAGGACGTACGCGATCAGGTGCTCGACGCCGAATACACCGTGGATGTGAAGAGCAACCACGTCGGCATCCGTCTCACGGGCCCGGTGCCCGAGTGCCGGATGCCGCCGGAGCTGTCGTCCCGGGGGGTCGCGATCGGGGCGGTGGAGATGACGCCGTCCCGGGAGTTGGTGCTGCTGCATCGGGGCCGCAGCATCACGGCCGGATATCCGATCATCGCGGTCGTGACGACGGCGTCGCTGTCGCCGGCCGGGCAGCTGCGCCCCGGGGACCGGGTCCGGTTCGACATCTGCTCGATCGAATCGGCGGTGCACACCCACCTGCGGCAGCTACACGTCCTCAAGGCACTCGCCCACCAGTCGCGGTGAGGGCCCCGCCACTCGTCGGTCGCGGTGAGGCCCCCGCCAGCTCGCCAGTCGCGGTGACGAGCTGGCGAGGGGGCCCGCCGGACGCCACTGTCGACGCCGGCAGACCCCCTCGGGAATGGCAGACGAATCAGCCTTCGAAAATCTCGCGGAACTCTTTGATGAGCTTTTCGCGGTCCCGTACCACAGTCTCGGTTGACGGGGTGAAGGTCTTCAAGCTGGACAGCGCCGGCTTGCCCTTCGCCGGGTCGACGTCGTCCCGACCCGAGTACGCGCCGCGCGTCTTCACCAGCTGCTCCTGGCCCTGCTGCGACAGGTACCAGTTGGCGAACAACTCACCGGCGTTCGGGTTCGGGGCGTCGGCGATCCGAGCCATCGGGTACGGCACGTAGACAGTGCCTTCGTCGGGGTAGACCGGCGTCAACGGCGCGTCCTGCTCGGTCCGGGCCACGTAGTCGCACAGGTCGCATTCGATCGCGATGCTGGTCTCACCCCGCGCCACGCTGGTGACCACACCGGAGTACGAGTCGAACATCACCGGCTTCTGGGCGGCGAGATCCCGCCAGTAGTCGGTGCCGAACTGGTCCTGCAGGTACCAGAACATGCTCCAGCCGGTGCCGCCGATGGTGGGCCCCGACGTGGAGATCTTGCCGCGCCACTTGGAGTCGAGCAGGTCCTCCCAGGTCTTCGGCGCCTCGGACTCGGAGATCTGCTTGTTGTTGTAGATGAAGTACATCAGCGACGCGGAGGCGGAGTACCACTCGCCTGGAGACTTGCGATCGGTCGGGTACTTGTCCGCCGACGGGGGGTCCCACTTTTCGATCAGCTTCTTGTCGCTGAGTTCGCTGGTCAAGCCGACGTCAGTGAGCAGGGCGACGTCGGCCGTGGTCTTCTTCGCCGACGACTCGGTGACGAGGCGCTCGTACAGACGACCGGTGACCGAGGACACGATATCGATCTTGATGCACGGGTACGCCGCTTCGAAGGCTTCGGTGATGTCGCGTTCGTCCTCGGCTGTCTGCGCCGTGTAGTACGTCAGCGAGCCTTCCTCGCAGGCTTTCTTCACCAGCCCAGAGGTGCCGATCTTCTCCCCCGCCACGATGCCCTTGGCAGCGTCCTTGGAGAGGTCTTCGACGGTGCCGGCGCTGCAACCGCTCAACCCTGTGAGGGCGACCAGAGCGGCCAGCGCGAACGCGCCGCCTTTGACGTTGGACATGTTCCAATGCCTCCTTTACGAGATGGGGGTGGGAGGGCGGCCGCTGGACGTGTCGGCGCCTTTGTCGCGGCCCCACCATTGCGAGGCCAGGATCAGCACCATCAGGACGAGCGACTGAACGATGGACAGGATCGCCACCGGGCTCGTGTAACCGCGTGAATAAAAGTCGAACAACGTCACTGAGAGGATCCGGCTGTCGGGCGTGTACAGGAACAACGCAGTCGCGAGTTCCCTGGCCGACAGCACCAGCATCAGCACCATCCCGGCGAGGATGCCGTGGCGGCTCAACGGGAGCACGATGCGCCGGATGGTGGTGGCCAGACCTGCGCCTGACACCCGGGAGGACTCCTCCAACTCGGGATGGATCTGCATCAGGGTTCCCGTGGTCGCCCGTACGCCTTGTGGGGCGAACTGCGAGACGTACGCCAGCACGATGATCACCACCGACCCGTAGATCCCCACCGGGACGGTGATCCAGGCCCACACGTACCCCAGCCCGATGATCAGGCCGGGGATCGCCACCGGCAGCGTGGTCAGGTACGACAGCGCCTGGCGACCCCGAAGGTCTGTCTTGTGCACGGTGTACGACACCGTGAAGTACAGGACGGAGCCGAGGATCACGGTCGCCAGGCTCACGATGATGGTGTTGCCGATCGCGGCCTGGATCACCGCGTCCTCAAGCGTCTCGCTGACCTGGTCGAAACTGAACTGGGACGGGTCGAACAGGCTCGCGAGGTCGGTGTAGAAGGGACTGGTCCGCAGCCCGGAGATCACCAGCGCCGTGTACGGCAGCGCGACGGCGACCACCACGTAACTGACCGCGAAAGCCGACCAGACGAGGCGGGTCCACCCCAGCTTGATCCGGCGTGGCGCCGTCGTCTTGCCGCCGACGGTCACGTAGCTTCGCTTCTTGAGCATCCGGTTCTGGGCGTACACCAGCAAAAACGTGGTGACGATCAGCAGCACGCCGAATGCCGACGCCTCATTGGTCCGCGGCGGCGCGGCGCCGACAAGCTCCCAGATCCGCACCGACACGAAGTCGAGGTCGGCGGGCCCGGCCAGGATCGCGGGGATGGAGAACAGCTGGATCAACAGCACCAGCACCAACAAGGAGGAGGACAGCAGCGCGGGCATCGCCAGCGGCAGGGTCACCCGTCGCATGGTCTCCAGGCGGCCGGCGCCTGAGATCTGCGACGCCTCCTCCAGGCTGGCGTCCATGTTGCGCAGGCTCGCCGAGACGAACAGGTACACGTACGGGGAGTAGCAGTACGCGAAGACGAACACGATGCCGGTGAGCGAGTACACGTTCAGCGTCAGATTCAGCCCGGTGCTGCGGATCGCGATGTTCAACAGGCCGGCCTTCGGGGAGGCGAGCAGGTCCCACGCGAACGCCGCCACCAGCGGAGACAGGAACAGCGGGGTGATCGCGGCGCCGGCGAGCAGGCGTCGCCCCCACACGTCGGTGCGGGTGACCAGCCAGGCGAGAATCGATCCGAGCACCACCGCTCCGGCCGTGCCCAGCACAGACGCGACCAAGGTGGTGCGGACCAGCTCCGGGAACTGCGGGTCGGTCAACACGGCGACGTAGCTGCGCAGCCCGGCGCCGTCGAAGTCCAGCGAGAAGGCACGCGGTGGCTCCTGCAGGAACGATCCCAGGACCAGCAGCGCGACCGGGACCACGATCAGGCAGCCCAGCACCACGGCCATCCCGATCACGAAGAGGCTGCGACCGCCACGCCTGGTCCGGCCCTTGGGCTGCTGCGGTTCCTGCTGTTCCGGCTGCGTCTCGGGCTTGTGGTCCAGCTCCGCGCTGACCGGGCTCATTCCGCCACCACTCTCACCCGGTCAACCGGGACCGAGAGGTGGGCTTTCTTCCCCACTTGCAGGTCACCGCCGGCCCCGAGGCACACCACGCGCAAGGCGACGCCGCCCCAGTCCACCACGTAGCGGACCGAGACCCCTTGGAACCGGCGTTCCAGGATCTCGACCGACCAGGTGTTGGCTTTGCTCACCGGCTGCCTGGTGAGTTGGCAGTCCTCCGGACGTATCGCGAGGGTCACCGCGGCTTGCTTGCCGGGTTCGGCTTCGGCGGTGGCGGAGACCGTCGAACCGTCGCTCAACGCGACAGTCGCCTGGCCCGGCGAAGACCCGGCGACCTTGCCTGGCACGAGATTCGCCGAACCGATGAAGTCGGCCACGAACGCTGTCCTGGGCTTCGCCCACAGTTCCTCGGGGGTGCCTGACTCGACGACGCGGCCACCGTCCATGACGACCACGTGGTCACCGAGCTCGACGGCCTCGGCCTGGTCGTGGGTGACGTACAGGCTGGTGACGCCGGCGCGCTGCTGGATCTGCTTGAGCTCCTCACGGAGCCGGTCGCGCAGCTTGACGTCCAGGTTGCTCAGGGGTTCGTCGAGCAGCAGCACGGTCGGGTCGTACACGAGGGCGCGGGCCAGGGCCACGCGTTGCATCTGGCCCCCGCTCAACGCGGTCGCAGAACGGCTGGACAGGTGGTGCAGCCCGACGAGGTCGAGCACCTCTTCGACCTTCTTCGACACCTCGGAGCGTTTCACCCGGCGCACTCGTAGCGGATAGGCGACGTTTTCGAACACGGTCATGTGCGGCCAGATGGCGTACGACTGGAAGACCATGCCGACGCCCCGCCGCTCCGGCGGAACGAACAGTCGCCGGGAAGGGTCCGCGACGGTCTGATCACCGATCCGGATCACGCCCGCGTCGGGCGTCTCGAACCCGGCGAGCATCCGCAGCGTCGTCGTCTTGCCGCACCCGCTCGGTCCCAGGAGGACCATGAACTCCCCTTGGTTCACCGTCAGCGAGATGTCGTCGACCGCGCGCGCGTTCCCGAAGCTTTTGACCAGCCCCTCGAGTTGAACCTTCACGTCACACGCACCTCTCGTGGGAGTCTGGGGACCCGGTCGTACGACATATCCAGCGGTATACAGCCGGATACGCTAGCTACGATCGCGAATCGTGTCAACCAAGAGAAAGAGGTGATGAGCTGGGCATTAGGCGGGCTGATGGGTGACATCAGACGAACCCGACCGGACGCAGTCATTCGCCCGGGCTCAGTTAATCCCTGTAGTTCGCCACATCGCGAAGCACATCGACCAGGCGAGCCAGACCGTCCGCCAACCGGGCGTCCTCGACGCAGAACGCCAGTCGCACGTGCCCCGCGCCGGAAGCCCCGAACTCGGTGCCCGCCCGCAGACCGACGCCGGCCTCCAGCGCTCGGGCGACCATCTCCTGCGCGGTCAGCTGCCCCGCGTACCCGAGAAAGGCGTAGAACGCCCCCTCCGGCACAGGCATCTTCAAGCCAGGAACGTCAGCCAACGTCTCCACCACCAGGTCCCGCCGGCGCTGATAGTCCCGCCGCCGCTCGTCCGGCCAGCTGGTGTCGGTTGTCAACGCGGCCAGCGCCGCCCGCTGCACCGCGGAATTGACCGAGCCGTTGAACGTGCGGTGGACCAACCCCACGGGCGACGCGAGATCGGCAGGCGCGGCGACATAGCCGACCCGCCACCCCGTCATCGCGTACGTCTTGGAGAAGGTCTGGCAGTACAGCAGCCGGCCGGCAAGCTCCGGAAGCGACAGCGTGGACACGAACTCGCGCCCGTCGAAGACGATGTGGTCGTACGCCTCGTCGGCGAGCACCAGCAGGTCGTGCTCGACCGCGATCCGGGCGACCGCCCGCACCTCGTCCGGGCGGCACACCACCCCGGTGGGGTTGCACGGGTTGCAGAGAATCAGCATCCGGGCGCCCGCGGCCGCGGTTCCGATCGCTGGCAGGTCCAGATGCAGGTCGGGCGCCGCGGGCACGTACACGGGGGCGCCGCCGGCCAGGCAGATCGCGTCCGCGTACAGGGAGTAGGTCGGCTCCGGAATCACCACCCGGTCACCCGGGTTGATCGTCCCCATGATCGCGGAGACGATCGCTGGGCTGCCGCCCGCGGTCACGATCACCTGGTTGGGCTCGAAGTCCTGCGCCGAACGGCGGGAGAGGTCCGCGGCCAACGCGGCGCGAAACTCCGGCTCCCCCTGCGGTTGGGCGTATCCGGTGTAGCCCTGCTCCAGCGCCTTGGTCATCGCCTCGCGGATGAACGCCGGCGTGGTGAAATCCGGCTCGCCGATGTGCATCGGGCACACCGACGGCCCGGGCCGGGAGGCGGGACGCTGGGTCAGGCGGGCAAGCTCCGCAGCGAGTCGGGACCCGCGATTCGGCGGTCCGCTGTTCACCGCTCCTCCTGCTGGCCGTCGTGGATGGTCATCACCAGATTCCCGGACGGATCGACCGTGACCACCGCGCTGGGGCCCACCACCACGGTCGATTCCGTCTCCTCGATGACGGCTGGGCCCCTCACCACGTCGCCGGCATTCAACAGCGCCCGGTCGTACGCCTTCACGTCAACGAAGCCATCGGCCTCCGCGAAGTACGCCGTGCGGGTCGACGCCGCCGTGGCGGCGGCCCGGGTGGCCTGTTCGGCGAACCGGAAGCTCGTCACGCTGGGCTCGGACAACGCGCGCACCCGCCAGGAGATGACCTCGGCGGGCTTCCCGGCCAGGTTCCGGTCGAAGCGCCGGCGATACTCGGCGTGAAACGCCTCAGCCAGCGCCGCCGTGTCGGACTCGGTGATGATCTGCCGCGAGACCGGCACCGTGATCTCGTAGCCCTGCCCCACAAACCGCATGTCAGCCGAGATCTCGAACTTGACATCGGCCGGCGCGATGTCGGCCTCTCGCATCAACGCGATGCCTTTGTCCTTGAGCTCCTCGACGGTGGTGTGCACCGCGTTCCAGTCCGGGTCGCTCAGGCCGCAGACCAGGGTCTTGGTGTGTTCCATGCTGCGCGGGGCGACCAGCATCCCGACGGCCGAGGCCACCCCGGCGCCCTGCGGGAACACCACCTCCCGCACGTTGAGCGCCCGCGCCAACCCGTACGCGTGCACCGGCCCGGCGCCGCCGAAGGCCACCATCCGGAACTGCCGCGGGTCCTGCCCGTGCTCGGCGATGTGGATCCGGGCCGCGGTGGCCATGTTGTTGTTGACCACGTCGACAATGCCGGCGGCGGCTTCCGTCACGCTCATGCCCAGTCGATCCGCGAGCCGCCGGATCGCCTCGGTGCTACTCGCCGCGTCGAGCGCCATCCGCCCACCCAGGAACTTGTCGGGGTTGAGGTAGCCGAGGTGCAGGTCCGCGTCGGTGACCGTGGGGTCCTCACCGCCACGTCCGTAGCACGCGGGCCCCGGCACGGCGCCCGACGAGCGGGGCCCCACCCGTAGCAGACCGAGGCTGTCCACGGACGCGATGCTGCCGCCGCCGGCGCCGATCTCGATCAGCTGCACCACCGGGATCCGCACCGGCAGCCCGCTGCCCTTCTTGAACCGGTGCACCCGGCCCACTTCGAGCTCGTGGGTACGCTCCGGCACGCCGCCCCGGATCAAACTGAGCTTCGCGGTGGTCCCGCCCATGTCGAAGGCGAGCACGTTGGGCCATCCTCCGGCCGAGGCGAGATGCGCCGACCCCATGGCGCCGGCAGCCGGGCCGGACTCCACCAGATGGATCGGGTGTTCCGCCGCGGCCCGCGCGGTCGTGATGCCGCCATCGGAGAGCATCACGAACAGCGGGACACCCAGAATCTCTTCGAGTTTGAGCAGGTAGCCCTCCGCGATCGGCTGGATGTACGCGTTGGCCAAGGCTGTGGAGAACCGCGGGTACTCCCGGATCTCCGCGGCGATCTGCGCCGAGCAGCACACGGACAGCTCCGGCGCGCTCTCCCGCAGGATGGCGGCTGCCTCCAACTCGTGGCCCGGGTTCCGGTACGAGTTGAAGAAAGCGACCGCGACAGCTCGCACACCCGCGTCGACGAACGTGCGAGCGGCGGCCTGCACGGCGTCCTTGTCGAGGGCACGCACCTCGGAGCCGTCCGAGTCGATCCGGCCTTCGACAGCGACCCGCAGGTGTCGCGGGGCCAACGGGTCGGGGCGGGTCAGCTTCAGGTCGAACGGGTCGTACCGGAGTTCGGTGGCGACCTCCACCACGTCCCGGTAGCCGGAGGTGGTCAGCAGCCCCACGTCGACGCCGCGACGTTCGATCAGAGCGTTGGTCACCAGGGTCGTGGCGTGCACCACGGTGTCTGGTTCCACGCCCATGGTGCGCAGGCCGTCCACGATCGCCCGGGCCGGATCGGCGGGCGTGGACAGCAGTTTGTGCAGCTCCACCGTGCCGGTGTCGCCGTCGTAGACAGCGATATCCGTGAACGTTCCGCCGACGTCGACGCCGGCCAATCGGCGGCTCATTGGGCGTAGCCCTCCTTCGCGGCGCTGTCGCTGATCAGTCCGGCGCGTAGGTCTGTGGTCACCAGTTCGGGATCCCGCAGCTTCGGATCGCCGAAGCCGCCGGCGCCGGGATAACGCACATCGAGCACGTCACCGGGTTGCAGCATGCTGCGCCCCTTCAGCGGGAAGCCGGTGGTGTTGCCATTGACCGCCACGTACGACGGCGCCCCGGCTCGTCCGCCACGCAGCCCGCGGGCCGGGTGCTCGACCCGGTCGACGAAGAGTGAGAGCGTCGCCGGTTTCTCGCTGAGCAGCTCCAGCGTGACCGTCTGGCCCAGCCCGCCCCGGAACCGGCCGGGGCCACCGGAGTCGGGCGCCAGTTCCTTCTTCCACACCCGCACCGGCGCGTTGACCTCGAGCACTTCCATCGAGCCGCACACGACGGTCGAGGGAAAGCAGGTGGCGGACAGGCCGTCTGAGTCGGGGCGGGCGCCCATCCCGCCGGAGATGAACAGGATGCTGTTGAAGCGTCCACCGCCGACCCGCTCGCCGGAGATCACCACCCGCAGCGTCGGCGCGCTTCCCGACTCGGCGATCACCTGCTCGGGGACGACCTCAGCCAGCGCCTCGTACAACACCGCGGAGAGCAGGTGGCCGACAATCTGGCGGGCGTTGACCGGCGCCGGGAAGGTCGGGTTGAGGATCGAGCCCTCCGGGGCGGTGACGGTGATGCTGCGGTACGAGCCGGCATTGCGCGGCGTCTCCGGGTCGAGGGCGCATTTGATCGGATAGCAGCTGTACGCCTCGGTGTAGTTCAACACCGTGTTGAGACCCTTCGCCACCTGGGGTGACGTGCCGTTGTAGTCGATTTCCATCTCGTCGCCGCGCACGGTGACGGTGACGGCGAGCCGGATCGGCTCCTCGCCGGTGCCGTCCATGTCGACCGCGCTGCTGTAGACGCCGTTGGGCACCGCGGCGATCGCGCGCCGCATCGCCGCCTCGGCCCGGCCGCAGATCTCCTGGGAGATCACCTCAAGGCTGTCCAGACCCAATTCGCGCACCAGGTCGGCCAGCCGGTCCGAGGCGTCCTTGCCCGCTGCCGCTTGCGCCATGAGATCGCCGACCACCTCATCGGGCAGCCGTACGTTCGCGCGGATGATCGAGAGCAGTTCCTCGTTCTCATGACCCGCCTTGAACAGCAGCGTGGGCGGGACGAAGAGGCCCTCCTCGTAGATGTCGGTGGTGTCGGCACGCCATCCGGCGCCGCCGATGTCGGCCATGTGCGCGATGCTGCCGGTCCAGCCGATCAGCTTCTCCCCGAGGAACACCGGCTCCAGCATTGTCACGTCCGGCAGGTGGCCCGAGCACATCCACGGGTCGTTGGTCATCACCACGTCGCCGGGACGCCATTGCTGGTCGGGTCTGGTGCGCAGGATGTTCTCGAGCGTGCGCTGCATCGTCATGTTGAACGACGGGATGCCGATCGTGTTCTCCGCGAGGGTCTGCCCCTGGGCGTCGAAGATGGCGCATGAGAAGTCGTTGGATTCCCGAACGATGGGAGAGAACGAGGTGCGCACCAGCGTCGTCGCAGCCTCGTCCGCGATAGCGATCAGCCGGGTCCACAGGATTTCCAGACCTATCGGGTCCTCGGCAAGGCTCCTCGCGATGGCTGCACTGTCGGTCACCGCCGCACTCCCCTTCTGGCCCAAGAACCTTCTGGCCCAAGAACCTTGGTTGGATACAGCGGTATATTAGCGCATCCAGAGGCGCGTCAACCCAGCCGCGTGGCGAAGATCGCCGATGCCGGAGCGCTAGGTCCTGCGTACGGCTGCGGTGAAACCGGCGACGAAGAGAGTGGCGAACGCCCAAGCCAGGGCCTGCAGCAGCCAGCCGGCCGCGGTGAGCGCCTGACCAGCAGAGGTCCCGGTGACATCACACTGGGCACGGGCTTGGATCTTGATCAGCGGCAGACCGAGGTCAAGCCCGACCCCGATCCGCTCCACTGTGGTGCACCCGGCGCCAGGGCTGGGCGAACTCTTGGTGTGCGCCAAGGCGCCGTTCACGGTCAAGCAGATGCTCACGGCCACGATGACGACCACGAGCAGGCCGATCAGCGCCCGCCATGGCTGGTACCCATAGCCGAGGGCGAGCCCCGTGAACCGCGCCCAGGCTCTCGCGCCCATGCCGGTGAGCGCCCTGCGGCGGATCTGCTGGCGGCGCTGCTCCATCAGGATCTGGCGCACCTCCCGGTCATGCCCCGCCGCTCGGCACACCACGGCCAGCTGCTGGTACGGCTGGGACGCGTACGCCGGCGTCGCTTCCCGTAGCAGCGCAAGCCATTGATTGACATCGGGGCCGACGGGGACGCCGCTGTACGTCAACCCGTCCAGCTCGATCCGGGCCCGCGGGTGGGTCAGGTTCTTCACCGCGGTGTACGAGAACTGCAGCTCACCGCCGACGCGTGTGCTCACCAGCCCGAGCGCGCCACGCTCGCCGGCGCCGACCGCCTCGAACTCGTCCCGGAAGTAGACGTCCTCGGCAACCTGCAAGCGTTCGGCCCACAGCGCGGGCCCGGACTCGTTACGGATCCGCGCGCCCGAGCAATCCAGCAACCCGCCGACGCGTGCCCCCGACAGCCCCACCGCGCCACCCTCACCAACCCCGAGCGCCGTGAACCTCTCTCCCAGGTAGATGTCCTGGTCGACCCGCAGCCGGTCGGCCAGCAGGGCGGGCCCGGACTCGTTGCGGATCCGCGCGCCAGAGCAGTTCAGCTGCCCACCGACGTGCGCCGCGGCCAGCCGCACCGCGCCGATACCGCCGGCGCCAACCGCCTCAAAGTCCTTCTGAAGAAACACATCGCCACCGGTCTGCAGATCCTCACCCAGCAGCGCAGGTCCGGACGGGTTGCGAATCGCAGCGCCAGAGCAGACCAGCTGACCCTCGATGCGCGCGCTCAGCAACCGCACCGCGCCGTCGGCGCCGGCGCCGACCGCTTTGAACTGGTCGCGGAGAAAAACGTCGCGGGCGCTCAGAGCCTCGCAGTCCAGGGCTGGGCCAGACTCGTTGTGGATCCGCGCGCCGCTGCCGCAGGTGAACCTACCGCTGATGCGAGCCTGAGCCAGCCGCACCGTGGCGACCTCGCCCGCGCCAACCGCCTCGAACCCGTTCCAGAGGTAGACGCCTTCGTCGACCTGCAAACCGTCCGCCAGAAGCGCCGGCCCTGACCCGTTGCGAATCGTGGCGTCGGAACAGACCAGCTGACCGCCGATGCGGGCGCCAAGCAACCGCACGGCGCCGTCCGCGACCGTGCTGACGGCCTCGAACTGGTTGCGAAGGTGGACGTCCTGGTCGACCTGCAGCCCGTCGGCGTGGAGAGCAGGTCCGGACTCGTTGCGGATCTTGGCGCCGTCACACCTGAGCTGCCCGCCGACACGGGCCCCCACAAGTCGTACCGCGCCGTCAAGGCTCTTGGCCGTGATGACGGTGCCCGGAAAAAACACCCCCGCTGTGGTACGCAGCCGATCCGCATCGAAGGGCGCCCCGTCAGGATGCTCCAACACACACCCGGCCAACAGCACAACGGACAGCGAAGCCTCCACCGCAGAGAGCCCCTCGGAAAGAAGGCAGTCATACAGTTCCAGGGGCACAGCGCTGGTCAGGTTGTCCAGGTCGAGACGGCCGACGATGCGGGCGCCGCGCAGCTGCAACCCGCGCGGGTCCGGGTCCGGCGCGAGCCGGCCACGGAGAATCTCCCGGATCAGTTCAGCAGGCACAGCATGGGAGTCGTCCCAGCCACGCATGCTCGACTCGTCGACCGGCTCACCGTCAGCCAGATCGAGTTGCTGCCCCCGGCTGACGCACTCCGACAACCGGGCTTCAAGATTCGCACGCGGACCACGGCTCTTCGACACGATGTCCATCGTGACCGGGCAGACAAGTCCAACCCAGCGCGGTCGGCGGTAAACCCCGTTTCCCGCAAACACGACCTTGATGGACGCGGCGGCGAAATCGCCGCTCCCGCGAGGCAACCCGCCACGCCACCCAGGCGTTTGTGGACACAGAGACGGCAATCAGCAGTGGCCGTCCACAGGAGGTGGGATGGGGCGCTATGACGGGTTCCGCGAGTTCGTCGAGGACAGTGGACCGGCGTTGTCGCGCACCGCGTACTTGCTCTGCGGTGATCGGCAGCACGCGGAGGACCTCCTGCAGACCGCGCTCGCGAGGACCGTCGCCCGCTGGCCCCAGGTGCGCCAGGGCGGCTATCCAGCGGCGTACGTGCGGCGGGTCATGGTCAATGAGCGCACCTCTCGCTGAAACGGCGCCCCGGGATGGACAGCACGGTCTACCACGCAGGCGCCCTGGCGATCCTTCGCGGCGACCCCGAACGGACGCTGCTACGACATTGATCCGCTTCAGCTGCGCCGGTGCGGTCGGCGGCCCCGGCGCAGTCGGCGCCCTGTCTGTCACGGCTGGAGTCGCACACAGAGATTGGAGAGCCGCCGATGTCTGAGCACCCCGAAACCCCGCCAAGCAAGCACCCCACCGACACCTCGACCCGCCCGCGCCGGCCGCCACGGCTCGTCCTGGTGGGCGGCGCCGTGTCGGCTGCCGTCGCGCTCGCTGTGGGGATCCAGTGGTCCAGCGCACCGGCGGCTGTGGCGGTGCTCCTCGCCGCGGTCGTGCTGTGGGTGGCGCTCTCGCTTCCTGGCATCACGCCGCAGGGATTGTTCCTGGGCGTCGGGGTCCCGCTGGTGGCCATGATGGCCTGGACCAAGCCGTACCACCCGATCGGGATCTGGGTCGTCACGGCGACCGTCACCGTGGCCGCGGCGTTGTGGATGTGCCCGTGGTGGCGCAGCTCGCGCGAGGCGTTGCGGCTGGGCGGCTTCTGGCTGCCGGTGGGGTTGTGGCTCATCGGCGCCCTCGGCGCCCTGCTGCTGGGGCGAGTGGCCGTGGCGGGCGGGCGGATCGCGTATGGCGGGTTTGCCCTGGTCGTGGCGTTGCTGGTGTTCCAGACCGTACGGCGTGGTCGTGATATCTCCATCGGCATCGCGGCGGGACTGATGGTCTGCAATGCCGCTCTTCTCGCCGCCGGGGCGCCGTGGGTCTTCACCACGGGCACGCGTGCCGCCACCGGGCAAGAGGCCTGGGCGCGGGCGCAGACCGACCGCTTCTGGGGCGGCCCGTGGCTGATGGACCACCCGAACCTGATCGCGATGATGGCGTTGCTGGTCGCGATCCGGGTCGGCATGGACGCCAGGTTCAGGCCGTGGCAGCGGTTCACCGCCGTCGGCAATGGCGTGCTACTGATCTACATCACGGACTCACGCACCGCGCTGATCATGGCTGGTGTCGCGTCGGTGACGTACGGGCTGCTGCACCTCGGGCGAGCACAGCGCCGTGCCGGATGGCGCCCTCGGGTCTGGCGCGCGCTCGGCCACGCGCTGCTCCCCGTCACGATCATCCTGGTGGTGTTCGCCGCCACAGGTGGCGCCGACAACCTGGTCAAAGACCGCTACCAGAACGGCCGCGACGGCGGCCACGAAGTGTCGCGGTCGCTCAGCGGCCGGGTCGAGATCTGGGACCTGATCCTCGATGACTTTCGCTCCGACACGGCAGTGGAGCAGGCGCTCGGCAACACCGACAGCATCCGGGGTGACATCCTGCGTCACCAGGATCCGAGCCACCCCAGGTACGACACCCAGGCGCACCTGGGCCCGCACAACGGGTTGGTCGCCGCGCTGCGTCGCGGCGGAGTCGTTGGCCTGGTCTTGATCGTCGGCGCGCTCGGTCTGGTCGCGTGGCGCACGGTGAGACGCGCAGACCCGTGCTGGATTCCCGCCTTGGCAGTGTCCGCCAGCGCAAGCCTGATCTCCCAGGACGCGCTCGTGATCCTCAGCCCGGTGTGGCTCATGGTCTTCGCCGCCGAGCTGTGGACCAGGTACGGGCTCACCGACACCGGCCCGGCGCAGCCGCCGAAGAATGGTTGTCACCGGAGACCGCGGTGGGTGGCCCATAAAGCGCCGGCCCGGTTGGCCGCGGCAGCGATCAGGCCGGCAAGCTCAGGCCGGTCCGGCACAGCGAACGATCTGTAGTGCCCCGACCCCCGAGGGCGGACCGCCGTACGCCATCTCACCGGCCTTGGATCATGGGCCGGCAGGGTCGAGCACGGCGCCCTAGCAGCGGATCCAGTCGGCGTTGACGTGGTCGGCCTGCCTGCGGTGCGCCGACTCAGGTCGCCAACCTCGCGGCGCCTTGACGCCCAGACGATCGAGGATCACGTGAACCGTACGCCCCGGAGCGGCGATCAGGTCCTCGTAAGCCACCGCATGCGGCTGCACCCCTTGGGCGGAGAACCAGGTGCTCCAGGCGGTGTTGTGCTCGTGGATCGTACGGACAAGGCTGTTGATCTGGTCCAGGTCGAGACGAGGATCGGCGCGGGGCTCGTCGCCACGCTGCCAGTACCCGGTCTGCTCGGCACGAGCCCACGAGACGGCTTGGCCCACGACGTCCTCACGCCGCAGGTGAATCAGCCACAGGGGGCCGAACGCCTCGGTGAGGACGTCGATGTCACGGGACGGGCCGCGTGGCGAGTGCCTGAGCCCGTCCACGAGCAGGTGCATCGTGCCCCACATGATCCGGGCGGCGAAGACACCGTTCGGGGTGGCGCCTGCCCGTACGGCGCCGGCGACGAAACCGCGATAGTCGAAAAACTCACTGCCGGGCGTCGGCACACCGAACCGCGACGCCCAGGAACCCACGTCGAGCTCCCGGAAGTACGACTCCGGACGCCCTGCCACGCCAGTTGACGCGAGCAGGTCGCACAGCAAGGTGCTGCCGGTACGCGGGGTGCCGCACAGCAAATAAGACGGCGGCCGTGTCACGCGGACACGATATGGCCCCAGACGACCGATCACCTCACCAATTTCGCGGCGCCACAAGCACCGGCGAGCCGTGGGTTACAGCCTCGTGACGATCTTGTCGATGGCGTGGCCGAGTTTGCCGTACTTCTCGGTGTACGTCACTGGGTTGACACCGGCGGGGTCATCGGGACGACGCGGGTCGGTGTAGCGCTCGCCGAGGTTGGAGTGCACGGCGACGATGTAGTTGCGCTTGGGTTTGCCGGGCAGGGATTTCACGATGCCCGCGTCGTTGCCGGACGTGTCGACGAAACCGGTCTTGTGGGCGTAGGTCACCTCAGCCGCTTTTTGGCAGGGTCGCACGTCGCGCCCGTACACCCGGCCGTCGACGGTCATGGTGCCGTCTTGCCGGTCGATCCAACGCTTGTCCGTACGCTGCGGGATGCCCTGCGCGGGGTAGTTCCGGCCGCACCAGTTGGTGGTCGACAGCACCTGGTTGAGCCCCTGCTCACCAAGCGTGTTGAGGTAGAACTTCCGCGAGGAGGCGCTGAGCACGTCGTTGGTGACGGGGTCGCCGTCCGGGGCGTTCCACAGGACGCCGGCGCCGCCGTTGACCGCCAGCAGCAGCTTGGCGGTGTCGAGCGCGTTCATGTTCACGCCGGCCCAGTTGCCGCCGGTGCCCGGGTCGGTGCCCGCCAGCCGCAGCATCGGAAGGCCGAGGTCGGTGAAGTGCCGGTTCAGGTCGCCGATGGCGCCGTGGTCATGCAGCAACTTGATCAACGCGCAGGTCGACTGGTTGCGCGACACCGTGATCATCTCATCGAAGAGCGTCCGGACTGGCTTCGTCGTGTCGCCGCCGCACAGCGGGTTGGACCCGGTCGGCCGGTACGCGTAGTCCTCACCCAAGGTGATCTCACCCTGGTCTGCCAGCCGCAGCACCCCGTACCCGACCATCAGCTTCAACACCGACGCCGGATAGGGCGACATGAAGTCGATCGGCGCGCCCTTGTGGCCCGGCGTCACGTCCGCGGAGCCCCTGCCCTTGTTGTTGTCCCACTGTGAATCGTTCCAGCGCCGCCACCGGACCTGATCGGTGGAGAGGTCCTCGTCTAACGGGACCACTTTCCCGTCGGGGTATTGCGGGCTGAGCAGCACGTCGGCGGCGACCGTGGGACGGCCGGCCTCGCTCAGCTTGATCACCGTGGCGTCCACGTTGGGGGTTTGGTGGATCCGCCTCGGGCCGGCGCCCTGCGCTGGCGCCGTGTCGACCACGTTCTCGAAGTTTTGAGCGTTGAGGGCTTTCCGCAGTTGCGGGGCCAAGTCCTCGCCGTTGGCCTTCTCGCGATCACTCCGATCCGCCCCGCTCGGCGGCGTCAACTCTTCGATCACACCGGCCCAGCTCGGCACCGTCAACGTCGCGACCACAGCAGCGAGCACTGCCAGCCCAGCGACGTATCGCCAGCGGTGCGGCGGCGACTTCATGCGCGCTCCCTTCGTGGCTCGCTTGGAGATCGGTCTGACTACCCAGTGTTATCAGATAGAGGTAAAAGCCCAGGACACCAATACGCAGAGTGCCAATCGCCGCGGCTGGACGCAAGCGGTGTTCGGAGAAGGGCGTCGACCGACAACCCTGCGATAACCGGGGTCCGGCGGCCTCAAACAAGCCGTCGCCACACGGGCGGGACCGCGAGCGGGGCCGGGACTCCCGCCGCGTGCCCTGTCGGCGGAGCATGATCTGCCTTACGTTGGCCCCATGCCAAGCGATCGCTTCCTGAAGACGATGAACGCCGTGCACCGCGCCGCGATCCGGATCACCCGCGGGCGGCTGGGCAAACGGGTCGCCGGGATGCCAACGCTGACCTTGACCACAATCGGCCGCAAATCCGGACGACCCCACTCCGTCATGCTCACGGCGCCTGTCGTCGACGGCGACATGATCGTCATCGTCGCGTCGCGGGGCGGCGACCCGACCCACCCCGCGTGGTACTTCAACCTGCGCGAGCGTCCGGATGTCGAGGTGTCGTTCCAGAACGCCCCGAAGCGCACAATGACCGCTCGCACCGCCAGCCCCGAAGAGCGGGCCGCGCTCTGGCCGCGGGTCACTAGCACCTTCCGCGGCTACGCCGGCTATCAGCGCCGTACCACGCGGGAGATTCCCCTGGTGGTTCTCACACCCGCCTGAAGCGTCATATCTCAGGCTATGGGCGGACGCCAGCTGCCGGCTAAGGCACGTTCGTCGTTGCTGACGATGGTTTCGCGCGGGCGACCTCCGCGCCGTACCGCATCATCAGCAACGCCGCTACGAGGCTGAGCGCGGCGAGCACCGCGGCGGACAGCACGATCACCCACACGCCGGTGGTGAAGCGCAGCATCAGCAGCATCACGAACGGCCCAGCCACCCCGCCGGCCTTGGTGGCCGCGGCCGCGAACCCGGAACCCGTGGCCCGTAGCGCGGTCGGGTAGATCTCCGCGCTGTACGGCAGCAGCATCGCGTTGACCGCCGAGAGCGCCAGCACCAGCGTGCCCACCGACAACAGCAACACCAGGTGCCCGGTCCCCCACAGACTCCACATCGCGACCCCGCCGAGCGCCACGCCGATCGCGGTGACGAACAGGATCAGGCTGCGGCGACCACTCCACCAGGCGTACAGCACCACCACCAGCAGCAACGCGGGCGCTGAGTACAACGCCGAACGTGCCAGCAGCCCGCTCGCGACCCCGGTGGACATACCCGCCTGGTGCAGCTGCGAAGGCAGCATCACCAGGAACCCGAAGTTCACCAGGCCCCACGCGATCCCGACCGCGCCGATCACCGCGGTCATCGCGGGGTAGCGGCGCAGCAGCGCGCGCACCCCGGGGCGGCGCCCGAGTTCGGGCACTGTCGGGGTCACGTCACCGAGGCGGGAGCCGTACCGGTCGAGGATCCGCTCGGCCTCTTCACGTTGGCCGTGGCGCAGCAGGAACAGCGGCGACTCGGGTATCAGCGGCATCAGGCCGAGCAGCAGCAGCCCGGTTGGCAGTCCGATCAAGAACAAAGACCGCCAGGTGTACGTCGGCTCCAGGTAATGCGCGGCGGCGCTGGCAGCCAGGTAGCCGCCGAGACCGCCGATCCCGCCCACGGTCACCGCCATCCAGCCCCGGTGCCGCCGTGGCGCCAGCTCAGCGATCAGGGTGAACGCCAGCGGCAGCAGACCGCCGGCGGAGGCGCCCATCACGAAACACATCACCAGGTTCCACCCGAAGCTGGGCATCGCCCCGCATGCGGACGTGGAGAGAAACAGCACGGTGGCGAGTAGGAACGCCGGGCGGCGGCCGTACCGGTCGCCGAGCAGGCCCCACACCACCGATCCGACGGCGGTCCCGGTCAGCGCCACCAGCGCCAGCGCGGACACCGACTCCAGCGGGATGCCGTACTCCTCACCCATGCCCGCCATCACGAACCCGACGGTGAGAGGCTTCATCACGTCGATGACCAGGGCGATGACGAGCACGGAGCAGGTGACCATGTAAATCGGCCGCAGCCGCCCGTGTTCGATCGCGTCCAGGGAGACCACCGCGTCGTTGGTCGCCGGTGTCCGGCGGGCGAACAACGCGACCGTAGCCACGACGGAGCCAACGACCAGCAGGGTCATCCCGGTCAGCATCGTGGGGGTCCACATCACCATGCCGGGCATGGCGCCCTCGTCGATGAGCATCGCCACGTCGGGCAGGTGAAGCGCGACCCCGACAGTCACCATGACGGATGCGACGATGAACGCGGCCAGACGCAACCGGCTCACGAGGCGGCCAGCCCGAGCTTCGGCTCGGTGACCAGCCGCAGTCCGGTGTCGGTGGGATCCGCCACGGCGGCGAGCGGGATCTGCGGCGCGGTGTACGTCCTGCCGTCGTGGGTGTACCCAGCCGCGGACAGGTCAGCCATGCCGGAGATCAACATGGTGAACGCCGAACGGGAGACCTGCCGGCGCTCGGTGTGATGCAGCAGCCGCTGCGCGTGCCAGAAGTACGTCTCCTTGCCCCGGTGCTGCTGGTACATCAGCGAGACCATCGACAGATACCGCTCGTACGCGTGCCGGTAGCGACGCTGGAAGAAGCCGAACGCGTCGTCCTCGGTGACGTCTCCGTCGAGCACCGCGCCGAGGGTCGCGGCTGCGAGTAGTCCCGAGTACATCGCCAGGTGACTGCCGGTGGACAGCAACGGGTCGAGGAAACACGCGGCGTCGCCGATCAGCAGGTGCCCCGGGCCGGAGAAGGCGCCCCGCACGTACGAGTAGTCGGTCTCCACTCGCGCCGGGCCCACGTACGTGGCGCGGCTCAGGATCTGCCGCATGTCCTCGTTTTCGGCCACGTACGCCCGCAGCAGCTCCTCCACCGAGCCGTGCTCCCGGCGCCGCTCCCGGAACAGGTCCTTGTGGGTGACGAACCCGACGCTGCACCGACCCTCCGGCAGCGGGATCGCCCAGTACCAGCCGGTCGGGCACGACACCGCGTCCAGCCCGCCCCCGGGAGTGCCCGGCAGCAGTTCCGCGCCGGTCCAGTACCCCCAGATCGCCACGTTCTGGAAGACGTCGTGCATCTGCCGGCTGTTGCCGATCTGCTCGCCGACGACGCCGGCGCGGCCGGACGCGTCCACCACGTAATCGCATTCGTCGGCGCCGGAAGCGTCGGCGTCGGTACGCCACTCGACGCCCGACGGGCGGCCGTCCGCGAACACCACTCGACGGACCTCGACGCCCTCATGGACCTTCACGCCGCTGTCCCGGGCATGCTCGAGCAACACCTGGTCAAACCGGGCGCGGTCGACTTCCCAGGTGTAGAGACCGGGACCGAACACGGACTCCCATTGGATGGTGAAGTCCTCGCCGCCCCACCGCATCAGGCCACCCAGTTTGGTGACGAATCCGGCGGCCTCCACTTTCGGCAGCGCCCCGGACAGCTCCAGGATCGGGTGCGCCGCGGGGGCCAGACTCTCCCCGACGTGGTAGCGCGGGAACCGGGCCTTCTCGTAGAGGGTGACCCGGTGGCCGGCGCGCGCCAACAGGGTGGCGCAGGTGGCGCCGGCAGGTCCGCCGCCGATCACCGCGACATGGGCTGTGTCAGTGCTCATCTCACACTCCAAGAAGGGAAGAAGTACGTGGGCCAGGTCGTGGGTGCTTCTCAGCGGCGTCCGGCAAGGGTGGGCACGCTCGCTGCGACCGGCTGGCACGCGCTCAGCTGTGCTGCCACGGCGGAATGGTCGGCCTTGCCGGTCGCGGTGCGGGGCAACGTGTCGACAAGGTGGATCGCCGGGACCGCGTGTCGAGGAAGACGCCCCGCGGCCGCCCGCCTCACCCCGGCCGCGGTCGCGTCGCCCTGTGGCACCACGGCGGCGAGCAGCCGGCGCCCGATCATGTCGTCCTCGACAGCCACCACCGACGCGGCGGCCACCTCCGGAAGGGCCGAGAGCGCGGCCTCAACCTCCTCTAGCTCGACCCGGTGACCACGGGTCTTGACCTGGCGGTCCAGCCGGCCGCGGAACCACAGCACACCGGTGGTGTCCCGCACCACCACATCGCCGGTGCGGTACCAGGGGCCGCCGGGATCGGCGGTGAACCGCTGGGCGGTGTGGTCGGGGTCGCGCCAGTACCCGGACGCGACAGTGGGGCCGGCGACGCGCAGTTCGCCCACCTCGCCATCGGCCGCCTCCCGACCTGCTGTCACCACCCGGAGCCGGGCGCCCGCAGCCGGCCGCCCGATCGGCAGTTCAGGCAGATCGGCGTCGCGGCGCTCCAGTTCGTGCCACGTGCACACGTTGGTCTCTGTCGGCCCGTACAGGTTCGCGACCCGGACACCTGGCGCCAGTTGCCACAGCGCGCGCACGGTTGCCGGTGGGCACACCTCCCCGGCGAACAGCACCGCCCGCAACGTGGTGAGCTGCGCAGCCGACGCGGCGCGGGTGAGCATCGTCAGCGCGGTGGGCACGCAGTAGAGGACCGTGACGCGGCCGACGTGCAGGAATTGAGCCAGCTCGGCCGGCAACGCCCGCGTCGCCACGGGCACTGGCAGCAGCGCCGCACCCGCTGCGGCGACGGCGAACACGTCCAAAATGGACAGGTCGAACCACAACGGCGCCAGCCCTGCGACGCGGTCCGCGGGGGACAGGTCAAACGCCGCGACCGCCCAGTCGACGAACGCGACCGCGTTGCCGTGGCTGAGCATCACGCCTTTCGGCACGCCGGTGGAACCCGAGGTGTGCAGCAGGTACGCGGGAGCATCCGGCGACAGCTCGGGCAGCCGCGTACGTTCCGCTGGACCGTACGCGGCCGCCGGCGCCACCACGGCGACGGTGGCATCGCCGAGCATCATGTCGGTGACCAGGGCAACCGGCGCCACCCGGCTCAGCAGCATCTGGCGGCGCGCCGGCGGTGTCGCCGGATCAAGCGGCACGTACGCCGCGCCGGTCTTCAGCACCGCCCACAACGCCACCACGGCGTCCACCCCCGCAGGCAGCAGGATCCCCACCCGCTCGCCGGGGCCGGCGCCGTGGCGCTGCAACGCCGCCGCCAGCGTGTCCGAGGCGCGGTTCAGCTCGTGGTACGTGAGCTCGCGCCGATCGTCAGCCACAGCAAGCCGCCCGGGTCCCCGGGCGGCTGCGATGGTCAAATAATCGATCAGAGTCACGTCGGCGGCCCCGCCGCGGGCACTCGCTTTCGCGCCACGAACGCGGCGATCGCGTCGATGCTGGCGAAGTTCTCCTTCACCACGTCGGTGGGCTCCACTGTCACGTCGTACTCGATCTGGAGGATGGCCGACAGCTCCGCCACCGAAAGGGAATCGATGATGCCCCGGTCGAGGAGCGCCACGTCGCCGGTGAGTTCAGCTGGGTCGCCGGGCCACCCGAGTTCCTGGGTGATGTAGTCGCGGATCCGGTCCTGCACATTCATGCCTCGGTAGCTCCTCCCGACACGGCCGGACCCACGATGCGAGCCCGGGCGATCAGGTTTCGTTGGATGTCTGAGGTGCCGGAGTACAGCGCAGCGCCCATCGCGTCCCGGACCATGCGCTCCAATCCCAATTCGGCGGCGTAGCCGTACCCCCCATGAATGCGCACCGCGTCCAGAGCGCTGGCCAGCAACGCCTCAGACAGGTGCAGCTTCACCATCGCCGCATCATGCGGGCGCACCCGCTGTCGATCTGTCAGCCATCCAACCTGGAACGCCAGCAGCCGAGCGGTCTCCGCGCGCATCCGCATGTCGGCGATCGAGTGCGACACGGCCTGGAAGTCGGCGATGGCCGTGCCGAACTGCCGCCGTTGGCGGGCATAAGTGAAGCATCGCTCCACCAGCCGGGTCAGCGTGCCCACCGCCGGGGCGAGGATGAAGCTGCGTTCCCGGGTCATGGTGCTGGTGAAGATCCCCATGCCGGCGCCCGCTGGCCCCAACAACGCCTCGTCGCCGACAACGCAACCCTGCAGAGTCACCTCTGCCATCGCGGCTGTCCGCAACCCCGACTTGGAAATCGGCTCCCCCACCGACAACCCAGCCGTCGTACGGGGCACCAGGAACATCGAGATCCCCATTGTTCCCTGATCGGGATCGGTGACCGCGGTGACGAGGAACAGGTCTGCGTGCGGAGCGTTGGTGACGAACGTCTTCGCGCCGTCCAGCCGCCACTGCCCGCCAACCCGCCGCGCGGTGGTGCGGATCGCCGCGGCGTCGGACCCGGCATCCTTCTCGCTGGCCGCGTGCGCGCCGATCAGGGACCCGTCGCACAACCCTGGCAGCCACTTCTGCTTCTGGGCCTCGCTGCCGCACCGCGCGATGGGATCCGCGCACGCCCACAGGTGCGCCCCCATCGCGAACAGCAGCCCGTTGTCAGTGCAGGTCTCTCCCAGCGCCGCCAACGTCGCGACCGCGGTGACCGCGGTCGCGCCCCGCCCTCCGTACCGGGTGGGGATCGACAGTCCGGTCAGCCCCCCGGCTGCGAGCTCCTTCCAGCCCTCGCGGCTGAACTCCGCTGCAGCGTCACGCGCCACCACGTCTCCGCTGACGTGGGCGCCGAGATCCCGGGCGGCGCGAGCCGAAGCCGCGGCAATGTCGTCCAGGGCAAGATCCATGCGCCGTACCCTTCCCCTGGACGATGGCATTGAGCGATTTAGATCTAGGCCACCATTCCTGAATCGGGCGCAACGTGCAACAACGACTACCATTAGTAGCTAAAGCCGATCAAAATCCCTGATTAGCCTCAGGTAGGCTCACTCTGCGTGATATCGGTTGAACCCGCATAGGCGCGACGGATGACCTAGGGCACGTGCGTGAGGCTCGGCCACCGAAAGCAGATCCGGTCATCCCTTGATCAGATCGCCTCTCGAACAACCACGGGATTATGGCAGGCCCCGGCGCCGCGTCGGCGGTGTCGTGCAGCGTGGTAGACCTGTCCAGGTCACGAGAGGACGGCATATGCAGACTTCGATGGCGCTCGTCACGGGTGGTGCGGGGTTCGTCGGTTCGCACCTGGTCCGGCGCCTGTTGGACGACAAGGCGATCAGTCACGTGATTTCGCTGGACAACTACTTCACCGGGTCCACGTCCAACCATCTCGATGACGCCCGCGTGACCTACGTCAATGGGTGCACCATCGACATCGACGCGATCTGGCAGGAGCATCGCCTTCCGGACCCGGACGTCATCTACCACCTTGGCGAGTACTCACGGATCGTGCAGTCATTCGAGGACCACGACTTGACGTGGAACTACAACCTCTTAGGCACCAAGGAAGTGGTCAAGTTCAACGTCGGCACGGCAGGCGCGACTGGTCTACGCGGGGTCGAGTTCCAAGTTCGGCAATGACGGTCAGGACGAAAACCTCAACCCGTACGCCTGGACCAAAGCCAAGAACGTCGAGTTCATCACCAACTTCTCCAACTGGTACGGGCTCGACCACGTCATCACGTACTTCTACAACGTCTACGGCCCAGGCCACATCAAGACCGGGAAGTACGCGACGGTGATCGGGATATTCGAGCACTGCCACGAGACCGGCAAACCCCTGCCAGTGGTCTCCCCCGGCACCCAGACCCGCGACTTCACACATGTTGACGACATCGTGGAGGGCATCGCCCGGTGCGGCCTGGACGGGAAGGGCGACGGCTACCTGCTGGGCACCGGCATCGAATCGCGCATCATCGACATCGCCCACCGCTTCGGCAGCGACATCGAGATGATCCCGGCACTGCGCGGCGAACGCGAGCGCGGACTCGCCGACACGACACGAGCCCGCGAGCTGGGATGGGCGCCACGATGGACAATCGACGCCTACATAGCTGACTTCGTCAGCCGCAGCCAGATGTGCCAACGGTAGTCGGGCAACCCCACGCCCTTCAGGTCAGGCCAGCACGCGGTATGTCACGTGCGTGACCAGCCTCGCCGGCCGCGACTTCACCTGCTCGAGTTTCAACGCCGGGACGCCATCGAACAGCCGAGTGCCGGCGCCGAGCGTGAGCGGCACGATGTGCAGCCGCAGCTCATCGATCAGACCGGCGGCGAGGTACTGGTTGACGGTGGTCGCGCCGCCCATGATCGCGACATCGCCGTCCCCAGCCGCCGCGCGTGCCTGCGCCAGCGCTGACTCGATTCCATCGGTGACGAAGTGGAACGTGGTGCCGCCGTCCATCGGCTGCGGCTCGCGGGCGTGGTGGGTGAGCACGAAGACCGGGGCGTGGTACGGCGGATCGTCCCCCCACCAGCCGTTCCACTGCCGATCCCACTCGCCACGCACCGGGCCGAACATGTTGCGCCCCATGATGAAGGCATTGGCGGCGGTCATCTCGTCGATTTCAGCCCGGTTCTCCTCGGGAGTGTCGGAGAACCAGGCGTGCAGCTTGTCGCCCCATCCGTCGCCGCCGTCGTCCCCGAACGGGCGTTCCTCGGTCTGGTTGTGCCCGGCCGAGTACCCGTCGGCGGAGATCGTGATGCCACAGACCACCCTGCCCGTACGTTCGACCATTGCCTCTCCTCCTCGTGGCGAGCTGTCGCCGCCCTCGCGGTGAGCTTCGCGTCAAGCATCAGCATGCAAAATTCATCGGCGGCACGTGTCGATTCCCGCCATCCCCGTTCGACGAGTAGGTGAAGGGACCCGCACCCCGCGGCCCCGAAACGAACGGAGCACCCCGTGTCCACCACCAGCACCCCCGCAACCTTGACCACCGCCACCACCGCTGACGCAACCCGCCGCCCGGTGTGGCGCGCCGGCCTCATAGCCGCCGCAGCCGCCTCCGCCGCCACCACCGCCCTGGCCGCCGCAGCGTCCACCGCCGGCGTCACCTTCGCCGATCACACCGGCGGCGCGAGCATCCCCCTGGCCGGATTCGCCCAACTCACCTTCATCTTCTCCATGATCGGCGTGGCACTGGCCGCCGTCCTGGCCCGACGCGCCCGCCGTCCGCGGCAGACCTTCACGCGTACCACCGTGGCGTTGACCGTGCTCTCATGCGTCCCCGACGTCACCTTCGGCTTCGACGCGCCGTCCGCGATCACCCTCATACTGCTGCACATCGTCGCCGCCGCGATCGTGATCCCGCCACTCGCGACCCGGCTCACGGCCCACCGCTAACCCGGCACACCGTCCAGACGTTGACGGCCCCGCGCTGGTATTCACCACCGCGGGGCCGGGCGCTCTGTTGACTGGTCAGGCGCAGCTGGCCTCGGGCAGGTCGTGCCGGTACAGGTCAGCGCCACGGGAGAAGTAAAGGTCTCCGCAGGCATCCCGGCCAAACAGGTACGCCTCGTCGTTCAACACCTCGGTCTGCATCGTCTCGGGGTCCAGCCGGAACAGGTTGCCTTTCGACGAGCCGTAGAACCCGCCGGTCGCGGCGTCGTACTCCAGGAAGCTCCACCACAGCAGTTGGTCGACGTCCGGGTCCCAGGAGTCGTTCGGGAACAGCGATTGGGTCTTGACGACCGTGCGGGACGACGGGTCCCACGCGAACGCCACCCCGCTGCTGGTGATGCCCCACAGCAGCCCGGCCGCATCGAAGCTGAGGTCCGAGATGTGCCCCTGACCTGGGACCGACACGCCTTCCCAGACCTGCTCCCGGGTTGCCGGGTCGACCACGAGCAGCTTCGCGTCCTGCCCTGACTGGTACGACTGGGTGCCGCCGTACAGCTTGCCGTCACGTGTGGCCAACGCGGCTACCGCATGGTTGCCGAGGTCACGCCGCACCACACGCTCACCGGTGCCCGGGTTGAAGAAGGTCAGGGCACCCGCGGACTGGCCGTAGTCGGGGCTGGTGCCGATCGCGATCTCGTCCCCGATCGGGGTCATCGCGAGCGGTCGGCTCTGACCCTGCTCATGCAGGTGGAAGTGCTCCTTCGGGTTGGTGAAGTACTCCCAGGGCTGGTCCGGGTCGTACGAGAGCAGGTACGCCCACGGGTACACGCCCGCGTACAGCTTGCCGTTGTGCGAGGTGAAGCTCTCCACCTGCCCGATGTCCCGGCGCTCGGAGAGCGTGCTGGTCGCGGGGTCGTAGATGCCGAGACCGCCCGAGAAGTAGCCGCCCATGTAGAGCTTGTCATCGGGCCCGAGGCCCATCGAGCGCACCACCACGGGCTCCGCGACGATGTCCGCCTGCAGTTTCTTGCTCCGTTTGGTCTGCGGGTTGTACCACCAGATGTCCCCCGCCACGGTCATGCTCACCAGCGTCGGCCCGGGCCACTCTTCGGTGTCGAAGTGCGCCCACCCGTAGCCTCGGGCGTGTGACTGCCCTTCCTTGGGGGTGGGCCGGAACCCAGTGGAGGTCAACTTCTCAGTGAGCACGTCGTACGCCGTGAGCACGCCGTCTTTGATGAAGTAGACGCTGTCCTTGGGGCCCCGAGGTGACACGCTGAGGCCGTACGTGTTGTCGATCCGGTCCAGCAGCTCTCCCGACGCCGGGTCGTACACCAGCAGGGTTCGGGACGACTCCACCCGCACGAACAGCCGGCCGCCCTCGTAGTCCAGGTCGTAGACGAATGAGTTCGGCGGCCCGTACAGGTCCTCGGGCAGGGCGATTTCGCGCTTCTCACCGGATTCGGGGTTCATCGCGACGAGGTGTGGGTTGTCACCGATTCCCCAGTAGACGGTGTCTCGGGCGTACGCGACGTTGCGCACGTAGTTTTCCCCGGAGGTGATCTGTCCGTAATCGCGGAACTTGCCTGTCTGCGGGTCGTACCGGAACCCGTTGCCTTCCGATCCGCCGTAGACCCGGCCCTGATCGTCGGTGTCCAGGCTCCACAGGAACCGTTTGCCCGCGACGGGCTGGCCCAGGTTCTGGATGCTGTCGCTGCCGGGCTTCCAGCGGAACAGGGACGCGGTGAAGTACGTGCCGACGTAGAGCGTCCCGTCCGGGGCGACGGTCAGCGCCCAGGCGCCGTCCGCGCCTTCCAGAGCGAACCGGGTGACCCGCTCGCCGGTACGGGCGTCCAACACGTACAGGTACGCGGGGCGGCCCGAGGCGACGGTGTAGAAGTACTCTTCGCCGTTCGGCCCGGGCCCGTACGCGCCCCCTGGCGTGGTGACCTGGTGGATCGGGGTGCCCAGGTGTTCAGCCTGTGCTTCGGTGGCGTTCGCCTGGTCGGCGCCGCGCACCGTGATCAGCGTCGCTAAGACAGCCAGCGCCGCCAGCAGCGTCAGTGTGGATCGTCGCTTCATGTTCCCTGCCATTCGGGGGTTTCGATCAGGCGCACCGGACCGAAGAGGCCCGAGACGCACTGCCGGTCGAAGACGTAATGGGTGGGGCTCACCGCGTCGATGTGCGGGGCGAGGGTGTTGTCCACCCGGATCTGGAGAATGTGCTCTCCCGCCGCCATGGCGGGAAGCTCGAAGACGTACGGGGACCAGATGCGCACGCCCACGGGGCGGCCGTTGAGCGACACTTCCGCGGTGCCTCGCACCCGTCCCAGGTCGAGCAGCACCCGCCCCTGGGAGGGTTGGTCCCGTCGCAGCGTGGCCCGGTACGCCACTCCCCCGCTGTACGCCGCGAGACCCTGCTCGGACCAGTCGCCGAGCCCCATCCGGCCCGCGCCGACGTGAAACTCGACCGGCCCGGCAAGGATCCCGCCGCCGCTTCTGCCGGGCGCCGTGACGACCCGCAGCACGCATTGCCTGGCCGCTCCATCGCCCGGCGTCAGCGCGACATCGAGGACGGACGGCGCCGTTCGGCCGTCGCCTGTGACGGCCTCGCACGGCACGTCTGCGTCATCGACCTGGACGGCGACCTGCCCGTACGCCGGGATCCGCATCCGCACCGCCCCCGGCGGGATGGTGAAGCGGAGTTGCTCCACGCTCCACTCCTGGGTGTCAGCGCAGAGCAGCAGCGGGAGCACCACCCCGGGCGCGCCGCCTGCGAGGTCGATCCAGGAAGCCGCTGGCAGCGGATGCGGGCGGCGCCACAAGCACGCCGCCGCAGGGTCCCACCACTGCTGCCGGCGCAGCGCCAGGGTCACTGGCTGACCGTCCCTGCGGGCTCGCCAGCTCAGGTCCGAAGCCAGCGAGGTCACCTGCTCCTTGCCCCCGGCCCCCTTGCCCACAGCCTCCTTGCCCGCGTCGCGAGAGGTGAACAGCGCGTCGAGCAGCACCCCGTCCGCGGCGCCGCCGATGCTGGTCATCTCGACAGCGATCCGGTTCCCGCCGGGGCGTAGCGCCGAGCCCAGGTGGTACGTCTGCATCCGGGTGACGCCCTGGCTTTCGTAGTACGGGTCGAAGCCCCCCTGGCGGCCGATTTCGACCCCGTTGACCAGTAGCCGGCAGGGCGCCGGGGACGCCACGTTGATCTGCCCGGATTGCTCACCGTCGGGCAGCACGACGTCGCGGCTGAACTCGATCGTGGAGTCCTTGGCGTTCGGCCCGGATGTGGTGAGCCACTCCGGTCGCCGGTAGCGGGCCACGTCGGTGGTGAACGCCAGATGCGCGCGGAGCTTGCCGTCCTGTTCGGCGCGCAGCGCCAGTTCGACGGTGTGCCGGCCCGCGGCAAGGGCGACCGGCGCGAATGCCAGGTAGCCGGGGTCGTCCAGGTCGAGCTCCCGCCCGTCCAGCCAGGCGCGCTTGCTGGCAGCGGCGCCGATCGCGAGGTGGCTCTCGGTGGCGTCGGCGACGTGGACCGTGGCGCGGAACCGCACCACGCCGTCGCGGGGAACCCGCCCGAAGTCCAGGAATTCCTCTGGCACGTGGCCCTTGGGCCCGAGAGTCGCCTCGTGCAGCTGGTCCTTGCGCAGGCCGCGGGAATCTGAGTAGATCGCCGGTCGCCATGGGTCGTCCGGGTCAGGGCCGCGCTGCTCGCCGTGGGGCCCGAAGCTGGCGTACGCGGGGCGCCAACCGTCCTCGCCGGCGTCGTCGTCGCGTTCGACGCGGTGCTCGACCTCCCAGCACTGCACCAGGGGCGGCCCGGGGTGGGCCGGCAGCGCCAGGTCGCCCCACCGGTTGTCCAGTGTGGGCGCCAGCTCCACCTCCCAGTCGGCGTTCAGTGTGGTGATGACGGAGTCGCCAGCCGCTGCCGGCGCTGTCGCCGCTGCCGGGGGCGCCGTCGTGGAAATGGACGCCGTCACGGACTCACACGCCGAGGGATCACCCCAGACCAGCAGGGCGCCGGGAGTGTCGTCGAAGGGGACCCGCACGGTGACGCCGTCCGGGGTCGGGTCCGCCGCGAGCCGGCGCCGCCGCCCGCTGTACGGCTCCCATAGCTGCGGCTCGCCGGCGACACCGCGTACGGTCACGGTCATTTCCCGCTGGTACGCCGCCGGGTCGAACCGGTAACCGATCCGGAACCACGGCAGGATCTCGTGGTCCGCCTTCTCCATCTCGGTGGCCCGGTGCGAGATCGCCGGAACGAACAGCACGGTGGCGTCACCGGAGCGGCGCAGCAACGTCGGCACCGGCGCGTCAACCGGGCCCGGCAGGTCGGCGAGCGCCGCCGCGAGCCCGCCCGGCGTCGGGATCAGCGTCCCGGCCTGCGCGATCAGGTCCGCGAGGCGCCGCGGGGCGCTGTCGTCCGCGCCGCGTCCGGCGGCTCGCTCCGGCAGCGCGCCGACCGCGATCACCCGTCCGCCCGCCTGCATGAATTCCACCAGCCGTACGGCGGTGTCGGCTTCCAGCGCGACGCAGGCTGGCAGCACCACCACCCGGTAGCTCTCCGCGCCGATCCGCAGCTGCCCGTCGGCAACCTCAGCCCACCGCACCGAGTCGTCGTCGAGCACGTCGAAGTCGCGGCGCAGCGCGTCGAGCGCTCCGGTGCGCACCTCGAACCACCGCATCACGCCGACGATGTCGAGGTACGTCTGATGTGCCAGCGCCGCCTCCGGTGTGGCCGCGTCCAGGGTCACTCCCGACTGCACGGTCGCGCCGGGGAACAGCACCCCGACGTCGCAGACGTGGTCGCCGTGTGACAACACCGCCGACAGCCGGCGCACCGTGTCAGAAAACCGGTGGTAGTGCCGCCAGTACGGCTGCCGCCAGCACGTGGACGGCGGCGCCCATTCCCACCAGCCACCCCGGGTGGAGTAGTACACGGCGTGCGGGTTGTACAGCGTCACCCCAGCCCGCAGCCACGGCAGCAGCCAATCGAAGGTCTCTTCCAGCGTGCCGCCCCACCCGGTGCTGTGGAACGCCTCCACCCAGGTGTGCGGCCGCTGGTACAGATGCGCCAGCGACGAGTGGATCTTGGCGTCGCCGTGGTGGTCGCTGCCGGGGGCGCCGTACCAGCGGTGGGTGCGCGGGTAGTCGGCGTAGATCCGGACCGCCTCGACCGGAGCGCCGGCCCGTGCCGGGTCCTGCTGGTCGACCCCGCACACCAGGCCGCGTTCGGAGTGCCATTGGTGCAGGGGGCGGAAGAACGCCTCCTCGGCGAGCGCGGCCCGGGTCTCGTGGTAGTCGTGCCGGACTCTGGCGGCGTCCGGGCCCTCGTGCTCGTGATGCTCGCAGAGCGCGATCAGGTGCGGCAGCAGGTCGTAGCCGTGCCGGTCGGCGAAGACGGCGGCGAACTCGCGCGACCAGGTCGGCAGCGTGGGCAGCTCGTCCTGGAACGAGCCGAGGATGGGGTCGCCGAAAAAGTCGCCGACCTTGGCGTCGAACTCGCCGTGCACGCGCCGCAACAGCGCCTGGCACGCGGCCGGGTTGAGATAGTCGTAGCCGCGCGGCGCCGAATAGCACAGCGTCACCCGGTGCGCCTGGGCGGCACCCGACCACCGGGCCTGACGTCCGGTCAACGGAACCGGAACCGCCGGGCCGGTGGCGGCGCCGGCGTGGTCTACCGGCGTCGCCCAGGCGCCGAGCGGCTCGCCTTCCGGCGGGCACTCGAGTGTGGCGGCGTCGCTGCTGGTCACGGTGGCGCTGTCCAGCGCCAACCCGCCGTGCTCAGGGTGACGGGTGACCAGGTCGGCCTGGAAGTTCGCGCCCGAGAACCCGATCTGGTCGTAGAACCACACCCCGACGCCGAGCTCGCGGGCGCGGGCGCAGACCGCCCGGAAATGCGTCCACCACCCGTCCGAGAAGAACGCCGGGTCGTCCGCGTCGGACCCGTACAGGGGGCCGGTCGGGGCGAGGTTCATCACCACCACGCCGCCCACCCCGCCCTCGGCGAGCTGCTCCAGCTGCCACCGCAGCCGCTCGGCGTCCAGCGGCTCGCCGCTCCACCACCACATCGGGACCGGCCCGTGCTCAGCGGCCGGTCTGACGAACCGCGCGGCCAGCTCGGACAGCTGCTCTGATTCCTGTCCCATTGCGATCACCCCCGGATCCCGCTGGCGAAGCCCTTGATCATGTGGCGTTGCAGCAGGAAGTAGATGACGAGCACCGGCAGCATCGCGATCACCAACCCAGCGAAGATCAGATTCCATTGGGAGACGTACTGCCCCACGAACGCGTAGATCGCGACCGGCAAGGTCTCCTGGCCGCTGCCTCCCAGGAACAGCAGCGGGGCGAAGAAGTCGTTCCACACGTACAGCGAGTCGAGGATCGCCACCGTGCCGGTCACCGGACGCAGCAACGGGAACACGACCCGGAAGAACGCCTGGCGTGGGCTGGCGCCGTCGGTGAGCGCCGCCTCCTCGTAGTCTCGCGGCACCGCGCGCAGGAACCCGGTGTAGAGGAAGACCGTGAACGGCATCAGCAGTCCGGTGTAGAACACCGTCACCGAGGTCCAGGTGCCCATCAGCCCGAGGTCCTGGATCAACGCGTACAGCGGGATGATCGCCATCTGGAACGGCACCATGATGCCGACCAGGAAGAGCAGGTAGACCGCGTTCGACAGCCGGCTCAGCCGACGCGCCAGCACGTACGAGGCGAGCGCGCCCAGCAGCACCAGCAGGCACACGCTCACCGCCGTAACCACCACGCTGTTCAACAGCGCCACGCCGAGCGAGGCCTGCGACCACGCCTCGGTGTAGTTGGCCAGCCGCGGGGTCGTCGGCGCCGAGAAGGGTGAGCGCGCCGCCTGCTGTGGCGTCTTCAGCGACATCGCCACCAGCAAATACAGGGGGAACGCGAAGACCACCGCGAGCGCGGCGAACCCCACCTCCCCCGCCACCGAGGCTTTCGAACGTCTCATCGGAACGCCTCCCGGCGGCGCAACAGGACGACGTGAACCACCGAGACCAGGAAGATCACCGCCGTCAACACCAGGGCCAGGGCCGTGCTGTAGCCGAACTGGCCGTACACGAACGCCTTCTTGTAGATCACGGTCGCGGCAGTCTCGGTGGCATGCCCCGGGCCGCCGCCGGTGATCGCCATGATCTGGTCGAACAGCTTCAAGCAGCCGATCACCGACAGCACCGTCGCGATCGTGGTGGCGGGCGCGATCAGCGGCCAGGTGATGTGCGCGAAGCGACGCCACGCGCCGGCCCCGTCGATCGAGGCCGCTTCGTGCAGCTCGCGAGGCACGCCCTGCAACGCGGCCAGGTAGATCACCATGGACAGCCCCACGTTCTGCCAGACCACGCACACCGCGATCGACCAGAGAGCCAGATCGGGGTCGCCGAGCCAGTCCTGGGTCAGGCCCCCGAGCCCGACTCCGGAGAGCAGCCGGTTCACGGCGCCGTCGCTGGCGTACAGGTACTGCCAGAGGTACGCCAGGATCAGCGGGGAGAGCACCGCCGGCGCGAAGAACACCACCCGCAGCAGGTTGCGGCTGGCGATGGACGTGTTCAGGCCCACCGCCAGCGCCAAGCCGATCGCGTTCTGGGCGACCGTCACGGCGACCGTGAGGAGTAGGGTGTTCGCGATCGACGCGTACGCCTGCGGGTCGTCGAACATCCGCTGGAAGTTCGCCATCCCCACGAAGTCCGGCGCGGCCAACCCGTTCCAGTCGGTGAAGGCGTAACCGGCCCCGGAGACGCTGGGGTAGAGCAGCACCAGCCCGTAGAACGCCAGCGCCGGAACGGCGTACCGCCACGGCGCCGTCGCCCCCCGGGTGGCGAGCCTGGCGCCGCCGGCAGGGCGTCGCCGGGTCACGGCTCGGGCAGTGAGCTTGCCGGCGCCAGATCGGCGCCGCGAGGTCGTCGCCTGCCCCCCGCCCCGGCGCCGCTTCGGCGCTGGAGCGGGGGCACGCGACGATTCGAGCTTGGCCATCGGAGGTGTTCTCACTTGCTCTGGTAGGCCTTGTCCATCCGGGCCAGTGCCGCGTCGACGCTGATCTTGCCGCCGAGCAGCTCCTGGATCACGGCGAAGTGGGTCGGCTGCACCTCGGCGTTGGGCCACTGCTGGTCCATGTACGGGGCGGCCTTGCCGTCCGCGACCCGATCCAGCAGCGGCTGCACCTCTGGTGGCGTCGGCGACTTCACCTCGCTGCTCAGCGGCAGGAAGCCGGCCTTTTCCAGGTACGCCCCGGTCTGCTCAGGCGTGGCGAGGAAGTCCAGGAACTGCTTGGCTTGCGCCTTGTGCTCGCTGCGGGAGCTCACGCCGTACCCGGCGCCCAGTCCGGAGGGGACCCAGACCTGGTCCGGGTTGTCGACGCCCGGCAGCGGGAACATTCCGAACTCGGCTTTTTTGTTGTACGTCGCCAGCTGCGCCAGCGCACCGTTGACCTGCACCACCATGGCGGCGTCGCCGTTGGCCACCAGTTGCAGCGACTTCTCGTACGACAGGCCGTTGGGGTTGTCGTTGAAGCAGCCGCGCTTTTTCAGCTCGAGGTACTTGCGCATCACCGTCTGCCACTGCGAGTCGGAGAAGCTGACCTCCCCGGC
>JBOGDL010000242.1:0-4301 GCA_050701815.1 Micromonosporaceae bacterium | reverse complement strand
ATGGCCCGAGCTAGGTCATGGTGGGGTTGGGGCGCCGAAGACGCCGCGCTGACCGACGCGGAATGCCGCCAGTTGGCGCCGCTGCTCAGCGGCCTGTCGCCCGACCCGGTCCCGGCGCCACAGCTGTCCCAGATCACGTTGCCGCCGTCTCGGTTGAGTCCGCCGGCGACGCTGGCCGCTCGCTTCTCGACCGCGCCGGTTGACCGGGCGGCTCACACGTACGGCAAGGCGTACCGGGATCTGATCCGGGCGCTGAGCGGGGACTTTCGCAACGCGCCGGATCTGGTCGCGTTTCCGGGCTCCGACCAGGACGTGGTCGACCTGCTCGACTGGGCTGGTTCGGCCAGAGTGGCCGTGGTGCCGTACGGCGGCGGATCTTCGGTGGTCGGCGGCGTGGAGTGCCGGGACCGCGACGACCACAGCGGGGTGCTCAGCCTGGACCTGACCCGGCTCGATCAAGTGCTGGAAGTCGACCCGGTGAGCCGGGCCGCTCGGATCCAGGGCGGCGTGCTCGGTCCGGAGCTGGAACGGCAGCTGGGAGAGCACAAGCTGACGCTGCGGCACTTCCCACAGAGCTTCGAATTCTCCACCCTCGGCGGCTGGTTGGCGACGCGTTCCGGCGGGCACTACGCCACCGTGCTCACCCATATCGACGACTTTGTTGAATCGACCCGGGTGGTGACGCCGGCGGGAATCAACCAGTCCTGGCGGCTGCCTGCCTCCGGGGCCGGCCCGTCGCCAGACCGGCTGTTCCTGGGCTCCGAAGGCGCCCTCGGCGTGATCACCGAGGCCTGGCTGCGGGTGCAGCGCAAACCTCAGTTCCGGGCGTCCACGACGGTGCGGTTCGGCCGCTTCTCCGACGCGGTCGCCGCTGCCCGCGAGATCGCGCAGTCGGGGCTGCATCCGGCCAACTGCCGGCTGCTGGACGCTGGCGAAGCCGCCCTGTCCGGCGTGGCCACGGGCAGCGACAACGTGTTGTTGCTGGGTTTCGAGTCCGCTCAATTCCCGGTCGAGCACCTGATGGCGCAGGCCGTCGACATCGCGCTGGGACATCAAGCCGAAGCCGACGCCAGCGCAGCCGCCGCCACCGGGTCCAAGAGCAACGGCGCGGATCCGCTCAAGTCGTGGCGCGAGGCGTTCCTGCGGATGCCGTACCTGCGGGACGGGTTGGCTCGGCTGTCAGCCGTGGTGGAGACCTTCGAGACCGCGTGCACCTGGGACGCGGTGCTCCCGCTGTGCCACGCGGCACGTCACGAGCTGGGGCAGGTGATCGAGCAGGTGTGCGGGGCGCCCGGGCTGGTCAACTGCCGCTTCACCCACGTCTACCCGGACGGCGCGGCGCCGTACTTCACGGTGATAGCGCCCGGGCGGCGTGGCGACGAGCTGGCGATGTGGGACGAGATCAAGGCGGCCGCCAGCGACATCCTGCATCGGCACGGCGCGTCGATCACGCATCACCACGCGGTCGGACGGGACCACCGCCCGTGGTACGACCGGCAGCGCCCCGACCCGTACGCCGCGGTGCTGCGAGCCGCGAAGACAACGCTGGACCCAGCCGGAATTCTCAACCCGGGGGTTCTGATCGACCCCCTCCCCAGGCCGGGTCAGCCAGGCGGGGCGGGGCCTCAGGCGGGGCGGCTCTGACGCCGGATCAGCTCCCGCAGCCACAGCGCCAGCGGCAGCGCGAACGGCGCGTACAACAGCACCGAGCCCGCCAACGTGAGCCAGAACCGGGGTTCGGCCAGGCCCATGGCGAGCCCGTCGGCGGTCCAGCGGAACAGAATGGCGAGCACCGGGACCACGAAGAGCGCGAAGTAACCCGCGCCCGCCACGCACCCGATCAGCCACAGCCAGCGGAACCAGCGGCCCACCCGCACGTCCCTCGGGTTCGATTGCGCCAGCTCCTCGCGCTCGACCTGCGACAACCGCCCGATCGCGTGCCGCAGCAGCAGGGTTTTGACCCGCCACAGGTCTCGACACCCGGTCACGGCGACCAGCACCGCGTACAAGTCGGTGCGTAGGAAGATCATGCACTGCCAGAGACTCGAGGCAACCACAGTGAACCCGACGGCGGCGGCCACGTGGGCAGCGACTGAGCCGGCTGCGATCAGCTGCACCACAAGCATCGAGGCCAGCACGACCATGTCGATCGCGAACCCGGCCAGCAGCGGGCCGTACCGGGATCGACGTGGCACGCTCCACAGCTGCGTCAGGTCTGTCTCGAAGACCAGGAAGTACCACCGCCGGTCGATCCCGAACCGCACCCGCAGGCCCAGGTTGCGAGCCGCCAGCCAATGCCAGCTCTCATGCAGCGCCAGCGGCAGGTACGTGAGCGGGACCAGGACCAGCATCGACAGCCCCGCGTCGTCGAGCAGGAAGAGGTCCCCCGGCCGCGGCCACAGCTGCGGCTGAACCAGGAAGCACACGACGCTGAACAGCAGCGAACCGGCGTACACACACCACGCGGCAGGGGTGAACAACGGCCGCACCCAGGCTCGGCCCGGCCCGCGCAGCCACCGCCGCTGCTGCACCGGCGCGGTACGCCTGGGAACAACGGAGTCACCGCTGTCCTCCGCCGCCACCCCAAGGCCAGCGTGGGCTTCGGGGCCACCACTGGCGCCGGAACTGCCCCGGGCCTCCCCGCCGTCGGCGACGAAGCCGAGCTCCCGCAGCACCTGCACGAACGCCGGCACGTCCACCGGCTCACCGGCGTGGCGTGCTGCCTCAAGCGCGGCTTCCGCGACAGTGGCGCCGCCCTGGAGAGCTCTGATCACCACCCCGCCGACCGCCGGCACCGCGACGAACGTGCCAGCCTCGGGGTCCCCGACGAGCACCTCCTCACCCTCGTCCACCAGCGTGAGCGGACGCAGCACAACCCGCGTCGCATCGTCAGCCTCCCCGCCGGCGTCGGGCGCCATGGTTGCATCGGGACTCACGCCCCCGGAGCCGCCGGTCACCGTGCCGGCTCGGGAGCGAGGTCGTCGCGTGCCGCACGGGCGGCCGCGCACAGCTGGCAGTCAGGATCCGCGGGCCAGGGCTCTTTGCGCTGCTGGCAACCATCGGCAACCTCCACGATCACGTCGGCTCCGGCGCCGTACGGCGGCTGGAACCCGGTCAGATAACGCAACGCCTCGAATGCGACCAGAGAGCCGACCAGCGCCGCCGCCGGGCCGATGCCCCGGTTCAGCCGGTCCAGCTGGCTGCTGAGTTGGCGGGCTCGTTCGGCCTGCCTGGGCAGCTGGCTGGCGGTTGCCCCGTCATCCCCGTACGCGGCGGCACGGCACGCGTGGCACGCGCTGCGTCCGGGGTCGACCGAGAAATACAGCAACTGGGAGCCGGACATCCCGCCGCGTACCCAGGGGACAGCGGCGTAGACGCAGGCCTGGTTCACCCAGGAGTCCACCTGGTTCGGCTGATCGATGCCGGACACCACGAGATCGACGCCGTCCAACAGGTCCGTCAGGTCTTCCGGCCCGGCCACCCAGCGTTCGATCGCGTTGACCTCGATTCCGGAGTGGAATGCCCGCAACCACGCCGCGGCGCGTTCCACCTTGGAGCAGCCGATGTCCGCCTCGCGATACAGGAACTGGCGGGCGAAATTGCGTGGCTCCACCACGTCGCTGTCGACCAGGGTGAGCCGGCCAACGCCCAGTCCAGCCAAGCTCTGCAACACGTTCGAGCCGAGCCCACCCGTGCCGAGTTGCAGCACGTGGGCCTCACGCAACCGACGCTGGTACTCCGCCGCGGATGTCTCCCGGGAGACGAACAGCTCGAAGAACGCGAAGTTGCTGAAGTACCGACCCTGCTCGGCTGCGGGGACGCCGGCGTCGGGGTCGCGCAGCAGGCGAAGCGCATCCAGGGCGCCCAGCGCGCCTTCCAGTTCCTCGGCGGTCACCTCCGCGCCGGCCTCGGAGAGCCGCTCTCGCAGCACCGCGTACGGGCCCGGCTGGTCCGCGAGCACGCGCAGCAGCGTTTCCACCTGTCCGGTGGGGTCATGCAACTCGATCGCCTTGCTGTGGTCGCACACCACCAGCAGGGTCTCGCCGTCGCGTTCCCACACGGCTTCTTTCAACGCCACTCGCACCGCAGCTCTCCTCATCCGATAGTGGTTCTGCTCTCCGCTCCCGGGAGCGGAGCGGACGGCGCTTCACGATTCACTGACGCCACACGACGCCCGATGGGTGGCGGCAGTCAGTCCCTCTGCCGCCACCCATCGCTGGGATCAGGAGTCGGGGTACTGAGTTGCCTTCACGGACTCCACCTTGCGCACGACGATCTTCACAGCGTTCGACCTCCTCCCC
>JBOGDL010000241.1:0-4086 GCA_050701815.1 Micromonosporaceae bacterium | reverse complement strand
GCCAGGTGGCGCGCGACGTAGCTGGCAGGTCTTCGGACTCGCAGGCGCGACCGAAATCCGGTCTTCTACTGGCCGTCACTTCCCAGGCGCCAGATGGACGCCCAGTGTCATCGACGGTTGTCGTTCCCGCTCACCGCTGCGGGGCAGCCCCGGACTCTCACCGGGTTCCCTCTCACGCCAACCGGGCTGGAAACCCGGCCGAACCAGCTATCGCAAGGACTATATCTGGTAGGTGTACGGAGTCAATGCACCCACATGTCGTAGCGGCGTGTCGTCGTTAAGGAGGAACCCGGCGGCCCTCGGGACCCGCCCGGTGGGAGGATCGAGGCTGAGCGGCGACGCGGACTCGTGCCAACAGGATCCGGAAACGTCGATTCCGGGCTTCCCCGCTCGACGTATGGGTAGAGGGGCTCAGAGGGGCTCCTGGGACCTAAGGAGATCGAGATGGGGAAGCTGATCGCGACAACGCAGGCCACCATCGACGGCGTCGTGGACCCGGTCGCCGAGTGGGTGCAGCCGGACGGCGATCACGGCGAGTACTCGTTCGAGCGTCAGGCGAGATCCAGCGGGCTGGTGCTGGGTCGCAAGACGTACGAGGGGCTGGCGGGCTATTGGCCGAGCCAGTCAGGCACCTGGGCGGACATGGTCAACTCGATGCCGAAGTACGTCGGGTCCACCACCCTGTCCGGAGATCTCGAGTGGAACGCGACCCTGCTGGAGGGTGACCTCTCCGACGCGATCTCGAGGCTCAAGGACAAGGTCGACGGTGACCTGTTCATGCACGGCAGCGGCGAGTTCGCCTACGCCCTCGCCGAGCGGGGTCTGATCGACGAGTACGAGGTCTACCTGAACCCGCTGGTCTGGGGCGAGGGGAATGTCCACGTGCTCGGCGACAGGGGGACCGTCCGGATGCGGCTCAGCGACATCAAGCGGTTCGAATCCGGGGTGGTCCTGCTCACCTACCTCCCGGCGTCCTGACCTGCGGCCACCTGGCCGGCCGCCCCTCAGCCGACCTCCGCGCGGCGGCTTCGCAGGTCGTTCACATCGGTGAGGACCCGATCTCGGATATGGCAGATCAGCTTGGTCAGGTCGGCGCAGTAGACGGAGGGGTTGAGGAAGCCGGAGCCGGCGCGATAGCGGGTGCTGTACTCGCCGGCTCGGCAGATGTCCCGGATCGGGCAGTCGACACAGGACGGGGACAGCGCCGCCACACCGCGCTGTCGGGCCACGACCCCGGGGAGGAGCTGGGCGTCGTCCAACGTGTTGTGGAAGACGTTCAGGCCGGTGAACGGGGCTCCTTCGTACGCGGACTTGAGGGCGTCGCCGAGCTCGATGGCGCCGTCGCTTTCGATGACGAGCAGCTGGAACGGAGCGAGCCCGACCGCCTCGACGTGACTGCGGCCGCCGAGGGCCATCGCCATGATGCTCTCGAAGAGCCGGACGCCGGCCGGGACCGGCACCGTGGAGTACCAGTGGTCGAAGACCGGTATCAGCCAGTCGGCGTACGCGGTGCCCCCATCCCGGCCGGTCCATCCCGGCGGGGCGGAGGTCCAGTTACCGAGCGGCAGCAGGAAGTCCACGGCCGGCGCCCCAGTGTCGACCAGCGCCTGATAGGTGGCCAGCGGGTCGTTCTCCAGGTCGATGGCGCACAGCACGATGTCGAAGAGGTCGCGGTAGGCAGGACGGTTCAGGGCCTCGATGCCGCGCATCACCCGGTCGAAGCTGCCCCGGCCATTGGCATACCTGCGGTGACGGTCCTGGCCCTCTTGGTCGCCATCGAGGCTGACCGTGACACCGATGCGGTGCTCACGGAGCACGTTCAGCAGCTCCTCGTCGTCGAGCAGGATGCCGTTCGTCGTGGTGACAAGCCGCAGCTCGGCATCGGGTGGCGCGGCACTCCGGAGCGACCTGGCCGCGTACGCGAACTGGTCAGAGCCGGCGAGCAGCGCCTCGCCGCCGTGCATCCTCACCGATGCTCCGCACACCTCGTCGGCATGGGCCCGCAGGTGCTCTCCGAGCCTGAACGCGAACTGATCGATTGTCCTGCGGGACATCGAGACCGGCTTGTCACGCCAGCTCTGGTCGGCCATCTCGTACATGTAGCAGTAGTCGCACGCCAGATTGCACCGGCCGTGGAACTTGAGAGCGAACTCGACGAAGGGCAGCGGACGCCAGGCCGGATCCGCAAGCGCCTGTTCGGTGACGTCCTGGGTGGGCCACTCAGCAGCCCGCTGGTTCACCTGCACGATCGGCAGCTCGGTCACGAAACGACTCCTCCGGATCTCCGCCGGCCACATTCTGGTTGGCGGGCCGCCTCACAGGCTGATCACCCGTGAGGCGGCCCGGGTGTGTCACCTGCTGAACAGGCCCGTGGTGCCGACGTCACCGTCGTCGGCAGTCACCTGGTTCAGGACAGCGCCGAGCGCGCTGCCCTGCTGAGCCACCGATGCCGCCTCGGCGAGTCCGGCGTTGGACGGCTCGGCCGCTGCTGCACTGCCGGCAGTCCCCACTGTGAAGGCAGAAGCCGCGGCTACCGCGGCGGCCGCCAGGGCCACCTTTCGTACAAGATGCTCTTCGTTTTCAGGCACTGGGTATTCCTCTCCACGCAGAGGGGCAGGGAGTTGACGTCGCAATGACCCGAGATCACTGCGACATAACAAAGCGTACTTACTCGAACAGGGATAAACCAGGTCTACTGTGGTCAGTTTGTTTTGCCGAACCTCGTTGCCTGCTGGATTTGTTGCAGGGATGCGGAGGCGCCCAGGGTCTCCATTTTGGTCAGCCAGGCGCCCAAACGGGTCCGACACCGTCCTGGTGGACCCGGTTGGACACCACTTCGGCGATGTGGAATTCCTCGTCGACCTGGGGGATCCCCGTGACGAGGGGACGGCCTGAGGTGATCCTGCCAGCGCCAGCGCAGTATGCGGATGTCGGGAACGGGCGCGGTCAAATCAGCGCCCACACGGGAAAGTAGTGGATCTGCTGCCGCATGGAATTGTCCACCCCGGACCCGTAGCCGAGGTGCTCTGGCACTCGAAGGCCCGGAAGGCGAATTCGCGGTGCGTTCTGGTGACGACGTTGCCGCCCGGCACGTCCCCCTTCGCGATGGGCAAGGGCCCGGCGCCGGAGAACTCCTCTAGGACCGGGAACCCTGGTCCTGCTCGGCCAGCGGCGCCAGCGCGCAGTCCGGAGCCGTGCGCGCCGGCCGTCACGCCGGCGGCGGTCCCGGTCGTGGCGCGGCTGTGGTAGACCCCACCGGCGCCGGGCGCCCGCGCCAGTTAGATGACCGCTCCGCGCGGGGCCACCTCAACCGCGGCTACGCCTCGTCCGTACAGCACCACAAGCCGCTCGCCATGTCTGCACCGAAGCGCACCTGAGTCCCCGACGAGCGCCGTGACGATGTGTTCAATGACCTCTTCGATGTCGACGCCAGGTTCTTCGTACGTCACGTCCACCTGATCGCCACCGACGAGCCGAACCCGCAGGACGATCTCCGCCATGCCCCTCAGCCTAGTGGCCTGCCAGGCCAGATAATTCGGGACGGCAGCCTTTGCTCACCGGCAGTCGCGCGGTCGGCATCGACGACGCCAACCATCAAATCTGCTTCCGCTGATGAAAGCGAAGGCCGTGCCCCCCGGCGGCGTTAGACCGCGTTTGCCAGGGCAGCGGGACGGAAATGGTGTTGGTCGGCGCTCTACTTCGTGTGGCCACTGGGCGGCCAGCTCTGGCCACGTGTCGGCGGCACTTAACTACGGTCTCGTAAGTTACGGTACCGTAAGGAGATGGTTAAGGGAGCCCGCGAGACCACTGCCCCCGGTCTGAGCCAGACCGAACTTTTGCTGGAACTCGAGTCGGTGGCCGGCAGGGAACTGGACCGGCACCTCGCGACCGCCAAGGAATGGTTCCCGCACGAGTACGTGCCGTGGAGCGAAGGCCGCACGTACGACGGGGTGCTCGGTGGCGAGGCGTGGTCGCCGGAAGACTCGAAGGTCTCGGATGTGGCGCGTACCGCGCTGGTGGTCAATCTGCTTACCGAGGACAACCTGCCGAGCTACCACCACGAGATCGCATCGCTTTTCGGCCGGG
>JBOGDL010000240.1:0-6816 GCA_050701815.1 Micromonosporaceae bacterium | reverse complement strand
GGCTTCCATCCGATCGAACAGCAACCGCGCCGCGGTGGCGCCCAGGTCACCCACCTGCTGACGAATCGTCGTCAGCGGCGGCGAGACGTGCTCAGCCAGGCTGACGTCGTCCCACCCGGTCACCGCCAGATCGTCGGGGATCACCCGTCCGGTGTCGGCGGCCGCGCGGTAGACGCCGGAGGCGAGCTCGTCGTTGGCGCAGACGATGCCGTCGATCGCGGAGTCCTGAAGCACGTCGAGCGCCGCCTGGTACCCGTGCTCGGCTTCGAACCCGGCGCACCGCAACGGCTCCGCCGGCAGCGGCACATCGTCGGCGGCGTGCGCCTGCACGAAACCGAGCCAGCGCTCCCGCACGTCCGGTGTGCGGGCGGGGTCGCCCATGAACCGCAACCGGCGCAACCCGTGGCCGAACAAATGCCGGGTCACCGAGACCGCCGCCTGCACGTTCTCGGATCGAACGCTACCGACCGCCTCGAACCCGGGCCGCGCCAGCAGGATCACCGGGGTCTCGACCACGATCTCCGCCACCGTGGAATCCGGGATTGTCTGGTCCATGATCACGAGACCGTCGACGCGCACCGCCAGGTCGCGCACCATCAACTCCGAGGCGGCCCGGCCGTGGGTGGCCAGCACCATCACGGCGCTGCCCTGGCGTACCACTTCGGATTCAAACCCGGAGATGACCCGCGCGTAGTACGGACCGGCGAGATCCGGAAACACAATCGCGACCGCGTTGTGGGAAACCCCCGCCAGCGCCTGCGCCGCCTGGTTGGGCCGCCAGCTGAGCTCCTTGGCGGCGGCGAGCACCCGCTCCCGGGTCTGTGGCGAGACCGGTGTGCCTTCGCGCAGCGCCCGGGACACCGTGGCGATGGACACCCCCGCCCGGGCGGCCACCTGATAGACGTTGGGACGCCGGGCAGCCGCCTCCGACCGCTCCCCGTTTTCTTGCCCGGGACGCTCGGCTGCTCGACGCCGCGTTTCGTGCATGTCGCCCATCCTCTACTCCAGGGCCCCCGGAACTGGGCCGGCCCCCGGCAATGGCCCGGCCCCTGAAAGTGGGCCGCCCCCTGACAATGGGGCTGGCGTCAGCTCAAGCAGCGAGACCCCCGGCATGGGCAGCGGGAACTCGCAGCTGACGGCGCCCGCCGTGGGCTGGACAACCCGGCTCGGCTCGTACTCGGCGAAAGTATTGGCCTGGCGCAACACCTCCCATTGCGCCTGGTCCGGCCAGTCCCCGCCGCCGCTGGCCTCCCACACCGCCCTGATGTCGGAGTGGTCACGGTCAATCCGGCGATGACTCACCTGGTACGGCCGGTCATCGAGCCCGGTGAACTCGACCCGCAGCGCTCGGTCCAGCAGCGAGGCGCCGTCGGCCTTGGACTGGTCCAGCGTGCCGTTCCACACCAACAGCTGCACCCGGCCGTCAGCGTCCCGACCAGCCCACGCCTCCACCAGCGAACCGGCGCCGTCGCCGGACAGCTCCACCGGGGCCTCCTGCTCCCCGAGCTGGTTCAACGCCTCCAGGGCCCAGTACCGGGGCTTGCGCAGGTTTCCCACGGTGAGCAGCCCGAAGCCGCCGTGGAACAGCCGAGGCGGCCGACCCAGTTCCTCGAAGTGGTCGGAGGCCACCCAGTACGCCAGCGCCTCGATCCGACCCGCCGCTGAACGCATCCCACGCAACAGGAACGTCGCCGCGAACACTCCGTCGCTGACCCGGTTGAAGTGGGTGGGAGTGACGCCCCATTCCGTCCACAACAGCGGCAGATCCTCGCGCCCGTAGCGGGCGCACAGCGGACGGAAGTCCAGCGGCGGGCTCCCGTACGTGTGAGTGGACAGGAAGTCCAGCGGCGCCCCGGTCTCGGCGGCGTGCCGCAGCAGGTCGCCGTTCCAGGCCGCGGCCGCCGAGCCGGGGCCCCCGACCTGCAACGTCTCGTCGACCGATTTCACGGCGCGGGCGGTCACCTCGTACAGCCGCAGGTACTCGGCCTGGGTGCCGGACCAGAACACGTCCAGGTTGGCCTCGTTCCACACTTCGAACGGCCAGCGCCGCACCTCCTCCAACCCGTGCCGGTCCACCAGGTGCCTCACCAGGTCCCGGATCAGGTCCCCCCAGCGCTGCCAGCTCTTCGGGGGAGAGACGATGGCGTCGTACCCGAACACCGTCGTGGTGACGTCGGAAGCCAGGTCACGCGGCATGAACGACAGCTCGACCACCGGTCGCAGCCCGAGGCTGAGCACCTGGTCGAACACGGCGTCGACCCGGTTGAAGTCGTGCACCACCGTCCCGCCGACCTCGCGGTAGACGCCGAGGTCGTCGCAGAGGATCGCGTGCGCGCGGACCATCTCGACACCGAACTCGGAACGCATGATGGACAGCGCCTCGGCAAGCTCGGCGCCGATCGGACGGCCGCCCGTGGTGTCCTCGGACAACAAGTGGCTCAGGTGCTCGGCGCCGATCATCGGGGCCCAGGGGCGCTCCAGCCGACCGGTGGCACGCGCCGCGTCCACCACCGCCCGCACCACGGCGTCGCCCTCTGCAGTGCCGCCGCCCGCCGTGTCGCCGTGCGTGGTGTCGCCGCCCGCGGCCGCGAGGGCGGTTCCGGCCACCGGGTCGCTGACCGGCCCCACCGCGTCGATATCGGCCAGTGACGCCACCGCGTAGTGGTACGTGCGCCCCACCTCACCCGTGGTGTCCGCGTACGGCGGATGCGGCACTGAGAGCACGTCGCCACCGTGATGGTCGAGCGGCTGGAAAGGCCCGCCGGGCGCGTCAGCGCGGTGCACCAGGTAGCCGATCGCGCCCGGCACAGCGTCCCAGTCCAGGGTGACGTTTCCCCGCCCGTCGGTCGCCCGCAGCTGCTTCGGCGCGTCGAGCACCGTTGTCGCAGCAGCCGAAGCCCGGCGTACGCCGATCCGCGCGTCCCAGTCCGCGCGTGCCTGCGCCGCCTGCGTCCCGTCGTGCGTGTCTGTCATCCGTATGCCTTCCTATGGCGCTGGGGTGGGGCTCTAGCTGGCTCATCTCTCCGCGATCGACGCGCGTGGCGACCTGCTGTGTGTCCAGATGAGGCCGGTCAGGGGCGCGACGACGGGTCGCGCGGCGGGGATGCCGCGCAACCCGTGGCGCCGATCATGAGGCGGGCACGTTGAACTCCTCGATCCGCAGCAGATCGCGCAGCTCCCGCTCCACCTGGCCGTGAGTGAAGCGGCGACGGATCACGTCGTTCGCCAGCAGGTTGCCGAGCGCGGCCATGATCATTCCCTGGTCGAGCGCCAGATGGCGTCGGGCCACCGTGCCGCTGCGCACCGCGATCGCGTCGTAGAAGCCGCCCGGGCCGTAGCTGTCGAAGTCGGAACGCAGCTTCCCCAGCTGGGTCATCGCCGCCGCCGGGGCGTACGGCAACGCCAGGAACACCGCGTGCGGGGTGACCACGCCGTCGCCGTACTCGGCGGGTTCGGGTTTCGGGTCACGCCCGGCGCAGCCTCCGAAGCCGTAGTCGACGCGGGTGCGTTCCCGGTCGCTGGTGTAGCCCTCGGAGTCGAGCCCCATCGGGTCCACGCCCCACTCGCGGTACTCGGCGAACGGGTCGGAGGCGGGCGAGAAGCCCCAGTGCCCGTACTTGGCTTCGTCAAGCCCGTGCTCGATCTGGCCCCGCACGTGCACCGGATGGTTGCGGCCCCAACTGTTCGGGGCCCACCGCGCCTCGGGGACGAACAGGTCCGGCATCAGCACCTCGAACATGTCACCGCCCCAGCTCGGCACGAACTGCAGCCCGCGGTACCGGTACGCGCCCTCGAACACCCGGATGCCCAGGTAGTCGCGGTAGTCGCCGACCGGCTTCATCTCCTGCCAGGCCCAGTCGCAGTTCGGCTCGAAGGTGCGCCACAGGGCGAAGTAGTGCTCGGCTGGGACTTGGCCCAGCGCGATCCCGACGTAGCTGATGATCCTGGTCTCGCTGTTGACCGCTCCGTAGTGGTGGCCGGTGTACCAGACGTCCGGCCCGCGGCCGGGGTAGTTGCCTTTGACTCCGCCGCCGGGGGGCTCCTCGGGCCAGAACCCGCCGCGGAGCAGCCCGGCGCCGAAGTCCGCGCCGCGCGCGTTCGGGTCGTAGTAGAACCCGAAGTCCATGTCGGCGAGCAGTTGCTGGGCTCGGGGACGCAGCGCCGGGTCGTCGTTGCCGACCACCATCAGCGCGGCGGCCAACCAGGCGTTGTCCACGCTGGACAGGAACGGATAGATCGGGTCGCCGGTGGGCGAGGTGGTGAGCACCTCACCGGTGCGCGGGTCGTACCAGTTGAAAAACATCCCGCTGTACGGGTGCCGCTGCAAGCTCGCCAGCGAGTCCAACACCGCGCGGCTCTGCCGGCGCGCATCCCCGGGCGAGATCAGCCCCAGCTCGCGGGCGGTGATCGCGGACCACAGGTGGCAGCCGATGTTGGTGGGTGAGGTCTTCTTGTCCCGGCTGGCGCCGTCGAGACTACCTTCGATGTTGTCCGCGACCAGGCCGGTTGTCGGGTCGAGCATTGCCTCCATCGAACGCCAGGTCGCCGCGGCGTGGCGGATCAGGGTGCGACGGTCGGCGCCGCCGAGCGCTGCCGGCGCGCCACGGGCCGCCCGGGGAGCGAGGCCGCCGAGGCGGGAAGCGCTCGCGGCTGCGGGCGTCAGCAACGCCGCCGCGACACCTCCCGCCAGCATCAGAGCGGATCTGCGTTTCATGTCAGACCTCCAAAGCGCTACTTCAGGCCGGTGGTCGCGATGCCGCGCACGAAGTGACGCTGCAGCACCAGGAACACCAACAGGACCGGAAGCACCACCACCACCGAGCCGGCCAGCAGCAGGCCGTAGTGGGTCTGGTTCTCCCCGATGCTGTAGAGCGCGAGCGCCACCGGCAGGGTGTATTTGTCTTCGGTGGTCGCTGCCACCAGCGGCCACAGGAAGTTGTTCCAGGAGCCGAGGAAGGTGAGGATGCCGACGGTCGCCATAGCCGGGCGGGCCAGCGGTAGCGCGATCTGCCAGAAGATCCGCAGCTCACTGGCCCCGTCGATGCGGGCGGACTCCAGCAGGTCGTCCGGTATCGACAGCATGAACTGGCGCATCAGGAACACATTGATCGCCAACGCCAGATTGGGCAGGATCAGCCCCGCGTACGTGTTCACCAGCCCGAGGTTGCTGACCAGCACGAACGTCGGCACGAAGGTCACCACCGGCGGCACCATCACGTTCGCCACCACCAGCGCGAAGAGCACTCCCCGACCGCGGAACGGCAACTTGGCCAGGGCGTAGCCGGTGGCTGAGCAGATCGCCAGGTTGCCCAACGTCACCACGACAGCGACGATCGCCGAGTTGGTGAAGAACTGCGGGAAGTCCAATCTGGTCAACAGCTCTGCGAAGTTGCCCATGGTGAACTCGCGCGGCCACCACGTCGGCGGTGTCTGACGGGTCTCCGCCTCGGTTTTCAGCGACGAGAGCAGCATCCAGCCGAACGGGGCGATCATCACGATCAGCCCCGCGAACAACAGAGTGTGCAGCGACCAGCGGGCAACCCGGTCCCGGCGCCTGATCGGATCAGCGTGCATCGGCTCTGCCCTCACGTCTCAGTCCGCATCAGCCGGAACCAGGCCAGCGACAAGGCTGCGATGGCGGCGAACAACACGTAGCTCATCGCGGACGCGTAGCCGTAGTTGCCGAACCCGAACTGGCTGTACACGTACTGCGAGACGGACACGGTCGAATCCAACGGGCCGCCCCGGGTCATCACGAACGGCTCCTCGAAGACCAGCACCAGGCCCACGGTCCCGATCACGCTGCCCAGCAGCAGCGTCGGCTTCAACGACGGCAACGTGACGTGCCAGAACTGCTGCCACCGGCTCGCGCCGTCGATGCTGGCGGCCTCGTACAGGTGCTGCGGGATGGCTTGCAGCCCGGCCAGGAAGATCACCATTTGAAAGCCGAGGCCACGCCAGGCGATCATGACGATCAGCGCGGGCAACGCCAGGCTGGTGTCACCCAGCCAGTTCGGGCCGTCGACACCGATCAGCCCGAGGGCGCCGTTGACCAGCCCGTAGTCACGCTGGTAAACGAAGCGCCAGACCACCGCGATCGCGACGATGCTGGTGACCACCGGCAGGTAGTAACCCACCCGGAACACCGCCTTGAACCGGGTCAGCCCCGAGTTGACGCCGAGCGCCACGGCCAGCCCGAACGCCACCGTCAACGGCAGACCTGTGAACACCACCAGGGCCGTGTTCCGCGCTGCTTTCAGGAACAGCTCGTCCTGCAACAGCCGGAGGTAGTTCTCAGCCCCGGTGAGGTTCACCGCGAACGGGTCGCGCAGGTCAGCGCTGCGGATGTCGGTGACGCTCATCAGCAGCGAGGCCACCACCGGGCCCACCATGAACACGGTGAACATGGCCACGAACGGCAGCGCGAACCCCCAACCGGCCGCTGACCGGCGGAGCCGCCCTTGGCGGCTCCGCCGGTCAGACGCGTCCTGGCGGAAGGTCATCCTCAGGCCTCGGTGCCGATCGACATGGCCTTCTTCTGGATCGCCTGGGCAGCCTCCTCCGGGGTCATCCCGGTCTTGCACAGCTTCTCCATCTCACCGTCGAACGCCGCTGAGATCTGCGCCCAGGTGGCGATGGGCGGCGGAGACTTGGCGTCGTTCAGCTGGTCGCCGAAGGCGGCCAGCTGTGGGTCGCCCTTCAGGGCATCCTCGTCCCATGCCGCCTCCACGGACGGGAGCGCGGCGGCGATCTGGTACCACTCGGCCTGCACGTCCGGGCGGGCCAGGTAGCGAACGAACTTCCACGCCCCGTCGC
>JBOGDL010000239.1:0-9133 GCA_050701815.1 Micromonosporaceae bacterium | reverse complement strand
GCGGTTCACACTGACACGGCGACCTGGACTGGGAGGAACGGCTGTGCAACACGATGACGACCGCGAGGTGCGGTTTGAGGATGAGGACATTCCGATCTTGCCGGATCAGACCGCGGACGACACCGATCGTGGCTGGGGCGAGTCGCGTCGCGGCAATGAGCGTCGGCTCCTCGACGAGAGGCCGCCACACTGGGACTGACATCGGCTGGACGTCGCCGGTTGTCGAACATGTGGTGGCCCGCGCCCGCACCGGGGACGTACGCGGTGAAGGGGCACCCCGCCCGAGCTGGGGCACCCCTTCAACGACCACATGAAATCTACCGGAAAGCCTCGTCGCCCCACTCGGCGGCTGCGTGGCTCGGCTGGCGTGGCTGCCGCCGACCCAGCTCGCCGCCGGTGACCGCGCCCGCCAACCCGATCACCGACCTGCCGCGAAGATCGGCGGGACGCCACCTAGTCGCGGGCTCTCCTCAGCTCGTCGCGGATTTCGGTGAGCAGCATGATCTCCTCCGCGGTTGCTTCCTCTTCTTGTTTCATCCACCGGGTCCGGATCTGCTTCATCGGCACCACCACCAGGAAGTAGAGCACCGCGGCGGTGATCACGAACGTGATGATCGCGTTGAGGAACTGAGCGGGGTCGAAGGTGACCCCGCGGAGGATGAAGGTGCCGCCTTTCACGCCGCCGCCCATGAACACCTTGAGCAGCGGGTTGATGAGCGCGTCCGTGAACGAGTTGACCAGGGTCGTGAAGGCCACACCAATCACCACGCCGACCGCCAGATCGATGACGTTGCCTCGCATGATGAAGTCCCGGAAGCCCTTGAGCATGTGACACCCCTTTTCCATCGGCGAGCACCGGGGAGGTGACCCTAGGGGCGCACTGTAATGCCGAGCGCGATGTCCGGCGCGGTGCGGGCCAGGCGCTGCGCCTGGCTCGGGGCGGCCGCCAGAAACAACACACCTTCGTCCCACGATCCATCCGCGGCGGAGTTGACCGCGAGCACCAGCGCGTTCGTCACCAGCACGGAGTCTTTCCGGCCTGGCCCGGATGACCGGGCGATCACATCGACCCGGTCGCCTACCCGCACCACCGCCGCGGTCGCCGGTTCGGCGAGTTGAATTGGCACCCCGACGGCGCCGTCCGGCACCGGGATCTGGTCTCCGGATCCAGATCCGGCATGGCCCGGGACAGAGGGGTCGGGGCGCGGCCCGCCGCCCGCTTCGGGAGACTCCGGGTCCGGTGTGGCGCGCTGCGGGCTGGCGGCGGTTGAGTCGTCCGGCGCTGAGACTTCACGGCAGTTGGCCGAGCCAGCGCTGGGCCCCAGGAAAAGCAGCCCGGCTGCCAACGTCAGCAGTGCCGCGACGAGGGTGAGTCGAAGCAAGGAACCCCGGCGCGGCGTACGGAATCGCACCGGATCCAGCCTTTCCTGGGCTGCGTCACGGCGCTGTGCTTTTTGGCTCGTACGATGTGATTTGTCCATCTCGTCTCCCTGGTCGGCAGGCAGACGATAGGTCGGCGCTGAGGCGCGATCGACTTGTGCGAGCGCAGCTTGTGGATGACGAGGGCACCTGTGGACAGAGTTGTGGTCAAGATCCCTGGCGGGGTATGGGCCCCGAGAAGCGGCGGCTTCCGGTCAGCTTGAGCTGGAGCTCTTGGATCCGCTCGTTGAGCTGGCGGCGGTGGACCCGCTGGAGCTCTTGGATCCGTTGCCCTTCGAGTCGGAGCCGCTGGAAGATCCGGAACTCTCGGAGGAGGAGCTCTTCTTGGCCGGCTCACCGGAGCCGGAGCTGGAGCCGTCGCCCGAGCTTTCCGTCGACTTCTCCGATCGCTCGGATGAGCCGTTCTTGCCGTTTCCGGCGCGAGAGTCATTGCGGTAGAAGCCTGAGCCCTTGAAGACGACACCCACCGCCGAGAAGACCTTGCGCAGCCGGCCAGCGCACTCCGGGCACACGGTGAGTGGGTCGTCGGTGAACGACTGCGTGGCCTCAAGCTGGTGGTTGCACGCTGTACAGGCGTACTGGTAGGTCGGCACTGTGTCCTCCGGCTAGCACTCTCAAACTTCGAGTGCTAATGGTGCGCTATCGGCCGGCCTCTCGTCCACTTTTTGTGGCGAGGTCGCATGTCTCAGCCGACGTCACGGCGCCCGGCGGACGGTGTGATCACGGCGGTGACCCGCCGGTCGTGTGGCTGCGTTGGCAGCTGTCTGATCAGCTCGTCGTCGTAGAGCAGCGCGATCACCGGGGTCCCCGGGGCGAGCCGGGCGAGGGCCCGGTCGTACGAGCCGCCGCCGCGACCCAGGCGCACCCCGGACTCGTCCACCGCCACCGCCGGGGCCACCACCGCGTCCACAGCCGCGATGGCGGACGGCCCGACGCGGGGCCCGGTCGGCTCGCTCAGCCCACGCGGGGCGTACGCCAGCGAGGTTTGCCCTTGATACTCGGCCCAGTCCAGATCACGATCCGGCAGCACCACCGGGAGCAGCACCCGGAACCCGACCTCGGCGAGCGCCTCCGGTAGCCGGGGTTCGCACGTGGCGGCGGGCTCCGCGCCGAACGGGACGTGCGCGGCCACGGTGGCGTCAGCGGCGAGCGAGTGCCTCAGCTCCCGGGTAAGCGTGCTGACGAGGCTGCGATCACGATCCCGGCGCACCGCCAGTGGCATCGAGCGGCGAGCCGCCAGCACGGCGGCGCGAATCCGCGCTTTCTGCTCTGCCGACCCCGTGCCGGCGGGGCCGCGGTAGCCAGCAGCCCGCCCCGCCGCGTCCCTCAGATCAGCGCCGCCGAGACCAGCTCCACCGAGAGCTGTGCCGCCGAGATCATCGCAATCTGGATCATGGCCTTCTCGATCAGGTACGTCTGGGTGAGGTGATCCGTGCTCCACTGTGACAGCATCTCAGCAGCATGTGTGAGGGTGGGAGCCAGACGTGACGCTGCACGGTCGACTGACAGTGGCGTTTCTCGCCGTGGTCTTGGGCCCGGTTCTGATCGGGGTGGTGATCGCTGGCGGCACCGTTGCGGCGGTGGGAAACGCGCGGGCCGCCGATCGTTTGAACGTGGCCGCGACCACGGTGCGTGCCTCCCTCGGCATCATCTGCTCCGAGCTGCGGTCAGCGGCGGAAGCCGCCGCGGAACGGTCCGGCGGCAGCCAGCCTGAAGACGTGCTCAGGTCCGCCGAGGCCAGGGCCCAACAGGTGGTGGAGCGGCACGAAGTCACCTCCGCCCGGGTCGACAAGACCGACGGCAGCACGGGTTTCCAGACTGGCGACGCGCCTGGCCCATGGACCTTGTGCACGGACAGCGGACCGAGCGTCGGCCGAGGCACGATGTCGGCGCTCGCGTGGCGGGCAGCGCTACGCGACAACGACGGGAAGCTGGTGGGCTATCTCCTGGTGGCGCGACCAGTCGACGCCAACCTGATGGAGCGTCTGGCGGACGAGGCCGGCGCCGAAATCACCGTGCTCGACAACCGCGAGTCACCGCTGTCCACACTCTCTTCTGACCGCGCGAAGCGGAACGTGCAGCGCTCCCGTGGGCTGGGCCGGGGCGAGATCGTTGAGTCCGATGACCGCACTTACTTGTTCCTGGTGAGGCCGACGGCCGGACAGCCGCTGCGGCTGCTGCTCTCCACCAAAGGCGACGACGAGCAGAACCTGTTCGCGCTGCTGCTCGCCGTGGTGGTGGGCGCGGGGTTGCTGGCGCTCGTCGCCGCCTGGTGGCTGGCGCGCGCCACCACCAGGCCGGTGGTGGAGCTGGCCACCGCCGCGGATCGGGTCGCCGGTGGCGACCTGGATGTGTGGGTCCCGGTGCGAAGCGGCGACGAGCTGGGTCGCCTCGCCACCACGTTCAACCGGATGACCAGAGAAATGCGCGGGTACGTGCAGGCGCTGACCGCCAGCCGGGACCAGCTCCGGGGCAACCTGGCGCTGCTCGGCGACACCCTCTCCAGCACCCACGACCTGGACCGGATCTTGAAAGTGATCCTCGAGACCGCGATGGCGGCGACCGGCGCCCGGGCTGGTGTGGTGTTGCTGGTGGAGCAGCCGGACGGTCGGCGCTCAGGCGGTTTGGTGGGGCGCTGTGGCCACGGGCTGGCAGAACGTGCGGACGGTCTCGAGAAGATCCGGTTGCAGCTCGGAGAGGGACTGCTGGGCGCGGTGGCGGCCAGCGGGGAGCCGCGCCGGGGACGCGTGGCATGGGACGGGCCGACGCTCAGCCCCCGGGAGCCGCGGTGCCGCACGTACGTGGCGGTGCCGTTCTCCGGCGCCCGCCACACCGACGGCGAGGAGCCGCTGGCGGGGCCGGGACGGCTGCTCGGGGTGCTCGCGTTGTACGACCGGCTGGGCCACGACGACTTCGACGACGCCGACCTGATCACGTTGCGCACGTTCGCGGGTCAGGTCGCGGTGGCCGTGGAGAACGTGCTGCTGCACGAGGAGACGCACCGGCTCTCGCTCACGGATCCGCTCACCGGGCTGTGGAACTACCGCTACCTGAAGGAGTCGCTGCGGCGGGAGGTGAAGCGGGCGGGTCGCTTCGAGCGCAAACTCGCGGTGCTCGCGATGGACCTGGACCGGTTCAAAGAGGTCAACGACACGTACGGGCATGCGGTGGGTGACGCGGTGTTGTTCGAGTTCGCGCGTCGCGTGAAGAAGGAGACCCGCGAGGTGGACCTCGCGTTTCGGCACGGGGGTGACGAGTTCGTGGTGCTGTTGCCCGAGACCGATGTGCGGGGAAGCGCCCGGGTCGCCGAGCGACTGTGCGCCGCGATCCGGGACGCGAAATTCGAGTTCGACGGCGACGACGGGCGTCGAGACTCCATCACGGTCACCATCTCCGCTGGTGTGGCGGTGTTTCCGGAGCATGGAGGCGCCGTTTCGGATGTGCTGGAAGCGGCGGACGACGCTCTGTACGCCGCGAAAGCGGCGGGCCGCGACACCTGGCATGTGGCACCCATGCCGTGACCTGCGAAGGTGAGGCCGGCGCCACCTAGCCGGCGCGTCGTGCAGCGGCGCCGCCGCGGATCAGCACAGGGCCGATAGCCTCAGCTCATGTCTGATGACGCGTCAAAGGACTCCACCTCTGCGGCCGAGCGGGAAGGGTCCGTCGCCAATTCCTCCCAGGCCGGCAGCGCAAGCATGGGGGCGGGCCAGGTGGCGAGCACGCCTCAGCGGGCCCGTAAGGCGGTGATCCCGGCGGCCGGGCTGGCCACTCGTTTCCTGCCCGCTAGCAAGGCGGTCCCGAAGGAGCTGTTCCCGGTCGTCGACAAGCCCGCGTTGCAGTACATCGTCGAGGAGGCGGCGGCATCATCCATCGCCGACGTGCTGCTGATCACCGGGCGTGGCAAGAGCTCCATCGTCGATCACTTCGACCGGCGGCTGGACCTGGAGGCGCAGCTTGAGGCCAAGGGCGACGACGACCGGTTGGAGGCGGTGCGTCACCCCACCGAACTCGCCACGATCCACAGCTCCAGGCAGCCTGAGATGCTCGGGCTGGGCCACGCGGTGCTGTGCGCCGAGGACCACGTGGGCGCGGCGCCGTTCGCGGTGATGCTTGGCGACGACCTGATCGACGAACGCGATCTGATCCTGCCGCGGATGCTGGATCTGCAGGCCGGCCGCGGCGGCATCGTGCTGCTGCTGATGGAGGTGCCGTACGAGGAGGTCCACAAGTACGGCGTCGCCTCGGTGGAGAAGACAGACGAGACCGACGTGGTCAGGATCACCGGGCTGGTGGAGAAGCCCCCGCGCGAACAGGCCCCGAGCAACCTCACCGTGGTCGGCAGGTACGTGCTCCCCGCTGGCATCTTCGACGCGATTCGGCAGACCCCACCCGGGCGTGGCGGCGAGATCCAACTGACCGACGCGATGGTGCACATGATGAAAGGCGGCGTCCCGGTGCACGGAGTGGTGTTCCGCGGCCGTCGGTATGACACCGGCCAGCCTGAGGGGTATCTCAAAGCGTTGGTGCAGATCGCCTGCGCCCACCCCGACATCGGGCCCGCGATGCGGGAATGGCTGGCGCAGTACGTGGAGCAGGAGATCAAAGGCGTCGACCAGGGGTTCACACCATGAGTGCACGGGCTGGCGCCTGGAGCCGCCGGTGACCAGGCGGCGGCGTCCGCCGCGCTCCCGGTGGCGCCAGGCCACGGGGATCCGGGGGAATCGAGTCTTTCGCGCGCGGGGGCCGAACCGTGAGGACCCCCCGTGACACCAGCGGGAGCGGCCCTGCCGCTGGCCGAGTACCTGGCCCGGGTGCTGGCCAGAATCCAGCCGCTTCCGCCGCTTGATCTCGACTTGACGCAGGCGTACGGCAGCGCGTTGGCCGCTGACGTGACGGCCCCGAACCCGCTGCCCGCGTTCGACCACGCCGCGATCGACGGCTACGCGCTGCGCGCCGGGGACGTGAGCCAGGCCCGCCCCGACCGGCCGGTGCGGTTGAACGTGGTGGGAGACATCGGCGTCACCAGTTGGCGGCCGGTGCGCGTGCCCCCAGGGGGCTGCTTCTCGATCGCGGCGGGGGCGGCGCTGCCCGCCGGCGCCGACGCGGTGGCGCACCCGTCCTGGACCGATCAGGGAATGGTCGCGCTGGAGGTGCGCACCGCGCCGCAGCGGGGGCACGCGGTGCGGCGTGCCGGTGACCAGATGGCGGCCGGGGCGACGCTGGCCAAGGCGGGCACGTACGTCACCCCGGCGCTGGTGGCGCTGCTGGCGGCCACCGGGGTGGGTCATGTCGTGGTGCGGCCGCAGCCGCGGGTGGCGGTGGTCGCGACCGGCGATGAGCTGGTCGACACCGGCCGTTCCAGCCAGCCGGGCCAGGTGGTGGACGCGAATTCCCACGCGCTGGCCGCCGCCGCTGCCGACACCGGCGCGCACGCGTACCGGATAGGAATCTGTGACGACGACCCCGAAGCGATGCGCACCGTGCTGGACGATCAAACCCTGCGCTCTGATCTGATCATCACCACTGGCGGCACCGCCCACGGCCCGGGCGACATGGCGCGGCGGATCCTGGGCCGGGACGGCGCGGTCGAGTTCACCGAGGTGTCGGTGTATCCGCAGATGGCGATGGGGTTCGGGGCGGTCGGTCCCGAGGAGGTGCCGATCGTGTGCCTGCCCGGCGACCCCGGCGCCGCGTTGATCGGTTTCGAGGTGCTGGCCCGGCCGTTGATCCTGCGACTGGCGGGGGCGGACCCGGTGTTCCGGCCCAGCGTGAAGGCGCACCTGCTGGAGACGGTCACCTCGCCCGCCGGGTTGCGGGAGTTTCGGCCCGCCCACGTCGCGGAACGCCGCGGTGGCGGCTACACGTTGCTGCCGCTTGTCGGCGGTCAGCACACGCTGTCTGGCTTGGCGGAGGCCAACGGGCTGTTGGTGCTCGGGGAGAAGGTGTCCAACGCAGCTGCCGGAAGCACCGTCGACGTGCTGCTGATGGACCGGCGCAGATGAGCGAGCATCCCGGTTGGCCCGCTGTCTTGAGCGACGGCGAGGTGACCCTGCGTCCGCACCGGCGCTCCGACGCCCGTACCTGGAGCGAGGTGCGACGCCTCAACCGGGACTGGTTGCAACCGTGGGAGCCGGTGCCGCCGCAGCCATGGCGGGAAGCGAACACTCCGGCGGTGTTCCGGGTGATGTTGCGCCAGATGCGGCGCAGCGCCCGGCAAGGCGAGTCGATGCCCTTCGCGGTGTGCTACCGGGGGGGCCTGGTGGGCTCCTTGACGCTCGGCAACATCGTGAGAAGGGCCTTTTGCTCCGCGTACGCGGGCTACTGGGTGGACAGCCGGGTTGCGGGCCGCGGAGTGATCCCGACAGCGTTGGCGCTCGCCGTGGATCACGCCTTCGAGCACGGCGCCCTGCACCGGGTGGAAGTCAACATTCGGCCCGAGAACGCGCCCAGCCGGCGGGTGGTGGAGAAGCTGGGGTTCCGGGAGGAGTCGTACCACCGTCGATACCTGCACATCGGCGGCGCCTGGCGGGACCACATCGGGTACGCCATGACCGTCGAGGACGTGGCAGTCGACGGTGGGCTGCTGGCTCGCTGGCGCCGGCTGCGGTCCGAGAGTGACTCGGATTGACCAGATCACGCGCCGCTCGGGTTGCCTGCATGCATATGTGCACGTCGTTGCGGTGTGGCGCGCCGTCCCGGTGGCTGATCCCCTCTAGCCTCAGGTGACAGGTTGTTCATCGGAGGCTGTGGGGAACTCGCGCCGGCCGGCCATGACGGTCACCGGGCGTGGCGCTCAAGGGTTGGCGACGGCTTCCATTCAGGGCAGGTCCTGTCGATATGTCAATCGGCTGCGACGGGCCCAGACGGGAGGGGAGCGGGGGTGCCCACATCGGTGCTCCTCGCCGTCCTCGCCGCGGCCGGCCTATTGGCCTTGGCGCCCGCACTGGTGCGCCGGTACGACGCGACTGAGCGGCTGGTGGCGGAGCGGGCGTCGTCCGAGGCGCGGGTGCTGCGGCGCCGGCGCCGGCGCCGCACTGTGCCGGGCCGGGCTCCCGTCAACCCACCAAGCAACTTCTCCGCGACCACTGGGGACGCACGGGGCAACGGCGGTTCCACATCCCCGGACACGCACGGTGTGGCTACGGCACGGCGCCACGGTGTTCCGAAGGCAGCTTCTGCGGCGGCTCCCGGGTCGGCTTCTGGGGCGGCGGATGCCGCGCCGGTCTCGTCGGGGCCTCGCGACACCGGCCGTGGCGCGTCACGCGGCGCACCCGGCGCCCGCGGCAAGGTCGGTTCCCGAGGTGCTGTCGGTTCCCGGGGTTCGACCGCGCCCGGGCGAGCCGGCGGCCGACCGGTCAGCGCCCCCCCGTACCGGCGGGACGGGCGGGGCCGGCAGATGCGTCCGGCCGAGCTGCAGACCTGGTGGCGGCGCCGCCGGCTGCGGGTGCTGACGACACTCGCGGTGCTGGCTCTGGCCGAAGTCACGGGCACCGTGCTGATCGGTCCAGGCTTCCTGGTGGGGCTCGGGCTTTCGGCCTTCCTGCTCTGTTGGTACGTGGCAGCGCTGCGCAGCCGGGCGGTCGCCGAGCGCCGCCGGAAGTTCCACAGGCTGCAGGCAGCCGCTCAAGCAGCGGCCGTTCGAGCCGTACGGCGGCGCCAGATCGCGGAACGGCAGCGCCGGATCGCCGAAGCC
>JBOGDL010000238.1:0-23192 GCA_050701815.1 Micromonosporaceae bacterium | reverse complement strand
CCTCCGTGGAATCGCTCGGGGTGGAGCTCCCGCTGTACGACATCACCACCGGCACCCGCGACTTCATCGCCGACGGTGTGGTGAGTCACAACTGCTTCGCCCGCAAGAGCCACACGTATCTCGACTTCGACTCCGGCGCCGACTTCGACACCCAGGTCGTGGTCAAGACCAACGCGCCCACATTGTTACGACGTGAGCTCGCCGCGCCACGCTGGTCCGGGGAGCACATCGCGATGGGGACCAATGTGGACTGTTACCAGCGCGCCGAGGGTCGCTATCGACTGATGCCGCCGATCATCGAGGCGTTGCGAGACTTCGGCAACCCGTTCTCGATCCTCACCAAAGGCACCCTGATATTGCGTGATCTTGATTTGCTGCGGCAGGCGGCCGAGGTCGCGAAGGTCGGTCTCGCGATGTCCATCGGCTTTGTCAACCAGGAGCTGTGGAGATCAGTGGAACCCAGGACCCCGAGCCCGCAGCGCCGCCTCGACGCGGTGCGCGAACTCGCCGACGCCGGCCTGGAATGCAGCGTGCTGATGGCGCCGATCCTGCCCGGCCTCACCGACACCCCCGAGGAGGTCGAACGTACGGTCGCCGCGATCGCCCGAGCTGGCGCGACCAGGGTCACCCCGATCCCCCTGCACCTTCGCTCGGGCGGCTCGCGGGAGTGGTATTTCGACTGGCTGGGCCGCGAGTTCCCGCGCCTGGTCGAGCTGTACCGGCGGCTGTACCGGGGCAGCGCGTACCTCCCGTCGGGCTACCAGCGCGAGGTGGTGGCGCGGGTGAGGATGGCCGCGCGACGGCATGGGCTGTCCACCGCCGCGTCGGGTCAAGTTCGGCAGCCGCGGGAATCAGACCCGACGCGGGACGAGGCCGGCCCCGAGGTTTCTCCAGCGCAGACTGAGCCCGACGGCGCGGCGCCGACACAGCTGACCTTGCTCTAGGCGAGGGGCTCGCACGCCGCCCGCCGTTGGTCCGGCGCGGTGGTCACGCCAGCAGGAAGGATTTGCGCCACCAGCGCACGCCTGGCGTGCCCACCAGGCCCACCTCGCCCAAGAATTTCATGATCCTTTCCCCGGACCAGCGAACCGTCTCCTGGTGGTGCGGGTTCGCCAGAGCGGCCCTGCGAGCCTGCCGGGGATCAAGCCCGACCGCACGGTAGACCTGCGGGTTGATCATGCTCCGCATCACCAGGAAACACAGGTACGCCAGGATCTCCCGCTGGTACGCCAGCTCCACTCGGTTCATCGAGGCCATCCCGCGCGCCACTTCCTGGCGCGCGAATGTCACGTGCCGGGCCTCTTCAAGCACATGGATCCGGTTCACCATTCGAATCAACGGCTGCACGGCCTCATCCGCCATCGCCTCCCGCTGCAGCCGGTCCAGGGTCTCCTCGGCGACCAGGATCGCCCCGTACATCGATGGCCCCCTTGCGACGAGCGGGAACAGCCGTCCGACCCGCCACACCGCCGCGGGGGGCCCGTAAGCCGGCGCCCCCACCTTCTCGATCGCTCGGGCGAACATCACCGAGTGGCGGCACTCATCCGCGATCTCCGTCAGCGCGTAGTGCGCATGCCGGCTGGTCGGGTCGGAGTGGTACGCCTCCTTGACCAACGCCTGCATCAAGATCATCTCGAACCACAGACCAACGCTGGCGATGCTGGCGGCCTCGTGTTTTCCGAGTTCCACACGCTGGTCTGAGGTGAGCTGGTCCCACAGCTGGGTGCCGTACAGGGAAGTCCGATGCTCCGGCTGGTAGATCTTGCCCTCGGCCAACGGAGCGTCCCAGTTGATGTCGACCTCGGGGTCGTAGAACTTGTCCGCCGACGACTTCAGCAGCCGCTGCGCGGTCCGCTCCCGATCCGCGACCTTCACCTGCGACGCCTGACTCATCTCTACTCCCTTGCGTTGCGTTGGGCTCGACTCAGCAGTCGACGCCAAGCCCGTGCCCCGGGTGCGCGTGCGCTTTCTCATGTCCACGACGCCTGAGCCGCCATGCCGCCTACCGGCGCCTCGCCGGGGCCCTCGGGCTACGGCGCTTCCTGGCCAAATCCAATGGATCTAGCCCCTGACCTGGCCCGTAACCGCACCAGGACGGCGTCATTGCCAGCCTCGCAACGGCGAGTTCATGGCCGGCCGCACCGGGGCCGAGCTTTTGGCAGGCCCCCCGGCCGGCCAAAAGCGCTTGCGCCCGTCACTTGTGCGGTAGCCCGAGCTGCGGTTGCCGAGCTGCCCCCGTCAGGCTGCCGTTGTGGGACGCGCCCGACGTTGTGGGCGCGGCCGATGCACAGCCTGCCGCTTCTGCCCGCGGGTTCGCCGTGCTCGATCGCGCTGGTCGCGGCCAACTTGCCGGGTTTCGTGGTTATTATGCGTTACTTCAGGTAACAGTTACTGCTGGTAGCATGTCGCCCGTGCGGAGAGATGTCAAGGCGGGGCGTGGCGCCCCCCGGCAACCAGACGCCCGACGCGACCGATGGAGCGCTCACCGCGAAACCCGGCGGCGCGAACTCATCGAGGCGGCGATGCGGGCCCTGGCCGAGCACGGTCCGGACGTACGCATTGAGCACATCGCGGCAGAAGCCGGCGTCACCAAGCCGGTGCTGTACCGGCACTTCGCAGACAAGGCGGAGCTCTTCGTCGCGATCGGGCAGCGCGGCACCGAGCTGCTGTTCGAACGCCTGCTGCCCGCGCTGCAGGGCGACGCGGCGCCGCTGGCCCAGATTCGCAACAGCCTCGACGCGTTCTTCTCGGTGATCGAGGAGCATCCGAACGTCTACCGGTTGCTGGCCCGTCGCCACATCGCCGACCGGCCGGTCGACCCGGACATCGTCGCCGAAGACAAAGAGGTGATCGCCACCGCGATCGCCCGGCTGTTGGGCGACTATCTGCGACTGCTCAATCTGGACTCGGGCGCCGCTGAGCCGTGGGCGTACGGGCTGGTCGGAATGGTGCAGAACACAGCCGAATGGTGGCTGGAGCGACAGTCCATGAGCCGGGAAAGCGTGGTGGACTACCTGACTCAGCTGGTGTGGGCCGCGATCGACGGCTTCACGCGACAACACGGCGTGGTGCTCGACCCGCACCAACCGCTGGGCTCAACCAACGTGGTCCGACTCGCGGGCGTCTCCCCCGATCCGGCAGCTGAATCCCGGGACGAGACCCAGGCCGCGAAGCCCCCGCGCGAAGCCGCCTCTGCGGCGCCAGCGCACCCTCTGGGCCCGCGGGCCGACATGCCCGCCCGCCCACGAAACGGGCGGCGGCGACCACCGTCGAAAGGAGGAAGTCGGTGACCGATCAGGACGACTACCAGGGCGACGCGACGCTGCTCGTGGCCGACACCGAGATCCAGCTCGAGGTGACACTGCGAGGCTTCTTCCAGCCCATCGACGGCAGGTTCCACTGGTACGGGCGGCTGACTCCCGACGAGCGGCTGGAGCAGATCGCGCAGGGCGGCAAACGCGCCGTGCTGCTGCGCACCCGGCACCGGGAAGTCGAAGCGGAGGTGTCCGACCCCGACCCTTGGGGCCGCTACCGGATCATGGGTGTCGGGACGCCGCCGTACCCGGCACCCGAAACGCCGCTGGAGACGTGACGCCCGGCAAGGCCGAGACCCGGGCGAGACCGGGCCCGCCGCGTGGTCAGAGCTTGTACTCCTTCAACAGCCCCCGGCTGATGATCGTCTTCTGGATCTCCGACGTGCCCTCGCCAATCAGAAGGAACGGGGCCTCCCGCATCAGCCGCTCGATCTCGAGCTCCTTGGAGTACCCGTAGCCGCCGTGAATCCGGAACGCCTCCTGGGTGACCTCGGCGCAGTACTCGCTCGCCAGCAGCTTGGCCATCCCAGCCTCGACGTCGTTGCGCTTGCCCGCGTCCTTCAGCCGCGCGGCGTTGACCATCAGCGCGTGCGCCGCCTCGATCTTGGTGCCCATCTCCGCGAGTTTGAACGCGATCGCCTGATGCTCGGCGATCTGACGGCCGAACGTCTGCCGCTGCTGCGCGTACGTCACCGCCAGCTCGAACGCGCGGATCATCACGCCGCAGCCACGGGCGGCCACGTTCACCCGGCCCACCTCGATGCCGTCCATCATCTGGTAGAAGCCGCGGCCCAGACCGTCGGAACCGCCCAGGATCGCCGAACTCGGCGCCCGGTGCCCGTCCAGCACCATCTCGGTGGTCTCGACGCCCTTGTATCCCATCTTGTCGATCTTGCCGGGGATGGTGAGACCAGGAGCGGTCTCGCCGAAGCCCGGCTCCTTCTCCAGCAGGAACGTGGTCATCTGCCGGTACACCGAGGCGCCCCCGTCGGCAGCGGAATCAGGGCGCGGGTCGGTCTTCATCAATGTGGCCACCACCGAGGAGTACGCCCCGTTGGTCAGCCACATCTTCTGGCCGTCCAACACGTAGTCCGCGTCGGGCCCCCGGCCATCGGGGACCGCTTTGCTGCGGATCGCCGCCACATCTGAGCCGCACCCTGGCTCCGACATGGAGAAGGCGCCCCGGACCTCCCCGGCCGCCATCTTCGGCAACAACCGCTGCTTCTGCTCGTCCGACCCGTGTCGCGAGATCAGGTACGCCACGATGAAGTGGGTGTTCACGATCCCCGAGATGCTCATCCAGCCCCGGGAGAGCTCCTCCACCACCAGCGCGTACGTGAGCAGCGACTCGCCCAACCCGCCGTGCTCCTCGGGGATGGTGAGCCCGAAGAGGCCCATCTCCCTCATGCCCTCGACGATCTCCGTCGGGTACTCGTCGGCGTGCTCCAGCCGCTGCGCCTGCGGAATGATCTCTTTGTCCACGAACCCGCGGACCGTCGACAGGATCTCCTGCTGAATATCGGTCAGATCGTGTGTCACAGCGAGGCGTGTCATGATCACTCCAGTGGTCTGTTACTCAGCAGTATCGCCCGTGCCCCAAGCCCAGCACAGACGTTCCGGATGTGAGCAAATCCACCGCGCTCAGCTGCGGTACTGCGCCTCCCGGACGCTGTTGCCACCGTCCACAACGATCATCTGCCCGGTGATGTACGACGCCGCGGGCGAACACAAGAACCCGATCAGGGCCGCGACCTCATCCGGCGACCCCGGCCGCCCCATCGGGGTGTCCAACCCGTGCTTGAGCTCCGACAGGGTGGACGAGCCGGTGTGGATGATCCCCGGCGCCACCGCGTTGACGGTGACCCCGTCCGCCACCAGCTCCATCGCCAGCGCCCGGGTGAGCCCGACCACGCCGGCTTTGCCGGCCGCGTACCCCGCCTCGGCAGGCATCGCGTTCACCGGCCCCACCGTGGCGGACAGGTTCACCACCCGCCCCCAGCCTCGTTCCACCATCCCGGCCACGAACACCCGTGACACCAGGAAGGCCGTGGTCAGGTTCCGATCCAGCTCAGTACGCCACTCCGGGTAGGTCAACTGAGCCACCGGCCGGAACACCCCCGGGCTGGTGCGGCTGGCCAGACCCGCGTTGTTGACCACGACGTCCACGCCCCCGAACTGGTCGGCCAGGGCGTCTCCGAGCGCGCCCACCTCGGACTCGTCCACGAGGTCGGCGACGAAACCGGTGGCGTCCAACTCGCCGGCGCGATCGTGAACCCTGCGAGTGGTCGAGACGATCGCGACTTTCGCCCCGAGCGCCCGGAGCCGGCGCGCGGTGGCGTACCCGATGCCGTCCTGGCTCCCCGCGCCGGTGACCAGCGCGACCTTGCCATCGAGCCGGTCGATGATCGAATGCACACCGCTAGCCGGCGTGGGTGACAGCTCTTCGTTGTTGGAAATCAGCTCGTCTGACGTGGTGGTCCGGGCTTGCCCGGTCGACGCGTTGCCCATGCCGCGATCCTGCCTGCTGGCGTGATCGCAGGCAACGAACCCCGCCAGGAGGCCCCGGTCGGCGTCCAAAATTGACCAGAGTCCGTAGGCTCGGCTCGACCCGGTGTGCTGGCTCGCCGTTGATTCCCGGCAAGCCATAGCATGCGGGTCGTATGATGCCCGGCGGCCGCGGAGCCTGATTCGACGGAGCACTGATGTCTGACCCCTACGGACCATCGCCCTACCAGCAGCAGCCGGACTACCAGACCTCAGGTCCACCCGGATACCAGCCACCCGAGCTGCAGTCGCCCGGCCCGCCCGGATACCAGCCGTACGGCGACGTCGGCAAAGGTCCGGGTGGCTACCCGCCGTACCCGGAACAGGCCTCGGCTCCCCCGCCGATGTACGCCTACCCAGGGGCGCCAGGCGGGTACCAGCCCCCGTACGGCGGTTACCCAGCCGGCCGGGGCACCAACGGGATGGCGATCGCGTCACTGGTGGTCTCCTGCGCCGCGTTCTTCGTGTGCGGGCTGCTCGCCTGCGTGGGGGCGATCCTGGGGCACGTCGCCCGCAAGCAGATCCGGGAATCCGGGCAGGAGGGCGACGGGATGGCCCTGGCAGGGATCATCGTCGGTTGGATCATCACCGGCCTGTCCGTGGTGGTCCTTGTGGCGTACGTGGTCTTTTTCGTGTGGGCCGTGAATCAGGACCCGTCGGTCTAGCCTGGCCGCTTGGCCCAGGGAAGCTGGCTTGGCACGGAGGAGTCGATGTTGGAACCCGAGAAGCCGATCAGCGCGCCGGTCGTCAAGCAGTCCCCGCCCCCCGCTCCCGGCGCCCACGGCCCTCACGTGGCGCCCACGGGTCACCCGTACCCGCCGCCCGGGTACCCGCCGTACCCGCCGTACCCGTACCACATCTATCCGCCTCGGCCGCCGACGAACGGGCTGGCCATCGCGGCTCTCGTGGTCTCCGTGTGCTCCGTGTTCGCGGCCTGCGTCTTCTATTTCATCCCCGGCCTGTTGGGCGCCGTCGGCGCCACCATGGGGCACTACGCCCGCAAGCAGATCCGCAGCACCGGCGAGGGCGGAGACGGCCTGGCGCTCGCCGGCGTCATCGTGGGTTGGATCATCACCGGCCTGGCGCTGCTGGGCCTGTTTGCCGTGGTCGGCTTCTTCTGGTGGGTGACCGCACACCCACCAGAACCCACCTATTGAGCAACTGGGGCAGTCCGGGTTTTCAGGGCTGGTCGTTCGGAGCGCTGGACGCCACCGCGGGCGTCACCCAGCCGGCGGCGTGAACGCGGAGGTGCGCCGCATCCCGGCGCTACGCCCCTTCGCGGCGACCACGACAGCCATCTTCCGCGATGCTTCGTCAATCATCTCGTCGCCCAGCATCGCGGCCCCCAGCTTGCCTCCGGCCTCAGAGGTGTAGTGGTCGTACGCGTCAAGAATCAACTCCGCGTGGTCGTAGTCCTCCTGGCTCGGTGAGTAGACCTCGTTGGCGGCGTCCACCTGCCCCGGGTGCAGCACCCACTTGCCGTCAAAGCCGAGCGCCGCGCTGCGTCGGGCCACCCTCCGGAACCCGTCCACGTCGCGGATCTGCAGGTACGGCCCGTCAATCGCCTGCAGGTCATAGGCCCGCGCCGCCATCAGGATCCGCATCAGGATGTAGTGGTACGCGTCTCCCACGTCGTACCCCTGGGGCTGTTCACCGACCACCAGCGACCTCATGTTGATGGAAGCCATGAAGTCAGCGGGGCCGAAGATGATGGTCTCGGTGCGTGGCGACGCCGCCGCGATCTGATCCACATTGACCAAGCCGGCCGCGTTCTCGATCTGCGCCTCGATCCCGATCCGACCCACCTGAAGGCCATTGGCGCGTTCAATCTGAGCCAGCAACAGGTCCAGCCACTGCACCTGGGAGGCGTCCTGCACCTTCGGCAGCATCACGCAGTCCAGGTTCTCCCCCGCGCCCTCGACGACCTCGATCACGTCGCGATAGGTCCATTCCGTGGTCAGGTCGTTCACCCGCACCGCGCGGACCTTGTCGGCCCAGTCGCCCTGGTTCAGCGCCGCCACCACGTTCTTGCGGGCATCCACTTTGGCCAACGGCGCCACCGAGTCCTCCAAGTCGAGGAACACCTGGTCGACCGCGAGCCCCTGGGCCTTGTCAAGCATCTTCACGCTGGAACCGGGCACCGCGAGACAGGAGCGACGGGGACGGGCAGAGGTGGGCATATCACGCTCCATTCGGCAGGATGGCCACCGCCAAGGCTTTGAAATTACCGTTGGGCGCCGCCACTCGGCGACGACATGATCCAGCCAACCACGAAAGGGGGAGACCCGGCTGTGGGAGATCTCACCGGGGCCGCCGACCGTACGAGACCAGTGAAAAATCACAGCCCGTCGACCATCGTGCTGACCGGGGCCAGCTCCGGAATCGGGCTCGCCGCGGCGAAAGAGCTGGCCGGGCGGGGCCATCACGTGGTGCTGGTGGGACGTGACCCGCAGCGCCTCGCCGCCGCGGTGGAGTCGGTGCGCCTCACCGCGGGCGGCAGGAAGCCGGACGCGCACCGGGCGGATTTCGCGGTCCTCGACGAGGTGCGCGCGCTGGGCAAACGGCTCGCTGACACGTACCCGAAGATCGATGTTCTGGTGAACAACGCCGGTCTGCTCTCGCACCACCGGTCCATCACGATCGACGGGTGGGAGACCACCATCCAGGTCAACCACCTGTCCGGGTTCCTGCTCAGCCACCTGCTGATCGACAACCTGCCCGCAGGCGGCAAATTGATCACCACCGCCTCGGTGCTGGAACGGATCGGCGCCGTGGACCCCGACGACCTGAGCGGGTCCCGCCATGCCTACTCACGCTGGCACGCGTACGGGTCAAGCAAGCAGGCCAACGTGCTCTTCACCGCCGAAGCCGCACAGCGCTGGGCAGCCCGAGGGGTCGTCGCGACCTGCTTTCACCCAGGCTCGGTGAGCACCCGTTTCGGACGCGGCAGCCGCCTGTTCGAGTACGGCATCAAGTTGCCGCTGTTCATCTCGCCTGAGGCGGGAGCGGACACCCTGGTGTGGCTCGCCGAGAACCCGGGCGCGGAAACCGGCGGCTACTACCGCAAGCGCAAGATCCGCAAGCCGTCCTCAGGATCCCGCGATCTGAGACTGGCCCGCCTCCTGTGGCAGCGCAGCGCCGAAGCGCTGGGCCTAGGGTCTGACCTCTGAACTGCACTGGCACAGGCTTGACCTGGGCTGATACCCGTGGCGCAGAGTGGTCGACCACCGGGCTCCGTGGCTCGACGCCGTGAATCCGGCGCCCCGGCGCTGCGGTGGGCGCAGGCCCGCTGTTCCAGTGGGCGCTCGCCCGCCGGGACTTGAGTGACCATGCCGCCCACGGGGGAGGATGCACAGATGCACGGCATGAAAGGCGGAGCGCGGCCATGGCGATGACGGTGAGGATCGGCAGCAGGTACCTGGCTCGCGCGGTGATCGGTCAAGGTTCCTTCGGCACCGTGTTCCGCGCCGACGGCCCCCAGGGGCAGGTCGCCGTGAAGCTGCTTCGTCCCGACCTGTCCGCCAACCCCGAGGTCGTCAACAGGTTCCTGCAGGAACGTTCGCTGCTGCTGCGCCTGAAGCACCCGAACCTGGTGCAGGTGCAGGATCTGGTGGCGGAGAGTGACGCCCTGGCTCTGGTGATGGACCTGATTGAGGGACGTGACCTGCGCTCCGTGCTGAATCAGTCCGGCCCCATGGCCCCGGCGCAGGCTGCTCGGCTGGTCAGCCACGTCGCCGCGGGCTTGAGTTACGCGCACCGCCAAGGGGTGGCGCACCGCGACATCAAACCGGAAAACGTGCTGTTGAACGGCGCCGCGGGAACGCCGATGCTGGTCGACTTCGGGGTCGCCGAGCTGGTTGCTGACGCGACCATCACGAGCAGCCGGGACCACGTGCTGGGCACGCCGGCGTACCTGGCGCCGGAATTGGCGGTCGCCGATCCGATCACGGTCTCGGTCGACGTGTACGCCTGCGGCGTGCTGCTGTACGAGTTGGTCAGCGGCCGCCCGCCGTTCGCCGCGGAACACCCGCTGGCGGTGGTGCAGGCGCATGTCACCGAGACTCCGCAACGTCCGGACGAGATGCCAGCCGACCTCTGGCAGGTGGTCGCCAGCTGCCTGTCCAAGCACCCGGCCGAGCGGCCTGACGCCGAGAGGCTGCAGGCGCAGCTGGCCGAGTTCGCCGACGCCTGGGAGAGCCAGCACCCCGGCAGCGAGCCCGCCAGCCAGCCGAAATCGGGCGCCGACGGTCCGGCGGGCGGCGCCGTGGCGGCGCCGCCCGCACGTACCCAGATGCTGCCTATCTCGAGGACCGCGATGGGACGAGCCCGGCTCGCCACACCGAGCGTCCCCGCCGCCCCGCCGGTCGAGGTGTGGCAGCATCCCGCGCCCGCCCCGCGGCGGCACTGGCTGCTGCACACCGCGTCGCTGATCGTGGTCGCGCTGGTGTTCTTCGCGGGCGGGTACTGGGCTGAGAAGGTGATCGACAACCCCGGCCCCGAGTCGCGGGGCGAACCCGCTGAAGCGGCGACTCGATACCTGAGCGACACACCGTACGTGCAGGTGGGAAACGGTCACGGCCCGGTCGAGCTGAACAAGGCGAACGGCGGATCAGGAGTCGACGACGGCGGCCCGCTCACCTTGGCCGGCAAGGAGTACGAGCATGGCCTGGGGGCGCACGCGCCGAGCCACATCCGGATCTACCCGCCGCCGGAGTGCGGGACCCTGAAAGCCGTGGTGGGTGTCGACGAGTCGGCGGCCTCCGCCTCGCTGGGCACGGTGAGGTTCTGGGTGCACGTGGACGGCCAGGTCCGGCACGACAGCGGCCCTCTCAGTTGGCAGGACCCGCCGCAGCCGATCTCGGTCGACCTCACCGGCGCCACCACCGTGGACCTGATTGTCACCGACGCCAACGACGGCAACAGCTGGGACCAGGCCGACTGGGCGGATGCCCATTTGACCTGCAACGGGTGAAACGCGGATCCCCCAACCGGCTATAGCGCGTCCCCCAACCGGGTGAACAGCTCCGCTGAGCACCGACATGGGTAGCCGGCATTGAGGATCTTGATTACGGTACGAGCTTGGCCCTTCACCACGGGTAAGTGACCGCTACGGGCTCAACCCACTCCTGCTCTCCTTGGGAAGGCTTTTGATGCCTCGGGCTGTCTCGCGTCGGGTACGGGTGGTGATGTTCGACCTCTTCGGCACGTTGACCACCGCCGTCTCCTCTGGGCAACGCAATCAGGCGCACAAGCAGGTCGCGGCAGCCCTCGGGGTGCGCTTCGAGGCGTACCTCGAGGTGCTTCTGGGTTCCTATTTCGAACGGGCCAGCGGCCGGCGTGGCTCCATCGAGCAGACCATGCGCTGGGTGGCGTCCCAAGCTGGCGCCCGCCCCACCGAGTCCCAACTGGCGCACGCATGCGCGCTGCGAGTCGCCGCGGAGCGTACCCACCTGCGGCCGCGGACCGACGCGGCCGGCGTCCTGTCCGCGCTGAACACCTCTGGTGTGCGCACCGCAGTGGTCAGCGACTGCACTCACGAGACGCCGATGGTGTGGCCCGGTGTGCCGCTGTCCCGGGACGTGCACGCCGCGGTGTTCTCCATCGAAGTCGGGGCCTGCAAACCCGACCACAGGATGTACGCGACGGCTTGCCGACGGCTGGGCGTGGCGCCGGAGCACTGCCTGTACGTGGGCGACGGAGGCAGCCGTGAGCTCACCGGCGCGCGACGAGCCGGCATGTACGCGGTACGGCTGGTGGCCACGGACAGCGCCCGCCACACCGCGATGCTGGTGGAGCCCGCCTGGGGCGGCCCGGTGATCAACTCTCTGCTTGATGTGCTTCCGATCGCGGGCATCGCCGAACCGAACAAGGCAAGCCTTCACACCACCCAATTCCGGAGGGGCATTCCCCGCCAGGTCCGCGCCGCCGCTCGTCCCGGCGCTGGCTCGCACCACAACCCGCAACCGGCCAACATCCCCACGCAGCCCAGTGTCCCCGCGCAAACCAGGTCCCAACGGGGCGTCCCTGCGCAAACGCGGCCGCAACCCGCCGCCCCAGCGTTACCCGCGGTGACGCAGGGCGCCGCCACAGCCGCGGCGCCGTTTCCCTCAACTGAGGGTGTAGTAGGTCAGGGCAAGGTTTGGCATGATGCCGGTGCATGGCCGCCCCCTCGCCCAATCCACTGACCGGATCGCAAGGCGACGCGCTGGTCAGCATGGCTGTGGACGCGATCCGGGCTCAGCTCATCGGCGAGGCGAGCGAGGAGTCACTCCCCGAGTCACCGCCACTGCGATCCCCCGGCGCTTCCTTCGTGACTCTTGAGCGACGTGGCGCCTTGCGTGGCTGCGTGGGGAGCTTGCGGGCCGCCCGCCCGCTGTACCTGGACGTGATGCGCAACGCGTGCAAGGCCATGTCCGACCCGCGGCTGCCGCCGGTGAACCGCGAAGACTGGCCCGAACTCGACATCAAGGTGTCGGTGCTGACTTCGCCCACAGCCATGTCGGCTGACGGCAGACGGCAGCTGACCGAAGAACTGCGGCCCGGGTTGGATGGCCTGGTGCTCACCGACGGCGCCCGCCGCGCGACCTTTCTGCCCGCTGTGTGGCAGCGCTTGGCGGACCCCGCGGAGTTCATCACGGCGCTGCTCGCCAAGGGCGGCTGGCCAGCCGCGGGATGGCCGGAGAACCTGCGGGCGCACCGCTACGCCGCGTACGAGTTCCACGGGCCGTCCCCCCGCGAGCCCTTGACCTAGCATTCTGGCCGCCAGGGGCCCTCTGACCCTGGTGCGTGCTGACCGCTGGCAGGGGGAGAATGCGGACGTGGATCCGCTCGTCGTAGAAGCCATGAAGAAGGCCGCCGTGGTGTGGTTGACGGTTGGCGACCGACGTCCCTGCGCCGCGTGGTGCGTGTGGCTTGACGAGGCGCTGTACGTGGTGAGCGAACCCGCCAGGTCAACGGCCGCGGCTCCCGAGCCTGCTGCCGGTCCAGCGACACTGGGAGCTGCCGGGTCTGAAGCCGGGAACCCGCGCCGCGAGCAGGCTGTGCCTGGGCTCGACTCCGCTGCCACGGCGACCGTCACTGTGCGCGGGGACAGCGGTGGGCGGATCGTGAGCTGGCCGGCTCGGGTGAGCCGTGTTGTACCAGACAGCGAACTCTGGGCGCAGGTGGCGCCGCAGCTGGCCAGCAAGCGGTTGAACCTGCCGACCGACGAAGACACCCCAGCGCGTTGGGCTGCCAGGTGCGTGTTGAGTCGACTGGAGCCGGCGGGCGAGCCTAGCGAAGCTGGCGACACGCTGCCCGACTCGTCACACGCGGCGCCCCCGCCGGGATCGCCGGCTGCCCGGCGGGCGCGTAAGCCGTACCGGCTTCACAAGGTTCGCCGCCGGGGGAGTTGACGACCCGGGATCACCCGACGAACGGCGGCACCGCGATCTCTCCCGCGGCCACCGGCGTCACCTCACCGGCGACCGTGGCGCTGGTGGCGACCCCGTGCTCGGCGGCCACGGTGCAGTCCAGCCGCGACGGGCGGCGGATCTCCACACCCTGGCGCACCGCGTACCCGGTCTCGCCGTCACCCGGGGCCAGGCCAGCGGCGACCAGCCACACTCCGAGGCCCAGCGCGGCGGAACCGGTGGCTGGATCCTCCAACACCCCCACCGGCTCGCAGAACACCCGCGCGTGCGCGGTCCCGCTGTCCGGGTCCCAACTGAATACGCTGATCCCGCTCTGCCCCAGCACCCGCAGCGCGGCAGCGTCCGGCTTGGCCCGCTCCAGCGCCGCCTGGTGAACCGGCAGGTAGAAGAAGCTGATGCCGCACCCGGCGGCCCGCGGCGCCGCGCCGTGGTGGTCGGCGACGCCCAGGCCGACGGCGGCCAGCAGCGGGCCTGGGTCCAGCTCCCCGCCGATCTCGGGCTGGCCGCCGGTCAGCTTCGCCGCCCCGTTTGCCACGCTGACGGGCAGCATCCCGGCGCCGCATTCCTGCACCATGTCGCCGGCCCGGAGCCGGCCCAGGCGGGCCAGGGTGACGGCCGTGCCCACGCTCGGATGACCTGCGAACGGCAGCTCGTGGGTCGGCGTGAAGATCCGCACCTTGTAGTCCGCGCCATCCGACGGCGGCAGCACGAACGCCGTCTCGGACAGGTTGAACTCCCGGGCGATGGTCCGCATCTGACTGCCGTCGAGTTCCTCGGCGTCGAGCACCACGGCGAGCGGGTTCCCCGCGTACGGGCGATCAGTGAACACGTCGACGATCTCGTACCGCAGCGTCTTCATAAACCGGACGATACGCCGGGACCCAGGCCGAGGTCGCCATCACGATCACCATGTCGCCGGCCCGGAGCCGGGCCAGGCCGTGACCGAGTACGCCATGCCCAGACACTGCGGCGCATCCGCCCGGGAGGACGGAGGCGCCGCGGGTCCGCCGCTCTAGTTGGCCACTGTCAGGGTGATGGTGTTGTCCGACCAGAACTGCGAGCCGTCCGCACGGGTGGCGCGGCCCTGCACCTGATACGAGCCGTTCCCCCACTCGGTGGTGTCCCACAGCGGCTCGCTGTAGTAGAGGAAGCCGCTGCAGCCGCCTTCAGTGACCGGGGTCGGGTTGTCATCGGTCCCCGCCAGCACACCGTCCACGAACACCTCGGTCTTGTCGGGCGCGAAGGACTCCGCCTCATTCACCGTGACCGGAACCGTCACCACACCGGACACAGTGGCGCCACCGGTGGGATATTGAACCTGCACCGAACACGGATCTTCTTCTCCGGCCGACGCAGCGGCCGACGCGGACGCCGCCACGCCTGCCATCGCCAGCGAGATCCCCACCACGGCCAACACACGCAACCAGACCATCCCTGCCTCCTGACACATTCACGGCTGTTCGAAACAGGCTATAAGAAAAAGTCTGCCCGTCGCTTTGTGAGATCTGAAATAAAGCTTCTCGCGCTGGGCGCGATGTGAGCACTGGGCAAATTGGACCAGCGACTGCCTTGCCACAGTGGCCTCGCCGCGCCTCGACCGGGTTTATCCGGCACAGCCCTAGGCTGGCGGGGTGAGCACGGCGACCCGCGTATATATCGCCCGCCTCGCCGACATCGCCATCTACGACCCCAACGGCGACCAGGTCGGCCGGGTCCGGGATGCCATCTGCCGTCCTCGTGGCGCGTCCCAGCCGCCCCGGGTGATCGGGCTGGTGGCCGAGATCCAGGCGCGACGTCGAATCTTCATCCCGGTGAGCCGGGTCACCTCCATCGAAGCCGATGCCGTGGTGCTGAGCACCGGCACGCTGAATCTACGGCGGTTCCAGCGGCGATCCGGCGAAGTCCTGGTGCTCGAAGATCTGCTCGACCGTCGCGTCACCATCGAGCCCACCGACGACAACCAGGCCGAGCGCCGGGGGACTGTGGTCGATGTGGCCATGGAACGGGAACGCAGTGGCGACTGGACCCTGACGAAGGTCGCCGTGCGGGAGCAGACCGGCCGGCTCACCCGGCGAGGGCAGCTGCAGCAGTTGGACTGGAACGAGGTCTCCGGCCTGGTCGGCGCCCCGGAGGCGCAAGGCACCGCCAACCTGCTCGCGGTGCTGGACAAGATGCGCGCCGCGGACCTGGCCAACGTGTTGCAGGATCTCTCCGGGCGGCGCCGGATGGAAGTCGCAGCCGCGCTGGAGGACGACCGGCTCGCCGACGTTCTCGAGGAACTCCCGGAGGACGACCAGGTCGAGATCATCGCCGCGCTGGACAAGCAGCGAGCCGCGGACGTGCTGGAGGAGATGGATCCGGACGACGCCGCCGACCTGCTCGCGGAGTTGCCCGCCGCGCAGCGGGAAGAGCTGTTCGGGTTGATGCAACCCGAGGAGGCGAACCCGGTGCGGCAGCTGATGTCGTACCGGCCCGGGACCGCCGGCGCCGTGATGACGTCCGAGCCGGTGATCGTCACCCCTGACACCACCGTCGCCGAAGCCCTGGCGCAGATCAGAGAACCCGACCTGGCGCCAGCCGTGGCCGCTCAGGTCTTCGTGTGCCGGGCCCCCATGTCCACGCCCACCGGCCGCTATCTCGGGATGGCGCACTTCCAGCGCCTGCTCCGGGAACCCCCCGGCGAGATCATCGGCGGGGTGATCAGCAGCGACATCGACCCGGTCGCCCCGGACACCCCGCTGTTGGAGACCACCCGCCTGATGGCCACGTACGACCTGATCGCGATGCCGGTGGTCGACCCCTCTGACCGGATGCTGGGCGCCGTCACCGTCGACGACGTGCTCGACCATCTGCTGCCCACCGACTGGCGGGATCGAGATCATGCGTGAGGCCGTCCGTGTTTGAGGGACGGCGCAACCCGCAGCCCCGCACCCCCCGACGCCGGCTGGACCAGCCCCGCGAGCCGTCGCGGATGCGGCTGCCCAAATTCAGCTCGGACAGCTTCGGACGGTTCGCCGAAGGCTTCGCGCAGTTCATGGGCACGCCGCGGTTCCTGCTGTACATGACCAGCTTCGTGATCATCTGGGTCGCGATCAACCTGATCGGCCTGTACGGATACCGCTGGGACCCGTACCCGTTCATCTTGTTGAACTTGTTCTTCAGCACCCAGGCCTCGTACGCCGCGCCACTGATCCTGCTGGCGCAGAACCGGCAGGCGGATCGGGACCGGGCGGCGCTGGAGGAAGACCGCCGCCGTGCCGCGATGCAGAAAGCGGACACCGAGTACCTGGCACGCGAGCTGGCCTCGCTGCGGCTGGCCTTGGGCGAGGTCACCACCCGGGACTTCCTACGCTCCGAGCTCAATCGCTTTCTGGAGGACATGGAAGACCGTCGGGTGGAGCAACTGGAAGCAGAAGACGACGAGGTCGAGCCCCGACGCCGGGACGGCCACCGCCCGCTCCCGCTGGAGCGACCCGACAAGCAGGACCCCGACGGCGCCCCGGGCCCGGACGGCGACACCCGTCATCCAGATTGACGGGACGCCGCGCCGGTGGTGGGCGCGGCGCCAGGTCAATCAGATCTTCATCCGCTGGCGCCCCGGCCCGACCCGGCCAGCTCGCGGCCAGGAGCGGCCAGGGCGCCGCAGCGGAATGTCAGGCGTCCGCCAGCGACCAGCCGTCGGCGGTGAACGCCCGGTTGCCGGAACTCGTTTCGGAGTTCAGCAGCACGCCGCTCTCGTCGGCCGCGTGCACCGCGTCCACGTACATGCCGCGGCCCTGGGCGTTGCTGTCGGTGAGGTAGCTGAACCGCACGTGCGTGGCGCCGTCCGGCAGTGACACCAGCCCGAGACTCCAGCTCCGTCCCTGGTACCCGTGGAACTCGCCCGGGTTCTCCCACTTGAAGTCACGTCCGAAATGCGAGAACGGCAGCAGCGACCAGGTCTGCCCATCGTCGGTTGACACCTCGACCTTGCCGAAGTCGAAGAACGTCTCGGTGTCGGCCCACAGCCCGAACCGCAACTGCGCGTCCTGGGCCGGGCGGGTCAGCTCAGCGGTGAGCGTGTGCTGCTTGCTGTTGAGCCCATCGGCCCGCCACGCGGTCTTCCCCGCGGCGGGACGGACCGGAGTCGCGTGCCCGAAGGCGGTGGTCATCGCCAACCGCGCCGCGTTGTTGCTGCCCCAGTCTCGGCTGGGGTGCACCCGGTTGGACATGAAGATCACGAAGGAGTGGGCGATCGGGTCGATGCTGACGGTGGTGCCGGTGTATCCGGTGTGGCCGAAGGTCACCGGTGAGGCCAGCGGCCCCATGTACCAGTGCTTGTTCAGTTCGAAGCCGAGCCCGCGCTGGCTGGCCGAGGTGCCCAGGTGCCCGTTGTAGTTGACCAGCGCGGCCCGGACCGTGTCCTCGTCCAGGATCCGGCGCTCGCCGTACACGCCTCCGTTGAGCAGCATCTGGCTGAACACCGCCATGTCGGCCGCGGTGGAGAAGATCCCGGCGTGCCCCGCGACGCCGTCCAGCGACCAGGCGTTCTCGTCGTGCACCTCGCCGCGGATCATCGGACGACCCGCCCACGGCTGCTCCTCGGTCGCCGCGATCCGGTGATGCAACGACTCCGGAGGGTTGTACATGGTGTCGGTCATCCGCAGCGGCTCAGTGATCCGCTCGGCCACCAGCTGGTCCAGCGGCGTGCCCGTCACCTTCTCTGCGAGCTTCCCGAGGGTGATCAACCCGAGGTCGGAGTAGATGTACTGCCTGCCGGGCGCCGTGCCGGGCTGCAGCGTCGAGGCGTACGTGGCCGCGATCCGCTCCTCCGGGGTGTCGTAGCCGCTGTACAGCGGCAACCACGCGCGCATCCCGGAGCTGTGGGTGAGCAGCATCTTCAGGGTGATCTCCGACTTGCCGTTCACCCCGAATTCCGGGATGTACGAGGCCACCGGCGCGTTCAGGTCCAGCTGCCCCCGTTCCGCCAACTGCAGCACGATCACAGTCGTGAACAGCTTCGACACCGACGCCATGTCGAACATCGTGTCCTTGGTGGCGGGCGTCCACTCGTCGCGCGGCAGCTCGACGCCGACCACCGTGCCGTCCTCGACTCGGGTCCCGCTGTAGCGCATGGCGTGACCGAACGCTTCGTGATCCACGATCACGCCGTCCTTGGCGCCCAACACCACCGCGCCCGCGTACGAGGGGTGGGCCGAGTGGTCGGGGGTGGGCTGCAGGTACGCCTCCGCCGCGGTGTTCATCTTCTCGATCTGCTCCGGCAGCAGCCCCACCTCCTGGGGGGCCCCCTGACGCAGCGTGCGCCGCGGGAACTTCAAGTCGTCCGGGATGACCGTGGGGGGGCCGGTGCGGGACGCGGCGGCGGCAAGCCCAAGCAGCTCGGGCGGGGCTGCCGGGTCGCCGGCCCAGGCTGCGGGAGGAGTCACCATCATCAGGCTGCCCCCCAACAGCGTGATGAGCAAGGCACGAGAGGCCGACATTGACAACACCCTTCTCAACGTAATGCTTCGGTGAAGAAATCCTGCACCCTCCGGGCGCTCCGCAACAGTCCCGGCGCCGCAGAAAGTCACCGGCGTCCGCGAGGGCCTCGGCCGCCCGGGCCTGGCAGGGGGGAAAGTCGCAGCGGCCACGCCCAGGCAGCGCGCGTTCGACGGCTGACCAGCCCGCCGTAGCATGGGTCGCATGGCGTCACCCACCAAAGACCTGGAATCAGCGGTACGTGAAGCGCTCGCCGGAGTGCACGACCCGGAGATCCGCCGGCCGGTCACCGAGCTTGGAATGGTCCGATCCGTCGACATCGACCCGGACGGCGGTGTCGTGGTCGGGTTACTGCTCACCGTGGCGGGTTGCCCGCTGAAGGACAAGCTGCGCGGCGACATCGAAACGGCTGTGGGCGCCGTGTCCGGCGTGTCCGCCGTGTCAGTCGACTTCGGGGTGATGTCGGAGGAGCAACGCCGCTCGCTGCAGACCCAGTTGCGCGGCGGCGCCGCGGCCGAGCCGGTGATCCCGTTCGCCCAGCCCGGATCACGTACCCGGGTGTACGCGGTCGCGTCCGGCAAAGGCGGCGTGGGCAAATCCAGCGTGACGGTGAACCTGGCCGCGGCCCTGGCCGATCGCGGGCTGGACGTGGGCGTGGTGGACGCCGACATCTACGGCCACTCGGTGCCCAGGATGCTCGGGGTGGACACATCGCCGACGCAGGTGCAGGACATGATCATGCCGCCGCAAGCCCACGGCGTGAAGGTGATCTCGATCGGGATGTTCACCCGCGGAAACGCCGCCGTGGTGTGGCGGGGTCCGATGCTGCACCGGGCGCTGCAACAGTTCCTCGCCGACGTCTACTGGGGCGACCTGGACGTGCTGCTGATGGACCTGCCGCCCGGCACCGGGGACATCGCCATCTCCGTCGCGCAGTTGGTGCCCAGCGCCGAGATCCTGGTGGTGACCACGCCGCAACAGGCAGCGGCAGAGGTCGCCGAGCGGGCAGGCGGCATCGCGATGCAGACCCACCAGCGCCTGGTGGGTGTGGTGGAGAACATGTCGTGGCTCGAGCTGCCCACCGGCGAGCGGATGGACATCTTCGGCTCAGGCGGCGGCGAGCAGGTCTCGACCGCGCTGACTCAGCTGCTCGGAGCACAGGTGCCGCTGCTGGGTCAGGTGCCGTTGGACACCCGGCTGCGGCAAGCCGCCGACGAAGGCAAGCCCATGGTCCTCACCGAACCGGACGCGCCCGCGGCAGTCGCGCTGCTGAGCGTGGCCGACAAGCTCGCCGTACGCCGGGAAAGCCTGCTCGGCAAGCCGCTGGGCCTGCGACCCGCCGGCGGCTAGGTGGCGTCGGCGTCAAACTTGGCGGGCTCGCGATCATCGGACTTCTTGTCGTCCGAATCGTCCGAGTCAGTGAGCCCACGCAGGTCGGTTTCCTTGGCGACGTCCTCGAAGTCGGAGTAGAGCCCCTCCAACGGGCGGCGCAGCAGCTCCTCGTCCTCCTCGGAGAGCACATGCTTGCGCAGGAACGTCTTGGGGTGCAGATCCTCCAACTTGACGTCGTGGCCAAGCTCTTCGCTCAGATCGGAGGTGGCGTCGCGGGCCATCTTGCGCAGCTTCCGCACGCCCTGCATCACGTCCCTGAGCAGCTTCGGCAGGCGCTCCGGGCCGAGAATGAAGAGCGCGACCAACAACAGGGCGAAAATCTCCTGCCAACCCAGATTGTCGAACATCTCGCTCCTCCTACGCGTACCCCTCTGCAGAGTACGCGGCACGCTCAGGTCAGCGGCAGGGCCAGTCGCCCTTGGTGTCGGCTCGGGACGGACCCTTCCGCCCGCGGTGCCCGCGCTGCCGTCACTCGGTGGCGCCTGACAGCGTGGCCTTCGCGGTTTCCTTTGACCCGCCCCGCAGGTACTCCAACGAAACCACGTCGCCAGGAGCGTACTTGCGCACCAACGCAACCAGGTCGATGGGGCGATGCAGCGGCCGCTTGTTGAGCGAGGTGATGATGTCACCCGCGCGCAGCCCCGCCTTGTCAGCCGGGCCACCGGACTCCACGCTCTTCAGCTTCACCCCGCCGTCCAGATTCTGGTAGCCAGGGTCGACTTCGACGCCGAGCACCGTCTCCCTCGCGCTGCCGCTCTTGATGATCTCGGATGCCACCCGCTTGGCGTGGTTGATCGGGATCGCGAAGCCCAGACCGATGCTGCCTGCGCCGTCCGCCCCCGACTTCAGGGTGTAGATGGCGGTGTTGACGCCGATCACGCGGCCGGCGCCGTCCAGCAACGCGCCACCGGAGTTCCCGGGGTTGATGGCGGCGTCGGTCTGGATCGCCGCGAACGCGTCTGACGGGTTCTCCTCGTCCTCGGTCACCGGACGATCCAGCGCGCTCACCACCCCGGTGGTGACCGTGTCCTGCAACCCCAGCGGGGCGCCGACCGCGATCACCGGGTCGCCCACCGCAACCTGCTCCGAGTCTCCGAAGGTCACTGGCTTGAGGCCATCCCGATCCACCTTCAGCACCGCGATGTCCGACGCGGTGGCGCTGGCCACAAATTTCGCGGCCGCGGTCGTGCCGTCGTGGAACCGCACTCGGATGTCCGCGTCCGCACCGGCCCCGGTCGCCACATGGGCGTTGGTCACGATGTAGCCATCGTCGGAAACCACGAAGCCGGACCCGTTTCCGCCTTTGCTGCCGCTGCGCACCAGCACCGTGACCAGGCTTGGCATGGTCTCCTTCACCACGCCCGCCACGGAGTCCGGGGGCCGCTTGGCCAGCGGCGCGGCGCCGACTCCGGGAGCGGTGGCAGAGTTGTTCGCGGCTGCGAAGTAGCCCAGTGCCCCACCCAGGGCGCCGGCGAGCAACGCCGTCACCATGGCGACGAAGAACACCGTGCGCAGCGCCGGGTTGCCCGAGGGCGCGGAAGGCTCCGCGACCGGCTCCAAAGGCGGCCCCGGGTCTGCCGGCTCGCCCGGCACCGTCACGGCGGCCCTGGCGCCCGGGTCTCGCCAGGGGTCGTGCAAGGCGTCGGTCCACCAGGGCGAGGCCGCCCCGGCGCCCGGCTGGGCGGGGCTGGACCCGGCGCCCTGAAAAGCCCCCGGCGTGGCTGCTTGGAACGGACTGTCTGGCCGTGGCCCCGTTGGCTGAGCGGGCACACTCCCCGACCGAGACGTGGGGTTTTGAGGGTGTACGCCAGGATTTGGAGCCTGTGAGGCCAGTGCTGAACCCGGAGCAGCCGCACCCAGGTACAGCTGTCCGCTGGCCGGCGCCCCGTTGGGGTCGCGACGGTCGGTCACGCTCTACGACACCTCCTGGTTCCTGCCATTGGTACCCAGCATCCCACGCCTTCGCACCCGCCCGTCCAGCCGAGTCTTGCCAGCGTCGACACACTGACAAGCACAGCCACGCGGCTCGGGAACAACTCGCCCCCTGGCCGCGGCGCCCAGGTCACGGCGGACACGCACCACGCGGGTCGCTACGGCTGCAGGCGCCCCGACGTCCATAGACTCGACCCGAGGGAGGTGCGTCATCGACAGGTTGACACTGCCCCCGACGGTGCGTGAGTTCACCGAGTCGTACATTGCCGAGGACCACATCCTGGCGAAGGCTCGGGCACGGGCCGCGGAGGTGGGGGCAACGCCGATCCAGCCCGGCGGGGGCGCCACGTTACGACTGCTGGCCGCGGCCATCTCAGCCAAGGCAGTGGTCGAAGTGGGCACCGGAGTCGGCGTCAGCGGGCTGTGGTTGCTGCGCGGAATGCGCCGTGACGGAGTGCTCACCACGATCGACATCGAGTCCGAGCATCAGCGGATGGCGAAGCAGGCGTTCACTGAGGCGGGCTACGCGCTCTCCCGCACCCGGCTGATCACCGGGCAGGCGCTGCAGGTGCTTCCGCGGCTCGCCGACGGCGCGTACGACCTGGTGTTTGTGGACGCGGAGAAGACGCAGTACGCGCAATTCCTCGCCGAGGCGTACCGGCTGCTGCGTCCGGGGGGTGTGCTGGCCCTGGATAACACCTTGTGGGGCGGCAAGGTGGTGGATCCGGCTGCCCGCGATCCCGAGTCCGTGGCGCTGCGTGAAGTGGTCAAGTCCCTACGTGACACCGAGGAGTGGACCACCGCGCTGCTGCCGGTTGGCGACGGCCTGCTGGCCGCGGTCAAGAACCCGCCGTCAGGCTGAGCCCTCACCGGCAGGACAAGCCCCGAGCCGCGCTCTGCTCTCAGGGGCTAGTCGGCGTTGCGCTCCAACCAACGAACCAGGGTCCGGACCCCCCACCCGGTCGCGTGCTTGGCCAACTCCTTGTCCGCGCTGTCAGACCAGGACGTCGCCGACATGTCGATGTGCGCCCAGCGGTCCCGCAGATCACCCGCGAACTCCCGCAGGAACAGCGCGGCCGTGATCGCCCCGGCGCCGTTGCTCGCGCCCGGCGCGTTGTTC